>CAZONI010000129.1:0-8445 GCA_964581175.1 uncultured Desulfobacteraceae bacterium
GTCACGAAAAGACGGCGCCCTCTCACCAGTCACTCCAGAAAAGGCTTCCTCCCTGAGCAGCATGCCCTTCCAGACCCCGTCTCGGCGGGGAGATCATGCCTTGATGGTGATCAGGGACGCAGCAAATTTATGGCTTCCGAGCAGAAAATTGGTGTAAGATGATCGCTGTTCCGACAGGGGTCTCCGGTTCAGGTAAACACCCATTGGGAGGTTACCTGCCGATTTCGAACGAGCGCCTCTGCCGGATTTCATACGTTGAGCTGCGAAAGGATTTTCAGGATGGAAAATACACCTCTTACCTCTGGTGAAACCTCGTCGGTCGTCCAACGCCAGACAGCGGAGTTGGAAACGCTCAGGCAAAGGTGCGAAAATGCTGAGAGCGCACTGGAGGCCATTCAACAAAGAAATCAAATCTTAGGTGCGAGTGCGCCTTTCGGTATTTTTACCATCGACCCGGATGGACGCGTTACCGGCATGAATTTCAAGATCCGGGAGATGCTGCCATGGCCGCCCCACGTGAGCCCTGAGGCCCTGAATATTTTCGAATTCGATGCTTTGATGGAAGCCGGAGTGAGCGAGGACTTCCTCCACTGTTGGAAAAGCAAGCAGACCATCATTCGTGATTATCCATGCATCCAGGATTCCGATCGCTGTTTGCATCTCCGCTTTCATCTGAGCCCTATTGCGGATGATTCCGGAGTGGTGTCGGGCGTCATGGCCTTTGTGGAAAACCACACCCAGCTGAAGCAGGCCCAGGATGCCGCCAGAGAAAGCGAGGAACGCTACCGCCTTCTATTTCAGTCTGCGCCGGTGCCCATGATCGAAAGGGATGTCTCGGAGATGAAGACCTATCTTATATCGCTGCGTGAATCCGGCATCTCGGACCTGGAGACCCATTTTCGACGAAATCCGGAGGAACTGCAGCGTTGCTTGGAGATGGTCAAAACCGTGGATTACAATGATGCGTTTCTCCGTTTGTTAGAGGCAACTGATAAACGCACCTTCCGGACAAAAATGCCGCGAGTCGTTGTCGGTCAGGAATTTTCAAAAATGGTCGAAGAAGGCATCCTCTCGGTCCTTCAGGGTACCGCCCTGCCCGAAAGAGAGATGACCATTGAGACCGTACAGGGCAACCACAAACGGGTTATGGCCCAGTACATGTTGCTCGCCGAACATGAAAATACCCTCTCGCGGGTGGTGATTTCTCTCGTGGATATCACCAAGAGGGTGGAAGCGGAGGAAGCCCTGCGGGCAAGCGAGCAGCGTTTCCGCGAGCAAGCCCTGAGGGACAACTTAACCGGGCTGTATAACCGGCGTTTCCTTTACCAGTCTCTGCCGGGTTTGATCGAAAGCGCACGAAACGCTCAAGCCTCTCTGTCCCTCCTTTTCATGGATATGGACAATTTCAAAAGCGTTGTGGATGCCTACGGGCATCTGAACGGAAGTCGGGCCATTCAGGAAGTGGCGGGAACCATTCGCGCGGCCATTGAGCCACCCTCTTATGCAGTAGCTTATGCGGGCGACGAGTTTGTGGTTGTCCTGCCCGGCCACAGCCAAGATGATGCCAGGGGGAAGGCTATGAAAATCCAATCCCGGATCAAGGCCAAGGCTTATCTGAGCAGCCAAGGTGAAGCCATAAAGCTTCAAGCCAGTTGCGGCATCGCCAGCTTCCCTACCGATGCGGACAACTCTGAAGGGCTCCTGGCTGCCGCCGACGCGGCGCTGTTTGCGGTCAAACGAAGTGGCAAAGGCACCTTTTTCAATTACGGAGATATCGTCCAGTGAAGTCCCATAACCACTCGGCGGATCATGCTAGAGCAGCTCTTCTCACCACATCATTCTCAAAACAAAAGGTGACCTGCATGGAAAAAGGCCGGCCGAGTCCTACAGCACAGCGCGTTGCACTCCGACGTGCAGCTCACCAACTCCTCGATGATCCCAGAATTTTGGATGACCCAGTGGCCCTCCGCATCATCGGCAGGGAAGAGGCTTCGGCATTGCGCGCCGATCCACGCCTATCTGAAACCTCGCGCATTTCGCCTTACTTGCGGGCTTTCGTAGCAGCACGCAGCCGCTACGCCGAGGATGAACTCGCTCTCGGTGTACAACGAGGCGTCTGCCAGTATGTCATTGTAGGTGCGGGGCTTGATACCTTCGCCTACCGAAATCCGCATCCTGAAACCAAACTCCACGTTTTCGAGGTGGACCATCCTGCAACACAAACCTGGAAGCAACAGCGTCTTCAGGAGGTCAGCATCCCGTTCCCCGGCAACCTCACCTTCGCACCGGTCGACCTTGAGACACAGACACTTGCGGAGGGGCTAAAGGACGCAGGCTATGATCCCGGCAAATGCACATTCTTTTCATGGCTCGGCGTAACGGAATACCTGACGATTGGGTCAGTGACGGCAACCTTGCGCTTTATAGCATCGGCGCCGGAGGAAAGCGGTGTCGTTTTCGACTATATGATCTCGCCATCGTTGCTGACACCTCCCCAGCGGTCGGTCTTTGATGCGTTTGCCCGGCGAGTGGGGTCGGCCGGAGAGCCGTGGCAAACGTTCTTCGATCCTGATTTGCTGGCGAGGGACCTGCGCGCCATGGGCTTCCGGTATGTGGATGACAAAGGGCCGGAAGAAATCAATGCCAGGTACTTCAAAGATCGGAAAGACGGGCTCAAGGTCGGGAGCTTGTCACACCTGATGAACGCCCAGGTCTGATTCCATCAGGCCTTTAAAGAGCGGGATTTTATATTCATTCTGAGCCAGGGGCTCCGCAGCAGCCAGCGCCGCTTGAGCGGCCTTCCTGATGATGCCGGAATCGAGGCGGTTTCCTCTGAGGACGTCCTCGGCTTCTTTTGAACGCCAGGGAACCGGGGCGGCGCCGCTGAAGGCAATCCGACAATCCGTTAGCGAATCCCCTTTGAAGACAATTGCCAGGGCAATCCCGGCCAAGGCAAAGTCCCAGGCATGACGTGCCCGGACTTTGCGGTAGGAGCTTCTGAGCCCCCCTTCCGGAGCCGGCAGGATAATGTCGGTTACAATCTCTCCGGGTTCGAGCGTGGTTTCCCTTGTATAATCACGGGATGGGGGCATATGGAAGCTTTCAATTGCCGCGTTGCGTTTGCCCTTGGGGCCGGCAATCTCGATGACGGCGTCCAGCGCGATCAAGGCCGGGGCAATATCCGATGGGTGGACCATGTAGCAACCATCGCCGCCAAGAATGCAGTGGTATTGATTTTCGCCCTCGACCGCGTAACAGAGATCCCCGCCCTTTCGCAGGCAGTTGAATTCCCCCCGGTAGTACCAGCACCGAGGTTTTTGACACAGATTGCCGCCGATGGTCCCCTGGTTCCGGAGCTGGGGGCTTGCCACCTCGGCAGCCGCTTGAGAAAGGACGGAATATTTTTCCCGAATAACCGGGTTGCGGGCGATTTCGGCAACGGTTGTCAGCGCCCCGATCCGAAGCCCTCCCGACGGCAATTCTCCAATGCCCTTGAGGAGCGCCAGGCGGCTGATGCTGACAACGGTTTTCGCACCAAAAATATCTTCCCGCAGGCATCCCAGTAAATCGGTTCCGCCGGCGTGGAGCCGGGCGCCGTCTTCGGAGAGCAAACGAATGGCGTCTTCAAGCGACTTTGCCTGAATGTAAGAAAATCTGGGAAACATGGCCTATCTCTCCTCTCTTTATCCTGCGAGAAGCCGGCAGAGCTTTACCGGATTGATGGGGGTGGTTGTGACCCGTACGCCCGTGGCATGGTACACGGCATTGGCAACCGCCGCTGCCGTGGGGATGGTTACCGGTTCGCCCAGACCCTTTGCGCCGGTTGTGTTGACTTCGGTGTCACCGAGATCGATGGGCAGGGAAACCATATCTGCCGGGACATCCAGGGCAGTGGGGAGCTTGTAGTCATGCCAGTTGCGGTTGACCATCTTGCCGGTCTGGTTCCCATCCAAAATGCGGGCCTCGGTCGCGGCCAGGCCGATTCCCATCGTGATCCCTCCAAAGACCTGATTGTCGTAAGTCAGCCGGCTCATGACCCGGCCGCTGTCATGGGCGCCGAGAAAGCGGAGTATCCGGACCTCTCCCGTGCGAAAGTCCACTTCAACCTCGCAGAACTGGGCGGCAAACGGATTGGCAATCTTATTTTCAGGATTGGGGCCGCGGTAGCCAATGCCCACCACTACGCCTCTTTGCTTGAGTCCGGAGAGTTCGGCGATTCTGATTTTTCTCGAAGGGTCTGTCTTTGAAACGATACCGCCGGATTTAAACTCGAGTGAATCGGCCTCGACCTTGAGATCTCTGGCAGCAATCGCCAGAAGCTGCTGCTTCACATCGATAGCGGCCGCACGTACGGCGGGCGATTCCGTGGGCACGGTCTTGCTGCCGCCGCTCGGCGTGGCGAACTGGGTGGTCCCTGTGTCGGCATGCTCGATCTGGATGAGATCCGGGTTGGCCCCCAGTTCTTCTGCCACCACAAGGGCCATCACCGTCTTTGTGCCGGTCCCGATATCGCTGGCGCCCATGTTCAGATTGACGCTGCCGTCGGAAAAAAGCTTGAGAATGATGGTAGACGGGGGGCGACCGCCGCCGGCGGCCCAGAGGGCGCCGGCCATCCCCACGCCTCTGCGGACAGTGCCTTTTTTCCCGGACTCAGCGATCTGCTTGCGCGCCTGCTGCCAGCCGAATGCGGCGGCGCCTTCCTTCAGGCACTCTTTCAGACCGGTGGTGGTGTAGGGAGGCTGGCCCTTTCTGCCCTGGCTCACGGAAGGGATGTTTTTCAGACGAACCTCAACCGGGTCCATCCGGATTGCTTCGGCCAGGGCATCCATCATCTGTTCAAGCGCCCAGGCACCCTGGGGATGGCCGGGTGCACGAAAAGCGCGTGCGGGCCCGGCGTTGACATAGACATCCGTGGACTTCGTTCTGACGTTGGAACATAGATACAGATCACGGACCAGCCAGTCTACCCCGGAGGTGCCGCCGGCGGGATACGCTCCGCCGGTGCCGAGGCATTCAAAGTCAAGGGCGGTGAGGGTTCCGTCTTTTTTAATGCCGGCTTTGAGTTTCATGTTGGCGGCGGGGCGATTTCCCACGGCCAGGAAGGTTTCCTCGCGGCTCAGCGTGATCTTTACCGGCCCGCCGCTCCTCTTTGCCAGAAGGGCCGCAATCACGGTGTACTTGCCGGCCTGGAGCTTACTGCCGAAAGCGCCCCCCATATAATGTCCGATCACCCGAACCATGGAAAGCGGCAGGTTTAAAATATCCGCCACATTCGACTGGACGCGGTACACGCCCTGGGTTGACTCCCAGATGGTCAAGCGGTTTCCGTCCCAGTTGGCCACGCAGCCATGGGGCTCTATGGGGGAATGGATTTCGCACTCGGTCCGGTATTCCTGCTCAAGAATGACGTCGGCCTCGGCAAAACCTTTGGCCACATCCCCCCGTGCATAAATCTTCGTCGGTTCGACTCGGTTGCCTCCTTTGTGGATGGAGATCGCATCCGGTTTCAACGCCAGGCGTTCATCCGCCACAAAGGGGAGTGTCTCATAGTCCACCGCAATGGCACGGACTGCGTCCCAGGCCCGGTAAGGGGTTTCGGCGGCCACAGCGGCCACGGCTTCCCCTTCGAAGCGGCAGACAGGGTCGAAAAGCCTTGACTGAATCTCTACACTCCCACTGGAATAAGTCCAGGTGGGATTGGCGCCAGGCGTATCGCTGCTGATGATTGCAGAAACTCCCGGCAGGTGCAGGGCCTTTTCGACGGAGACTTTCTTCACCCGGGCATGTGGGTGGGGACATCGCAAAATGGCCCCGTAGAGCATGTTGGGCAGCGAAACATCCGCCGGGTAAACCGCCGATCCGCTCACCCGTTCGTAAGCATCTACCCGGGGGACCGCTTTGCCGACGATCTGTGTTTTTCCCCAGGGCTTTGGAGGTTCACCTGGTTTGGAAGTTTCCGGTACCGGCATCCCTTCGATGTAATAAAGGCCCTTTTCCGATTCAGCCATGATATACCTCACTTTTTAAGCCGGGCAGCACGGCCGACAGCTTTGAAAATATGGGGATAGGCGCCGCAGCGACAGAGATTTCCGCTCATTCCCATGCGGATTTCGTCCACCGTGGGGTTGGGATTCCGGCGCAGGAGACCTTCCGCCGACATAATCTGCCCCGGGGTGCAATAGCCGCACTGAAGGGCATCGTGCTCCGCAAAAGCCTGTTGCACCGGCCCGAGCTCCTCCCCGTGCATCAGACCTTCAAGGGTTACAATCTCACTCCCTTCCGCTTCGACCGCCAGGGTCATGCATGCGTAGCGAGGCACCGCGTCGATGAGCACGGTGCAGGCGCCGCATTCCCCCCTTTCACAGCCCACTTTCGTTCCGGTCAATCCAAGTTTTTCACGCAGCACAAAAAGGAGCGACCAGCGTGATTCAACCATGAGCCGATGGGGCTGGCCGTTGACAAGCAGATTGATCCTCAGGACCTCTTCAGGTTTTACCGGGGCAGCCTCAACGCTGCCGAGGCTTGTCAGGACATCGGAGGCGGCCGCCACAGCGGCCCCACTGCCAACGGTCTTGAGAAAGCGGCGACGGGTAATCCCTCGTCCTTTTGGGGGATTTTTCTCTTTGTCTTTCGGATCGTTTTCCATAGCGTCCCTCCGGCGGATAGATCAATCCGATTACAGGGTGTTCATTCAACAGGAAGATGAGAGAGCGAGAAGGGAAAATTTAGAGCTGTTGCCGCGGCAGGAAGCATCCCGATATGAAGCAGGGCCGGATATCCAGCAGTCACGCTGCGGCAACCGACGATTGATACTCCCATAATAGTTGGGTTGATAAGAAGTCACTTCTTCAGGAGAAGTATAGACAGATTTTATCAGGAGTGTCAAGTTTCGCGGGTCTCCGCGGTTGCATCCTCCGAAGATAATGCTTATTTTGTCACAAAAGGTAGTATGAGGTGACTGGTCAACAGAGCGTGAAACAGGGTGCACCAGTTCCGTGAATCTCCGAAATGATCTCGCTTGTGGGGTTGAGCAGCCGCCTCAGTTCAGCTGGGAATTCGAAAGGTTGAATATAGTTGAATATAAAAGGAAGTTCCCCGGATTCCCAGGCCAGGGAGGTGAAATTATGGACAAGAAGAAAGAAAAAAAGGGAAAAAAAGAAATCAAAAAGCGTGAGGACCGCGAGATGAACAATTCCTGTTGTTATCTTGTCGACCCTTGCGGATGTTATACGGTTGACGCCTGCGGGTGTATGTATACCGACCCTTGCTGCTGCTGAAAGGGGTCGTAAAAGAAAGGGCCGGCTGTGAGAACCGGCTCTTTTTTTATATCCACTGTTAGGAAAAACATAGTTCAAACAGCCTTCTGATCGGGTTCAGAGTTATCTGGTTTTTCGGCTTCTCTTCGCCAACTTCGTGTTTCTTTTTTCTCGTAGCTACTTTCTGAAGCTCCCTTATATCGTAACCTGCATGTGCTCTGTAAGCATTCCCTTATTAAAAGGCTTCATTTACCATGCGAGTGAGAGACTTGTTCTATTCAAGTTACTCTAACGATCTGGTGATCTTACTCAAATGGGGTGATCTCCAGAAAGACCAAAAACAACTGTAACAAAATTTCAGAGTAATTACAAAACCCTCAAGATTCGTTTAAGGTCACCCATCAGATTTCTTGGCTAACTTGCTATCTTCACAAGTAAAAATTCAGATAGATGCATTAGAAAACAATGACCTGGCATCCATCTCTGTTGGCGCTCATCAATGTTGGTTATTAATGATAGCCTGCAAGAAATCCGGAAATGATAAAGGCCCGGTTCTCATTTACGAGAAGTTGGGCCTTTATCATTCTCTCAAGCTCCCTCATGGTTTGGCCCCTTATCGTAAGGTTTACCTGGGGATGCTTTCAATTAAAAGCAAAAGTATCTTAGCTCGTTAGATCACTTATTTCAAGGATTAATGTAGGATGATTAAAAACGATACAAGGTTTAGTTTCTCCTTGAATACCGGGGGACAATCCTCTTTAATGACTGAACAACCCTCGACTGCAAGAGGGGTGGTTACCGTAATCACTGGATTCCGGCTTTCGCCGGAATGACGCGTCGCTTCGCGACAACCCGAAACTTTCTTCGCCTGAAGGCGAGGGGTTTCCACCATTTCCGAAAGAGACAATAAATTTCATTTGCCCAGAGGCAGTTTTTGGGCGTAATTTTGAGAAGGTGGCATGGATTTCGAATGGTAGGATAGAGGAGCGCAGCATGAAGAAGAAATTACTGGTACTGACAGGCGTTGTGGTAATTCTCGCGATGGTTGCATATTTCGCTCTTCCAGGTCTGCTCGTGAAATGGGCCACGGAATCGGAAAGGAAGGCTGCCGGGCTCCAGGTAAAGAGAGTAGTTGTGCCCTGGTGACAATGTTGCGATCGTATTATCGTGTTTTCAGAACGGCGCTGCG
>CAZONI010000130.1:0-8321 GCA_964581175.1 uncultured Desulfobacteraceae bacterium
ATTCCCTTCCGTACAAGAACTGTTCCGGCTGTCACGTTGGAAAGGACAAGAACGGCCTCACCTTCTTCAAGACAGATGGTTCATTCATGGATTTCAAGATAGGGCTCAACCCGTTACGGTGCGAGAAGAGGCCGGAAAGGTTTGTGACGCTCCGGCGCGTTCCCGCAGCACACGGAACCTTCGATTTTTACACGAAAAATGGGTTGAGTAATTTTGATAAACTTCCCACCTGGAAACTTGCAACGCCCCATAATATCAGGCGGCAGACCCCTCAGAACAGGACCTGTAACGCGTGCCATGGAAATCCCGACCTGTTTCTGATCGAGAAAGACGTCAAACCAAGCCATATAACTGCAAATAAGGCTGTGATAGTGCCACGGGAGTTAATCCCTGAAACAAGAGTTCAATAATACCGGGGACAAGCCGAAGACTTTTTCGGGATTTCAAAACCATCAATCAACGAAAAGGAGGGTATGTCATGAAAAGAAGTATGATTGTCTTTCTCGCACTGGTTTTTCTCTTTCCCTTTTTTGCCAGTCAGGCGGCCGCAAAAGATATGACGGCGGATGACCTCGTCAACATAGCGAAAAAGAGTATCCACGAAATTTCAGTGTCAGACGCCAAAGCTTTGCTTGAGAAAGGCGGCCATGTCTTCCTTGACTGCCGAGAGCCCACGGAATTCAAAATGGGCCATATTCCAGGCGCCATGAATATCCCGAGGGGCGTTGTTGAGTTCAAAGTCGACAAGCAAATCCCCGACAAAAATGCCAAGATCATTACCTACTGTAAAGTTGGAGGCCGTGGCTGCCTTACGTGCTGCACCCTGTGCAAGATGGGGTATCATAATGTGGTAAACCTGGCCGGGGGTTGGATGGCATGGGAAAAGGCAGGATATCCTGTTGAATGATCGGCATCAAAAAAATAACGTGTTATCCTGTTTAATCCAGGCACTCCGGGGGTGATGCTTCTATTCTTTGGTCACCCCAAAAGGGTGATAAAGCTCTCTGCAGCCCCGCCCGGGACGGGATAAATAAATCACAAGTTAACCTTTGTTCCTTTTTCTCCCGAAAGGAATGCCCAATTTTCTCATTCGTTTGCGCAGGGTTGAGGGGTTGACTTGGAGCATACCGGCAGCACCTCCTTTTCCCCCGACCCTGCCGTTAGTCATCTCAAGGACCCTGCGAATATGCCTGGAAACAACGGCATCCAGGGCAAGCGCATCTCCGTGTTCCAAATGGGAGACACGGGGAATCTCCACGGCGGCTCTCCGGTCTAGCGGGGTCTGGATGTCCTCAAAGGCGATGGGCTTTGCCCCACTCAATATGAGACTCCTCTCTACCATGTTTTCCAGTTCCCGTACGTTTCCCGGCCAGGGATAGGCCATGAGTCTCTCAAGGGCTCCCGGCGCCAGAACCGGCATATGTTTTCTCCCCATGTCCCTCGCCTTTTTCTGGAGAAAATAATGAACGAGGGATGGAATGTCCCCTTTTCTCTCTCTCAGGGGTGGTATTTCGATGGGAAAGACATTGAGCCGGAAGTAGAGATCCTCCCTGAACGAACCCTCGCCTATCAGGGCCCTGAGATTGCGATGCGTGGCGGCAATAACCCTGCTATCTACCTTTATGGGCGCCGTCCCGCCGACCCTTTCAATCTCCTTTTCCTGAAGCACGCGCAGAAGCCTCACTTGCACTTCCGGTTCAAGTTCTCCCACTTCGTCCAGGAATACGGTGCCGCCGTTTGCGCGCTCGAAACGTCCCCGCTTCATTGTGAGTGCGCCGGTAAAGGCTCCCTTCTCGTGACCGAACAACTCGCTGTCCACAAGGCTTTCGGGGATGGCACCGCAGTTGACCGTGATGAATGGCCCTTCTCTTCTTTCGGAGAGGTTATGAATGGCAACGGCGATGACCTCTTTGCCGGTCCCCGTCTCCCCCAGTAACAGCACCGGACTTGAAAGGGACGCCACCTGGCGCACCTTCTCCATGACGCCTTTGAGCCCGAAATCCGCCCCTACGATTTCCTCGCCAACCATATGCCGCAACTCGCTTTGCAGGAAACGCTTGTCTTTGGCAAGGAGGTTCTTGAGTTCGAAAAGTTCCTGATATCTGAGGCTGTTTGAGAGGGCTATGGCAAAGGGTTCCCTGAGAAGGGAGGAAAGATATGCATGTTCCCGGGTGAAAACATCGCTCTTTGCTGAAATGAAGGTTACTCCTCCAACAACATCATCATCGACGACCAGACGAAGTACTAGGAGTGAAGAGTCCTTCTGCAAAAGACCTTTGGATATCCACGGCCTCGCCGTGGGGTGTGTCTCGGCCCTCCCTACGATCAGGACCTCTTTATCGCGCCGCATCACAAAGGTGCGAATATCAGGAGGAACAGGGATGGCAAGGCGAAGCAATGAAGCGTCATCGCCTGATGCCCTGGCCAGAGCGACGTGCTCGCTCCGGTCTGCGCGAAAGTGGGTCAATAATATGGTGTCAGCAGGGATGAATTTTCGGATGTACTTAAAGCTCTCGTAGAGAAACGTCTCTACGTCAAGGCTTCCACAGATGCGAAGAGTGGCTTCCCGAAAAAATTCTTTCTCATCGACCGGCATACTGCTTCCCGTTTCCTCCAGACAACCAGTGTTTGGATCGACAAAGACTCTTTCCCTGAAAGCCCAAGGCCCAATCGCCGAGGAGCCAAAAGATCCTTAAATATCCCATGGGACACTTTATACCCGTAATGCCCCATAGTCAACCCAATAGATGTCCCATGGGACATCTTTCGCCGGCCACAAGCCATAATAGATTGTTTTTACAGGGTTAATTTCTCATGGCATGGTCCCTGCTTTATAGAAAGACAAAACGACTGACAGGAGGAAACATCTTGAGGTGGATGGAAACAATAAAGGTTCAGTCAGGACCCGATAAGGCGAACACAGCTGAAAAGGAACTCATCTTTTTGGCGCGTGAGATTCAGAAATATACCGATCCACAGAAATTACCTGAGGCTATGGTAGTACGTAACACGTTGGTGCCCGGCTTCTTTGCCCTGAATTTATTCTGGAATACCGATGAACCCCGGATAGGAGGAACCGCGCTGGGGTTGAGCCTCGCACAAAGCCTGAAAGCATTTGGACTGGTAGATCATTCCGTGTGGATCGAAAGCAGCGAGACAGAAGGAGGTAATGACCATGGAAAACACAACAGGAAAGAAAAACTTTCATTCGAGTCTTGAGACATCCAGCCTGGCCTACTGGACGATTCGCCTGATGCATGACAATCCCCTCCTGCCGCTGGTGAAAAACCCATACCGGCTTCTCAGGGCAGCTGGCCTGGATGACATGCAAAAGGTTGTTGAGGTCGGATGCGGACCGGGCTTCTTTACCATCCCGGCGGCGAGAATAGTGGGACAAATGGGACGTGTCTACGCGATCGATATACACCCCAGGGCTATAGAAAGGGTTCGGAAAAAGGTTGAGAAAGAGGCGTTGGAGAATGTCATTCCTCTATGCATCAATGCATCTGCAACAGGATTGCCCGCTGAAAGCATCAACCTTGCCTTTGTCTTCGGACTTCGTCACGTGGCCGGAGGGATGGAAAAGGTGATCTCAGAACTCCACCGGATACTCAGGCCCGGAGGATTTCTCTCCCTTGAAAAGACGAGGGGTTCCGAAATGGCTCTAAGGGATGCAGTGGAAAAAGCCGGCTTTGTCTTTTCAAAGAAACACGGAAGGATCTTCCTGTTCAGAAAAACCGACAACCAGCGCTGACGGCGTCAGATTCTTCGAAGCTGTTCGGTAGGAAGGACTGTTATGGATACCATATCGCGACGGGTTTTCCTGAAGTCATCGGTGTCGCTCGGGGCAACATTGGCACTGGGGAAATATCTGGACACAAGGGGCGCAGGCCTTACGGATTTGTTGAAACCGGCACATGCCGCTCAAGGAACGGCGACAAGCATTATTCCAGTGGTCAGCGACGTGGACGCGCATTCCCAGTGCAGGATGTTGGTGCGGATCAAGGAAGGAAAGGTTACTGCCGGACGTGGCGCACACCAGATGCCTGCTCCTGTGGGGTGGCAACCCCGAGGCCACCAACAAGCCGCAGGAGATCAACATCAGAGAAGCCCGACAGCGAGGCATAAAGCTGATCGTCATCGATCCCAGGGTTACCTCATACGCACAAAAGCCCGATGTCCATGCCCAGCTCAGGCCGGGCACCGACGGCGCATTCGCCCTGGGTATGCTGCATGTCATCATCAAAGAGGATCTCTATGATCACGAGTTTGTCCGGAAGTGGACCACAGGTTTTGACAAACTGGCCCATCACATCGAGCAGCATCCTCCTGAGAAGGTTGAGGAAATTACCTGGGTACCAGCGAACACGATCAGAAAAATAGCCCGCATGTATGCCACTACCAAACCCGCGTGCATCAGTCCTCGAAACGCGCTCGACCAGCACACGAACGCATCGGTTGCGATCCGGGCAATAGATATCCTCATGGCGATCACCGGAAGTCTGGATGTGAAGGGAGGCAATCTTATCATCATACCAATCGTGATGGGACTCGAAGATATCAAGTTTTTCGAGAAGCTTCCTCCTGAAGCCGCGCAAAAGAAACTGGGTGCAGACAAATGTCTCTATTCCAGGATATCAAAATCATGGCCCTCAGCGCACACGCCCTCACTCTGGGATGCCATCCTGCACGCAGAGCCCTATCCTGTAAAAGCGATGATGGTGATGGCCTCTAATCCCCTGCTCACCTGTGCGAATTCGAACGTCGTGGAACAGGCTCTCAAAAAACTCGATTTTCTCGCCGTTGCCGACATCTTCATGACCCCGACGGCCGGGCTTGCCGACATCGTGCTTCCGGCCTGCACTTTTCTGGAGAAAACCCGGTTTGTGACGTATGACACCCATGCCGATCACTCCTGGAATGTTCAGTCCCGGATCGTGTTGAGCCCCAGGGCTGTCGAGCCACTCGAGGAATCATGGTCGGATTGGAAGATCCTCTGCGAGTTGGGAAAGAAAATGGGCTACACGGAGTATTTCCCGTGGAAAACAGAAGAAGAGGCCATTGATCACATGATCGGGCCGCTCGGCCTCACCTGCGAGGAACTCAGAGAACACCCTGAGGGTATCGTTGTCCCTGTTCCTCTATACGAAGTTCAAGGGATTCCGCGGAGACGTAGGTTAGTACGTCGCACAAGTAATCCCGCAGATTGACGATGAGATAATGTGAAAAATAGCCATTTATGGATGGAAACTAGCTGATCGCATCGCGCTTCAGGATATCATAGTAGGTTATTATGCTGTTCACATACCGGACCGCTTCCCTGCCACGGCAATATCCGGACGTGCTCGTTTTGTAGTATTTGCGGCGGCAGAGGAGAGGAAGCGCCTCTTTCAGATCAGCCCAGCTGTTGGGATCGTTGTGCTGTTGCTTCACTATTTTTTGGGCATCCTGTACATGCCGGTAACCCACATTGTAACTGGCCAGCGCCATGAGCAACCTGTCGGGTTCCGGTACGCCCTCAAATTTGTCATATGATTTCTTGAGGTACCTGACGCCCCCCAGGATACTCTGCTCCGGGTCCAGTCGCCTCTCGATCCCGACTTCCTTGGCCGTGTCCAGGGTAACCTGCATAAGCCCTCTTACCCCTGTGTAACTTCTGGCCCTCGGATCAAAATGGGATTCCTGGTAAATCATAGCGGCGATCAGACGCCAGTCAAAACCATACTTCTTCGCAGCCTTCTGGATTGTATCCTGGTATCTTGGGAGCCGTGTTTCCAACCTCCTGTAATACCGCTTCAAATCCACGTAATCGAACTTTTCCACGTTGGCAAAATATTCTGTGTAGACCCTGTCGAACGTGCCGTCTTCCTTGATCGTGTTAAAAAAATCATTGATCTGCTCCAGGAGTCTCTTTTCCCCCTTTTTCACCGCCCACGCGAGTTTTGACGGCTTTCCGAGCGGAAAAGCAATCCGTGCCTCCGGATAATAGCGCCTGTTCAGGAGAGCAATATGGGAATCGGACACAGTGGCCTCTATTTCCTTTTCCGCCACCATCCTGATGAGCTCTTCGGTGGGCATATCGTTGTACAGCTTGATCCTGATGTTCAGGCCTTTTGACTTGAGTTTTTTCAACAGCTCTTCATAGGTTGTACCCCTGCGCACGCACACGGTCCTGCCTGCCAGATCACTCATTTTTTCCGCGGGATCATCCTTGTTCAGGATAACGTATTGCTGAACCGGAAGATAGGATTCCGAGAAATCCACCCTTTTCAGCCTGGATTTCGTAATGCTCATACTGGCGGCGACAAAATCTCCCTTCCCTTCTTCAAGACCCCGGGTAAGGCCTTCCCAGGTGGGCGTTTCAACCTCTAACTCCACATGCAGGTATTCGCTGAAGGCTTTTGCCAGGTCGTACTCAAACCCCATGGGTTCTCCCCGATATACATAGTAGCAGTGAGCGTTATTCCTGGTGAGCACGGTTATCTTCCCGGATGCCCGTATCTTCTGCAATGCATCTTCTCTGCCGGAGGATGTAAGAAACAGGGAACCTACAAGGATACTGAGGAAGAATCCAAGGCGGAGCACGACAGCGATGGTCCTGTTTATTTTTCTGAATTTCTTTTTCATCTGACTGTGTGCAGCATCCTTTGGGGATCGTGCGTTTTGATCCCTCGTGCCCGTAATTTATTTGTGGGTGGGCACGAACCGCAAAAATGCACCTTGTCGATCATGGATCTTTATACCATGTGAAACTATCTTATGGCAAGTTGCATGTCCCTGAGCCAAACTAACCTCACCAGGTTGATCGCAGTTGACACCGCCTTATACCTCGTATATGGTCACTGCAAAAACAACTTTACGTATGAATCTCCTCATTCGTTACCATCCTGCGACCAGATGCCGGGGGAGGCAGCGAACATGAAAACAATGGATGGCCTGGTAATCATAGTGAAAGGCGGGGGCGATCTCGCAACAGGGGTGTCGTGGCGGCTTCACCAGTGCGGGTTCAGGGTGCTTGTCACAGAAATCGCGCAACCGTTGGCGGTCCGGAGAAAGGTCTCTTTTTCCGAAGCGGTGTACGACGGGGCAATAGTAGTAGAAGGCGTGCAAGCATTCCTCATTCACTCGCCTGAAGAGGCCGAAGGGATCTGGGAACAGAATCATGTCCCGGTGCTTGTGGACCCTTCCTGCCGGTGCAGGAATGAGATTAAGCCGGCAGTATTGATCGATGCGACTCTTGCCAAGAAAAACCTGGAAACCTCCATTAACGACGCTCCTCTGGTCATTGCTCTTGGGCCGGGTTTTGAAGCCGGAATAGATGCCCACTTCGTTGTGGAGACGAATCGGGGCCATCGGCTCGGAAGGCTGATCATGGCCGGCATTGCCGAGCCGGACACGGGAGTTCCGGGCACTGTTCTGGGACACGCCTCCGAAAGAGTAATTCGCGCGTGCGCAGACGGCCTGTGGAAAAGCCAGATGGATATTGGAGACATGGTACGGAAAGGCGACCCGGTGGGAGCGGTAGATGGGAAGCCGACAAGAGCGTCTATCGACGGTATCATCAGGGGCCTCATCCATCCAGGTATAAAGGTCAGAGAGGGCCTGAAAATCGGGGACATTGACCCCCGACCGCAGCGGGAAAACTGCTTCACCATCTCTGAAAAGGCCCTCGCGATTGCGGGAGGGGTCCTCGAGGGAATACTCAGGACATACGGATGTTCGGGGAGTACATAGTTCGAGCCACATGCCGCTACCCTCTCAATTCCTCTTATGGTGGTCCTTTTCACCGAAGTAATTTGTCTTGCAGAGAAATTTGATCGTCACGAAGTCACCCAGGAGAACCCCGACAGTTTCCATTTTCTTTCGCAATGCGGAACCCTGGACATGGCAATGTGCACTTATTATGCCGTGAGATTGCATAAAATGTTCCTTTTCAGAAGACTTCCGGGCGTTCTTTAAGCGGTATGCAGCCTATCAACGGGAGTTGCAAGATCGATACCAGTTTTGCCTGACTCGCATAGCAGGGTATGATTTCACGATATGATGCTTTATGCAGGGTTTGATCCACAGGGATCAGGGCGAGTGGGTATTCTTTGAAATGAAGTGAAACGAGAGGCGGTTCTGCCATCAGTGGGAATATTTTCCCCAAGCGTCACAAATAATCAACTCCAACTTTAATGAGAAACAAAGGGAGCGCAATTACGATGCAAAGCTCTCTTCGGCTATTTCCATGACGGACATATCTTCGCTGGTGATAGCCTTGGCCGTCGCCTCGATTTCGGGGAGGACGTTCTTTATGAAATATCTGGCGCCGGCGATCT
>CAZONI010000131.1:0-7984 GCA_964581175.1 uncultured Desulfobacteraceae bacterium
TTTCAGGCGGGGAGCAGCAGATGCTCGCCATCGGAAGGTCGATGATGTCCGAGCCGAGGCTCCTCTGTATCGATGAACCCTCAACCGGACTTTCCCCCAAACTGAGGAAGGATGTCTTCAGGAAAATCGCGGAAATCGGCCGTCTCGGGATCACCATGCTCCTGGTGGAACAGGAAATCGGCGCGGTCTTCGAAATGACCGCCCGGAATTACGTCCTCTCCTCGGGTAAGATCATCGCCGAAGGTACGGGCGCCCAGTTGCTGGAAGACGAGGTCATCCGCAAAACCTACCTCGGCCTGTGAGTCATCTCCGCACAGCGCAAAACATCCTGAATCCCCTCAAGTGACGCACGGAGAGGAAGCCTTTTCTGAAGTGACTGGTGAGAGGGCGCCGTCTTTTCGTGACTTATCAGTGGGGGAACCCGCAGCTCGACGCAGTCGAGAATGCGGAGGGGGTAGCTATCCCACGCTGATAAGTCACTGAAATGACCAGCCCGGAGCCTCGGAACGAAGGAAAAGGCTTCCTCTCCGTGCCCCTCGCTCCTCCTCTGGATACCGATCGGGAGAATCTATCCTGGCCCCCCGCCGGAAGTCTCGACGATGACCGTGGCATCAACGGCCACGGGAACGCCTTCCACCACCGCGACGGGATTGATGTCGATCTGCCCTATCGCAGGATAGGCGGAACCAAGGTTCCCCAGGTTGACCAGGAATTCGGCCATGAGGTCCGCGTCGAGGGGCGCCATGCCGCGAAACCCTGTGAGGAGGCGCTTCGCTCTGATCCCGTCCATAAGATCCAGGGCCTCCTCCTTTGAGAGAGGCGCCAGGGCAAAGGCCACGTCCGGCTCGAGTTCGGCTGTAATGCCCCCCACGCCGAACATCACGCAAGGTCCGAACTCAGCGTCCTTCAGATACCCGGCGATGAGCTCGAAATCGATTCGGAGCTGCCGCTGCAGGAGAACGCGCCCCCTGCCTTTCATTTTCCTGGAGAGATCTTTATAGACCTGCTTCACCTCGCCCATATCAGTAACGCCCACATGGATCAGGCCCGACTCTGTCTTATGGACCTCGCCCTGCAGCAGGCCCTTCAGGACCAGGGGGAATCCCATTTCCAATGCCGTCCGGTCGAGCAAGGCAGGATCCTCCACAATTCCTTCCTCCACCACGGGAATGCCCCATCGGACCAGCAGCCGCTTGCTCTCGTGTTCGTTCCAGATATGCGCTCCCCGGCCGAATTGCTCCAGGCCGGGCACGGAAACGGCAGGGCGTTTGATTCCGACCGGCCTTTTCCGGTGCCTCTTTTTCCCGTATCTTGCCGCTGCAGCAAGACACTCCACGGTTCTTGAAAGCTCCCCGTGGGAGTCCATCCCATTGGCCTGGGCCTGCAGCTGGAAGGTCATGGCCGGTTCCCGGTGACCCAGGTTCCAGAAGACGACCTTTTTCCCGTTCTCATCGGCCCGTTTTTTGAGGGCGGCAAAATCCAGGGACTTTCCATCGAATCCCGAGACATAGTGGATGAGCAGGACATCCACGTTTTGCTCTTTGAGCACGATGGAAATAGCCCGATCATAGGTACTGAGGCGGCCGTGAAGCTCGATAGCGGGGTAGAGGTCAATCGGGTTGGCCACCGGCATCCACTCAGGAAACAGGTCCGCCAGTGCCTCCCGGCTCGCCTCCGACAATTGCGCCACCCTCAGCCCGTTCTCTTCCATCAGGTCACAGGAAACGATGCCGGCGCCGCCGCTGAAAGTGAGGATGGCTGTGCGGCATTCGGATCCAAGATCGCCGGTTACGGAAAGGGCCCTTGCCAGGTCGATCATCTGGTGAAAGTCATGTGCCTGGATGATTCCCGAGCTCTCTAGAACACCGTCCAGGAGACGCGAGTTTCCCGCAAGGCTGGAGGTATGGCTCATGGCGGCCCGTGCGCCGGCGCTGCTCTTTCCCCCCTTCAGGACCACGACGGGCTTGGCCGCGCCCTGCGCTATCTCCGCAAAGACCCTTCCCCGGGGAAAGGATTCGAGATACAGGGCAACGGCATCCGTTTCCGCATCCTCCAGGAGATAGCGAAGGAGATCGCACTCGTCCACATCCGCCTTGTTGCCGATGGAGCAGACCTTGCCGATGCCGATGCCCCGATTGCCCATGACGTCCGCGATAAAGGCGGCCGAGAGCATTCCACTCTGGACGATCAGGGAGATGCGGCCCGGGATGATTCCATTCTTATAAACGTCGGGAAGCATGAAGGTGAAGAAGTGTTTTCCCGGGATGTCCACAATTCCCATACAGTTGGGCCCCCAGATACGGATGCCCGACCTCCGGGCGATCCCGAGGCAGTGGTCCTGGATCGCCCTTCCCGCTTCACCCACTTCGGCAAAGCCGGCGCTCTCGATCATCACGCGCTTTATTTTCTTGCGGGCACACGCCTCCAGCACCGCCGGCACCGCCGGTGCAGGCACCAGAATGATGACCAGGTCAACGGCACCGGGAATTGCTTCGAGAGAAGGAAAGCAGGGGAGTCCCTCTATTGTGTCGTATCGCGGGTTGACCGGGAAAATTGCGCCCCGGAACCCGAAGAGGAGGTTCCTGATGAGGTGGTAGCCGCCCTTCCTTGTACTGGCGCCGACCACGGCAATGGAGGATGGGTGAAAGAACAGATCCATTTCCCTAACCCGAGACCGCCTGGTAGCCCAGCTCAAAGGCCCTCGTGTTCACCTCCAGCTTGGCGCCAGAGAAGGTCTCCTGGATGGACTTGAGGTACTTTTTCTTCTCAAGGGGAACCCATTTGAGGCCAGCAAAGGCCCCCACCATCACCACGTTCTGCGCCTGGGCATTTCCCGCATCTCTGGCGAGTGCCGTCCCGCTGATCACCCGGACTTCCCGTCCCGCGTGTTTAATGCGGGAGATCAGTTGATCAATGGACGGATAGGCGCTTTTTTTCTGAAGCGCATCGAGGGGATAAAAGGGGCGATCGTTCATGACGATACGAACCGTCTCATGGCCGTATTCGCGCAGGATGCGGTAGACCTCCAGGGGTTCGAACCCGACGATGATGTGGCCCTCCCCCAGTGGGATGAGCGGGCCGTAGGGATGCCTGCTGGAGACCCTGATGTGGCTGACTACCGAGCCCCCCCGCTGGGTCGCGCCGTAGGTCTCCCCCACACTCACGAAATGGCCGTCCTCGCAGAAGGTGCGCGAAATGAGGTCTGAGGCGAGGATATTCCCCTGCCCGCCGACCCCCGAAATGATGATATTCAACGGGTCAGTGGTCAAGGGCATCTCTCTCCTTCCGTTTCCACTATAATGGCTCCCTGCGGGCACAGTGCCGCACACACGCCGCAGCCCGTACACAGCACTTCGTCGATAGCCGCACGCCCCGCTTCCTCGTCCCAGATGTTGGCGGGGCAGGAGAAAACACGACTGCAGAAGCGGGAACACCCGCAGGCATCTCCCAGACAGCGTTCCTCGTCCACATAGACCCGCGCCTTCGCCGTTCCCCGGGCGGCTTTGAGGGCGCATTCCCTCTGCAGCAGGAGTACCTGGAGGCCCCCTTTCCGGATGAGATCGAGGATGGTGTGAATGGTCTCATGGATCCGGTAGGGATCACCCACCGTGACCGGAATATCCAGGCCCTTTACCAGCTCAAGGATGGGGATGCTCGAGACGGGCTCGCCCATGGCGTTCACGCCGCTTCCCGGGTGAGGCTGGTGCCCCGTCATGGCCGTGGTCTCATTGTCGAGAATGATGCAGAGATACTGGGAGCCGGTTATCTTGGCGTTGATCAGGGGCGGAATCCCCGCATGATAGAGGGTGGAATCCCCGATGACTGCCACAGCAGGCTGATCGAGCCCCATCTCCCGGAGCTTTCCGAAACCGCTCGCAAGCCCAACGCCCGAGCCCATGGAATGAACCGTCCGGATGGTCTGATATCCGGTGGGAAGGACGCCGAGCGCATAACACCCGATATCCCCCAGTGCAAATCCTTTCCGGCCGTCCAGAGCGAGGGCCGTTTTGATGGCCCAATAGGAGGCCCGGTGCGGACAACCGGCGCACAGGCTTGGAAGCCTGCGGGGGAGATCCATTTCGGGCAGGTCCTCCAGCTTTTTGCCCGGCCGCCCGGAACCGGACTGGAAATCCATATGGAGCGCCTTTGCCACGGCCTGGGCAGCAATATCCGGATCCATTTCCCCGATCCCCCGCTCCTTCATGATCCAGGGGACATCCCCGGACCGCTTTCCGAGAAAATCCGTGGGACCCAGCTCTTCCCAGTGCTGGGCGGCCATGATCTTGGTCTGGTCTTCCAGAAAAGGTTCGATCTCCTCCAGGAACAGAACCCGGCGGGAGCGTTTCAGTATGCCTCGGGTCGTTTTCTCCGGCAGGGGCCAGACGGTGCCCACCTTGAAAACACCCACGTTCTCCTCCACACCCAGACGTTCCACGGCCTCCATGGCATAGGCGTGACTCACACCGGTCGCGAAAATGGTCAGGGCCGGCGTTTCGGGGCCAGTGTAATGATTGAAGCCACTCATTTCAAAATCCTGCTGGAGAGAGTCAAGCCTCTCGTGGGTGCGGAGATGGAACCGGGCCGCAGTGATGAATCTGTGCCGGGAAGAAACATTCGGCTGCCGGTCACCGCTTTTCAGGGGCCCCAGAGTCACATTGCCCCGGGCATGACAGATACGCGTCACCAGTCTCACCATGACCGGAAGGCCTGATTTTTCCGAGAGATCGAAGGCCCAGATCAGCATATCCCGGCCGTCTTCCGGCGTGGCTGGTTCCAGAAGCGGGACGTGGGCCGGCGGGGCAAGGTAGCGGGTATCCTCTTCCTTCACGCTTGAATGGGCGCCGGGGTCGTCAGAAACGACCAGGACCAGTCCCCCCCGGATGCCGGACAGGGGAAGCGTGGTCAGAAAATCCATGGCCACGTTGAGGCCGTCCGCTTTCATCACGGAAAGGGCCCTCAGTCCCGAGAAAGAGGCCGCAGCAGCTACCTCCAGGGCCACCTTCTCGTTGATGGACCATTCGGCGTAAATCCCGCGTTCCCTGGCGACCGCGGCCAGGCATTCGAGGATTTGCACCGAGGGAGAGCCGGGATACGAGGCTGCCACTTGAATCCCGGCTTCGAGGGCGCCCCTTGCAGCAGCTTCGTTTCCGGAAAGAATACACCGTTTTCCAGGTGCGTCCAGATTCCAGTTGAATTCAGTCATGATTCACTTTTGCCGATACTTTCGAAGCATTGAGTTCAGACGAACAGCTATCCCAATTGGCGATATTTGTCAAGCGCATTTCAAGAGCATTCCAAATGATCATGCTGATATCCTTTCTCAAATCATAGCGTAACTCTATATTTTTTGTTGACATCGGTACACGCGTTTAATTTAATACCTGAGAATAGAGAGAGGTTGTTTTTCCTGCTGCAAAGACTCGCAGATACATCATTTGTCGAGGTGGTCCAGGAATCGGCCAGGCTCACCACACAGATCCTGGAGGGAGCCGTGGTGAACCAAAAGGAACCTGCCCTGAACGTTCGTGTCACCGTGGAACATATGCAATGACCTCGTCACGCTTTCGCGGCGGCCGGTATGAAAGGAGATTGCATGGACTATAAAACCATTTCCGTTGACACCAAAGGCAAGGTGGGGTTTCTCTATCTCAACCGGCCTGAAGTGCTCAACGCCCTCTCCGACGAGATGGGAAACGAACTGATCCACTTCATGCGCCGGGCTGCCGAAGATGACCGGCTGCGGGTCCTGATCATGACCGGCAAAGGCCGGGCATTCAGTGCAGGCGGCGACCTCAATATGTTCAAAAGCGCCTATGAAAGCTACCGGCAGGAGGGTCAGGATTCCGGACTCGGAGGAATTGACCTGCCAAAGGTCTTCACGGACTTTCCCAAACCGCTTATTGCGGCCGTAAACGGGGCTGCGGTGGGCTTCGGCCTGACGGTCACCCTGACCTGCGATATCCGCCTCGCCTCGACTGACGCGACATTCAGCTGCGCTTTCGTCCGGGTGGGGGTCACCCCTGAATTCGGAAGCTCCTACTTTCTGCCCAGGTTGATCGGATATGGAAGAGCGGCCGAACTTGCCTTCACAGCCAAGATGTTCGGCGCGGAAGAGGCGGCCCGGATAGGCCTGGTGAACCGGATTGTGGCGCCCCAACTCCTCCTGGCAGAAGCGGAAGCGCTGGCAAACGAGATCGCCGCCATGCCGCTCGAAGCCGTTCAGATGACCAAGCGCATCCTCAGGCACGGCTGTCAATCTACGCTGGAGCAGGCCCTGCCATACGAGAGTCTCGTCTTTCACCACTGTACCAGGACCAGGGAACACTACGAGGCCGTGTGCGGCATCCTGGACCGGATCAAAGAATGACGACTTCGTAAAAAGACAATCACGGTGCATGAAGATGACGACATCACTTTATTTCGACGACTTTCATGTGGGCCAGAAATTCGTGACCAGGGCACGGACGGTCACCGAGGCGGACGTGGTCAATTTTGCCGGCCTGTCCTGGGACCATAATCAACTGCACACCGATGCCGAGTATGCCGCCCGAACCGGCTTCGGCAGGAGGATTGCCCACGGGATTCTGGGGATCGCCATCCACTCGGGCCTCGCCTATCATCTCACAGAGGATACCATTCTGGCCTTCCTGGAACTGACCTGGCAATTCAAACGGCCTATCTACATCGGCGACACCGTCCACGTGGAACAGGTGGTCAAGGAGATGCGCGACACTTCGAAAGAGGACCGGGGTATCCTCACTTTTGAAAAGGAAATCATCAACCAGCATAAAGAAATGGTCCAGACCGGAACGACTACCATCCTGCTGGTCAAGAGGGGATACACCCCCTGAGGCCAAAGAGGAAATAGACCCTCGCCGCGATGTACCCATCCTCATGGGCCATAGCCGACGGGCGGGATGACATCACAGCATGTTGAGGAGGTCGGAGCAAATGGAAATCAAGAGAATATTCGTCGCGGGAGCGGGTCTGATGGGAGGCGGCATCGCCCAGGTCTGCGCCCAGGCCGGGTACGATGTGGTGATGCGCGATCTCGGGGACGAGATCCTGGAGAAAGGGTTAAAAGCCATTCGCTGGTCCGTGGGAAAGCTCGTAGAAAAAGGCAAGGCCCGGGGCACGGTGGATGAGATCATGGGAAGGATCCGCACGACGACCGACCTTTCCGGAGCCGGGGATGCGGACTTCGTATTCGAGGCGATCATCGAAGACCTCGACGCCAAGAGGACCCTTTTTTCGGAACTGGACGGGATCTGCCCTTCCCACTCCATATTTGCCACGAACACTTCCGCAATCCCCATCACCAACATCGCGGAAGCGACGAAACGGGCGTCCAGGGTCGTGGGCACCCACTTTTTCAGTCCCGTCCCCATGATGAGGGTCCTCGAGCTGGTGAAAGGACTGCTCACGTCGGATGAGACCATGGACACGGCGGAGGCACTGGGCAGGAGCATCGGCAAGGAAACGATCCGCGTCAATCGGGACGTGGCGGGTTTCGCATTGAACCGGATCAATTTCCCAAGCACCGTCGAGGCGATCAAGCTGGTGGAAGCGGGCGTGGTGAGCGTGGAAGACGTGGATAAGGGTATGCGGCTCGGATTCGGAAGGCCCATGGGGCCCTTTGAAACAGGCGATATGGCCGGACTGGATGTGGGCTTCAACGCCATGAGCGCGGTGTACAAAGAAACCCGGGACGAAAAATTTCACCCGCCCATGCTGCTCCAGAGAAAGGTCAGGATAGGGCACCTGGGCCGGAAGACGGGCATAGGCTGGTACAAATACGACGAAAAGGGCAATAAAATCGGCCCCGCGGATTAACCCGCATTTCCCCGGGACTGCATGCGCTCCCAGATCTTCTGCACCCTGGCCTGGGTGTTCAACAGATAGGCCGGTTCCACCTGCTTGGGAAAGGGCTTGGGGTCCCATTCAACAGCCTTGACCCTGGCTATGGCGCGTTCGATGTCTCCGT
>CAZONI010000132.1:0-7973 GCA_964581175.1 uncultured Desulfobacteraceae bacterium
AGGAAGTTCCGTTTTGTGAACAAGGAATTTCAGCGTATATCAGGCTACTTGGAAGATGAATTGCTGGGCAGAGAGGCATCCATGCTGATCCTCCCCGAGGACTGGGAGGAAGTAAGGACGAACGCGATACAAATGCTCAAAGGGGAACGCTCCTCTCCATATCTCTACCGCGCCGTGGACAATAGGGGCGAATTGAAATGGATTATAGAATCCGTGATATCCATTTCCTATGATGACAGACAGGCCATTCTCGGCTATTTCATGGATAACACGGAGCGGGAACACGCGAATGAAGCCCTTGCCCGGTCCGAGGAAAAATTTCATAAGGCATTTCGATCCAGTCCGGACTGGATCGTCATCAGCACCCTTGAGGATGGATTTTATATTGATGTCAATGAAGCATTCCTGGAGACCACGGGCTACCGTCGCGAAGAGGTCATTGGCCGCACATCGGTGAACCTGGGCATTTGGGTTGATCCCAATCAACGCACCGAGATGGTCAAAATCCTCCACGATCAAGAAAAGATCAGGAACCTGGAAGCCAAGTTTCGCATGAAATCCGGTGAAATCAGGTATGTCCTCTGGTCGGCGGAAGTGATCGATTATGGGGAAGAGAAATGTCTCATCGCGGTTACGCGCGACATCACTGCAAGAAAACGTGCTGAGGAGGAACGCCTGGAGAAGGAAAAATTGCAGGGGGTGCTTGAAATTGCCTGCACCACGTGCCATGAATTGAATCAGCCGCTTCAATACATCTACTACCTGCTCGATGAAATCCTGGAAACACTACCCGAAAGCGAGGCCGTACGGGAATTGAGGCAGCAGTGCGATCGAATGAGAGAGATCATGACCAAAGTAGAAAACATCACGACCTATAAATCAACTGCTTATGTAAAAGGGGAGAAAATGATCGATATCCACCGTACCCCTGATCCTGAAGGAGAGGAGTAGAGAGAGACCATGCATTCGTTATTCACCCCATTTCGGATTCGGGGGATTGAACTCAAGAACCGCATTGTCATGCCCGCCCTGGCTTCTTTTCTGATAGAAAATGACGGAGGCATCACCGACAAGACGGTAGAGCATTATCGGTTGAGGGCAGCGGGCGGCCCGGCCATGGTTATCATGGAAGCCTGCGCAGTCTCCCCTGAAGGCGTGGTCTCTCCCCACCAGGCAAGGATTTACAACGACCGCTTTCTGGAGGGGTTGTCGAAAATCGCCCGGGTTATGAAATCGGAAGGCGCCGTTCCGGCCGTCCAGGTACATCATGGAGGGCGGCAGACATCCGTCAAGGTGATCAAGCGGAAGCCACTGGCGCCCTCTCCGCTGCCCTGCCCGGTCATTCACGGGGACGTGGAACCGCTGACCAGGGAAGGTATCCGGGAACTGGTCCTAAAATTCGGGGACGCCGCCGAAAGAGCACTGAAGGCAGGCTTTGAACTTATTGAGATCCACGGCGCCCACGGGTATCTCATCAATCAGTTCTTGTCCCGTTTCTCCAATATCAGGGACGACGAATACGGTGGGGATATTCTCGGCAGGACACGATTTGCCAGGGAAGTCGTAGAGGAAATCCGGCGTCGGGTAGGAGAAAACTTCCCCATATCCTTCAAAATCAGTGCACAGGAGTTTTGTCCTAACGGCCTGACAGTGCAGGAGAGCATTCAGCTTCTGAAGCCGATAGTAGAAGCAGGTGTGGACGTGGTTCAGGTCTCGGCGGGAAACGACGCGACCCCCGAATGGATTGCGCAACCCATGTTTATGAAGCAGGCATGCCTTGCCGACAGCGCGGGAAAAATCAGGGAAGCACTTCATATACCGGTCATGGCCGTCGGAAGAATCAATGATCCGGTGCTCGCCGATGAGATCATCAGCGAGGGCAAGGCAGACCTGGTCTGCATGGGAAGAGGGCTCCTGGCTGATCCGGAGCTGCCGAAAAAAGCAGAAGAGGGACGCCTTGAGGACATACGAACCTGCATCGCCTGCAATACGTGCATGGAGTCCATTTTTCGAAGAGGGAGAATCGAATGCCTCGTGAATCCAACCCTGGGACGAGAAAAGGAAATGGCTATTGTGCCCGCCGAACACAGGCGGAAGGTCATGGTGATCGGCGGCGGTCCCGGGGGATTGAATGTGGCATGGGTAGCCGCCAAGCGGGGGCACGAGGTGCACCTTTTTGAGAAGGCACCCGTTCTCGGCGGACAGCTCATTATGGGCAGTGTCACCAACTACAAGAAAGAACTGCTCAATCTTATCCGCTTTCAAAAGAGACAGATTGACAAATTCGAGGTCAAATGTCATCTGAACCAGGAAGTGACAGTAGATACGGTGGAACAGCAAAAACCCGACGTGGTTATCCTCGCCACCGGCTCCCTGCCTGTTCTCCCCCCGGTGGAAGGGATTGACAAGCCGATCGTCACTTCTTATGTGGGCATGCTCGAGGGAGAAATACCGCCTCCGAAAAAGACCGTTGTCATCGGCGGTGGAGCGACCGGGTGCGAAGTCGCACATCACCTGGCCGAATCAGGCTCTGATGTCACTATCGTCGAACTGCTGCCGAAGATTGGAAAAGCCCTGGAAAGCATGACTCGAAAGATTCTTCTGCGGAAATTGCGCTCAGCCAAGACCAGGATGATGACTGAGACAACCCTGAAAAGGGTGGAAGACAATGGGGTACTCGTGAGTAACAAGGACGGGAATGAAACTTTTTTGGAGGCGGAAAGGGTTGTCATTGCCATCGGGAGCCGCCCTGACAATCACCTCTATGAGCAGCTCGAACCACTGGGCTATGAACTTCACCGTATCGGGGACTGTCTGGAACCGAGAAGTGCGAAGGCTGCAATCTATGAGGGAGGAGTCCTCGGGCGTACTATTTGACCCGGAGTGCGTCGTATGCTTCCTGTATCTCTTTGAAGCGTTTCTCGGCGAGGGCCTGAAACTCCACGCCAAGGTGTGAAACCTTGTCGGGATGATACTTGCCCGCCAGACGTTTGTACGCCTGTTTTATCTCTTCCTGTGACGCATTCTTGCCGATCCCGAGAACGTGATAAGGGTCACGGAAGAACCTGCTCCCGGTGGGTTGCTCTCCTTTTTGTCGGGAACCCCGGGCGTCTCCACCAGCAAAAGGACCTTCTTCCGCACGAAATCTCCGCTTGCTGTAGCGATAGAGGTACCACCACAGGAGTCCCAGGACCACAATATCATCAATCCAGCCAACTCCCACCAACCAATCCGGCAGGAGATCGACGGGACACACGACATACGCCAGTGCGAGTATGGTCAAGAAAAGACGCATGACTACTCAAGGTTTAGGGCATAAGACACCGGGCTTTTGGATTGAGCTCAAAGGAGTCATATCTTGTTCCAGTTCCCCTGCTCTAGCCTCCGGAAACTTCGCGGATGAGCGCCTGTCCATACTTGTCCAAAAACTCACCCAGGTCTTCTTTCCAGTCTTTCATTACGTTGATGCCCTGTTTTTTCAGCAACCTGTTCTCCAGAATGGAATTCACCGGTCTTTTTGCCGGCCTCGGAAACTCATCTGTACTACAGGGCTCAACAGGGACTTTCAGTGCGAGTTTTTCCACGATACATGTCGCCCATTCGAACCGGCTGCAAAATCCTTCAGCCGTGGAGTGGTAAGTTCCCCTCCCTCCATGATCCAATAGGGTCTTAATCTGGTGCGCAAGGCGATAAGTCCAGGTAGGAGAGCCGGTCTGGTCATTAACCACTTTCAAGACCTTCGGGCTCTTCTTCACGGCAGCAGATATAATGGACTTCACAAAATTGGTTCCTCTCCTGCTGTACAGCCAGCCGGTCCGCAGGATGATGTAATTGGAGGAGTTTTCCCGCACGGCTGTTTCACTCTCTGCCTTGCTCTTCCCGTAGGCGGACAGCGGCCTGACAAGGTCATCTTCGAAATACGGTTGTGGCACGGTCTTCTGACCATCAAAAACATAGTCGCTCGATATGTGAATGAGCTTACTGCCAAAGCGTGCGGCTCCCTGTGCCAGGTTTCTGGGTCCCTCAACATTTATCTTTCTCACGGCAAATTCATTCTCTTCACAAGCGTCAACATCGGCAAATGCAGCGCAGTTCAAAACAATATCGGGAGAAATGTTCTGCAGGTTTTCAATGACCTGATCCCAGCTCACGATATCGAGGGTGTCCCGATCCGGTGCAATCACCTCATGGCACTGGCTCAATAATTCTCTGCATTCGCTCCCCAACATTCCGCTTCCACCCAGAATCAATATTTTCATAACGAATGTCCCCCTCCTCTTTGATGCACTGCTTTTATTTTTAGCATATTTGACAAAAAAATCCAGATATTATTACACAAGAGTTCCCTTTGGTTATCATAACCATTTGTTCTTCCAAATAAACCTCAGCACACTCAAATTCCGAGCAGTCCCCGGCCCGCTCCGGCCGGATCGTTGTTGCAGGAAAGGATATTGACAAACATGTGCGGTTCCTGTAGGTTGAGCAAACGTTTGGTAAACGATAAACAATGCCCCCTAAAAAAGACTATCAGAAACGCAAAAGACTCCAGCGGACCATCGCGCATCTCTTTGCCGAAAAAGGCTACCATGCCGCATCAATGCGCGATATCGCCCGTCATCTCCACATGAATCAGGCATCCCTTTACTATTATTTCGAGAACAAAGAGGAGATCCTCTTTGGCCTGATGAATGATGCCATGGACGAGGCACTGAAGACCCTTGAGCAGATTTGTGCATCCGAAACTTCTCCGGAAGAAAAGCTCAACCGGATTCTCCGCTTTTATACAAGCTACTATGCCGGCGATCAACACCTCCTTATCCTCCTCGTCAATGAGATGGACGCGCTGAATCAGGAGTACCGGGACATTCTTGTCGGCAAGCAGAAACGGTATCTCCTATTGTTCACATCGATACTGAAAGATCTGGACGCCCAAGGGCGGATGAAACAGATCCCTCCGGAGGTGGCGTCCTTTGCCTTCTTCGGGATGGTTCATTACACTATCAAGTGGTATCATGCTGAAGGCCCTGTGGGACTCAATGAACTTTCGGACACCTTCCTGGAGATCTTTACCAGGGGAATATTGAGGTGATGGGTAAGACGGATAACCGAACGCGATTTGCTGGGAGACCGAATCGAGTGATTACCGCCATCCCGGACATCAGGCTTGGAAACCGGCCTTGGGATTGGAAGATGAACAGAAGAAGGAGGCGATATGAATATCGTAGTCTGTGTGAAGCAGGTCCCTGAGGTCGCTGAGGCTGAACTGGAGATAAACAAACAGGGTTCCGGCATCGACACGGAAGACCTCGTGATGGGAATCAACGAGTGGGACAATTATGCCGTAGAAGAGGCCGTCCTCGTCAAGGAAAGGCACGGGGGATCAGTGACCGTGGTCACTTTGGGTGATGCGGACTCTGAAGACGTTCTGAGGCGTGCGCTGGCCATGGGCGCGGACGAAGCCGTTCTCATACAAGAAGAAGGCTTTGAAGGCTCTGATGCGTTCGGCATCGCCCGGGGACTTTATAGGGCAGTAAAGAACCTACCACATGACCTCATCCTCATGGGCGTGCAGGCCTCCGATGACGGATGGGCCCAGGTTGGACTGATACTGGCGGAGTGGCTCGATCTGCCGTTCGCATCCCTGGCAGTAGACGTACAGATCAATGGCGACCTTGTTTCTGTGCACCGGGAGCTGGAATCCAATACCCAGGAAAAGGTGGAGCTTTCCTTGCCCGCGCTGATTACCGTGCAGACGGGTATCAATGATCCCCGTTATGTGTCCATCATGGGAATCCGGAAAGTACGAAATATCCAAGTTCGGGAAACAGATTACGAGGAACTGGGATTGTCGGAAGATGAGATCGGCTTGGGGGGTTCGAGTGTCGCTTCACGAACGCTTTCTCTTCCCTCCGGAGGGGAAGGGGCGGAAATACTGACCGGGACCTTGAACGATATCTGTGAAAAGACGGCGCAAATCATCAGAGACAGAGGAGGGGTGAGCTGAAAATGGATGAAATACTGGTGCTGGCGGAGCACAGAAGAGGGCAGCTCCGCGATATTACCTTCGAGATGATGAACTTTGCCAAAGCACTCGCCTCCGGCAACCAGATGGAGGTAACCGTTTTGCTGCTGGGACACGGCATCGATGAAATGGCCGGACATCTTGAAAATTCGTGCGACAATCTTCTCATGATGGATTCCCCGGAGCTCGCGGACTACACCCCTGATCCCTATCTTCTGGCCCTTGAAAAGACCATCAATGAGCGGCGGTCATTTCTGACCGTGATGGGACACACCGCCGCCGGTATGGACCTGGCCCCTGCCCTCGCGGCACGTCTCTCAATCCCTCTGATGAGCGACTGTCTGGACGCAACGTTGAACAATGGAATCCTTGAAGTGGAAAGACAGATCTACGGGGGGAAGATCAACGCAAAATTGGGCATGAAACCTTTTGCCCAATATTTCGTCACACAGCGGACCGGCTGTTTTCCCACTTCGCTCGTCCATGATAAATCCGCTGGGAAATTCCCGCTGAAACCTCCTGCCTGGCAGGAATTCAGGCGCAATTTCGTGGAGTACGTGGAGGCGGAACTTTCGGGTGTGGACATTACCGCGGCTGATATTCTGGTTTCAGTGGGAAGGGGTATTGGAAAACCGGAAAGCATCGCCATGGTGCAGGAATTTGCCGATGCGATAGGGGCCCCCCTTTCCTGTTCCCGCCCTGTTGCCGACAAGGGATGGCTTCCAAAAGACAGGCAGGTTGGAACCTCCGGAAAAACCGTACGGCCGAAGGTTTACATCGCTCTGGGGATAAGCGGTGCTTTTCAGCATCAGGCGGGCATGAAAAACGCCGAAACCATCATCGCCGTAAACAAGGATGCCAGGGCTCCCATCTTCAATGTGGCACAGTACGGAATCGTGGGGGATCTCTTCCAGGTCGTCCCCATATTGAAGGAGAAGTTTTCGAAATAGGGGGAGGAGTGCCGTATGGATTTTTCGCTCAACAAGGAACAACAGGATATCATAAAGGCGGCGCGGGAATTTGCTGAAGGGGAATTTTCCGACGTGGCCGGAGAATTTGACCGGAACGAGACATTTGACCAGAAGATCTGGAAAAAGGCTTGTGAGCTGGGATTTGTAGGCGTCTTTATCCCTGAGAAATACGACGGCCTCGGCTATGGCTTTCTCGAACATTGCCTTATCACCGAGGAATTCTGGGCCGTAGATCCCGGAATCGGTCAGGCCGTTCTGTCCACCACCTTTGGATCGGAACTCCTTGGCCTGTTTGGCTCCGAGGCCCAGAAAAAGCAAGTCCTCCCGCCTCTGGTCACCGGAGAGGCCGTTCTTGCTACAGCCATCACCGAACCGGATGCCGGCTCTGACGTGTCGAGCGTCACCACCACGGCTGTGCGGGAAAAGGGAGAATGGATCATCAACGGCGCCAAGATGTTCATCACGAACGGCGACCTTGCGAAACACGTGCTCGTTTTCTGCCTCACAAACCCTGAAAACCCCTCTCGCCATGACCGGCACAGTTTCATCCTTGTGTCCACTGACACCCCCGGATTCGAGGCCACGAAGATGCACGGCAAATTGGGGACCAGGGCCTCGGATACGGCAGAGCTTTCCTTTGTCGATGTCCACGTGCCTCTCGAGAGCCTGGTGGGTGAAGAGGGAAACGGATTTCGGGAACTCATGGCTTTTTTTAATCGCACCAGGCTCCACATATGCGCCCAGGCAGTGGGCCTGGCGCGCGGCGCCCTTGAAGAATCCATCCGCCACACCAAAGAGCGGCGACAGTTCAATTCACCGCTGGCATCCTTCCAGGTAACGCAGTTCAAACTTGCCGAAATGGCCACCTGGATTCGTGCGGCCAGGAACCTCTACTACGAGGCCGCATGGTCGGTTGATCGAGGCAAGGTGGACCACGCCCTGATCGCAATGGCCAAGTGGTTTTCCGCTGAAATGGCGGT
>CAZONI010000133.1:0-7959 GCA_964581175.1 uncultured Desulfobacteraceae bacterium
TCTGCCCCTCCACGATGGGGAGATGCCTGATATCGGCCTGCACCATCAGGGAGATGGTCTGTTCAAGATCGTCCTCCGGCCTGCCCACGATCAGCTTATTGGTCATGGCTTGTTTCAAAGGGATCTCATTGTACGGCTTTTCCTGGCAGCGAACGTAGCAGTGCAGGACATCCCGCTCCGTGAAGATCCCAACGGGTTGATCGTCTTCGGTGACGAGCACGCAACCCACCTGCTTCTTAGTCATCAGCCTGATGGCGTCCTCAGCGGTCTGGGATGCATCCAGAGAGAAAAAACCCCTCACTTCCCCATTCAGGAACTCCTGAAGCTTCATGAATCATCTCCTCTCTCGGTTTTCATTTCCCAGGGTGGTCCCTGCCGGGCTTCCACGGTGCCCAGGATGCGGTTATCATCCCTGGGAAGTCAGGTTATCCGGTTTTGATCGATAAACACCTATTTCTCCAGAGGGCGAAGGCAATCCTGGGGAAATCTATGCGTCCCTTCTCCATCGAGCGACACCTCGATGAGGGCATCCGGATCGTTCTTGATGGAATCAGGATCAGTGATGATGCCGTGAGCGCCGATGAATTTTTCCATGTACTCCTGCCAGCTTTCATCCTGAGATTTCCTGAATATTTCCACTCGTTGCCCTTTTCGAAAGGCCATTTTACCACTCCTCCAACCTGCAATGTCTACCAGGTGCGGGCCAGCCCGGAGCCTCGAAACGGAATCCCGCCAAAGGCGGGACTCCTTGAGCGTCCTCGATGTCACTCAGACCGGCGGCGTCGGCGTTACCACTTCTCCGTGGGCCCTTGCCGTTGTTTTTCTTGCGCACGCGATGCAGAGCTTTCCGTCACCGGTGACGAAGCCCGTCTCTTCCGTCCTCTTTCTGATGAAGTCGTGGTACCTGGCCGGCCCGAGCGGTGCGCCGCAGCTCCGGCAATATTCAAGTTCAAGATGGTTGAGGATCGTACCGCAAAGGGTGAGTACCCGCTCGTTGTCCCTGTCTTCCATCTTCATGGCTCCGGTCGGGCAGTTGGCGGCACAGGCGCCGCACAGGATGCACCGTTCAGCGGCGACGCGGAAATCCGTATGACCGGGCTCGTCAAAAGCAAGATACCCCATCTGGAGCGCATCGACCCCCATCTTGTTCCGGCAGATATCGACACACTTGCCGCAGCGGACGCAGACATCGCACCGCAGGCACCTGCGGGCTTCTTCTCTTGCTCGCTTTTCGGACAGGCCCAACTCCACCTGTTGGAAGGTGACGCGTCTCCGGTCATTTCCGAGCATCTGCATCCTTGGCCTGTTCAACATCATTTTCGTTGTGGCCGGCACTTCAAGGGAACCAAGGCGCTGCCTGCGAACCGGCACAGGCGGCATCTTTGGTTGCGGGATTCCTTTCAAGTAGCGGTCTATTGCTTCTGCCGCCCGTTTTCCGCCGCCTATGGCCTCTACCACGGTTGCGGGACCTGAAACAACGTCGCCCGCGGCAAAGAGGCCTTCCACGGAGGTCTCCATGCTCGCCTGATTTACGGTGATGGTATTCCGTCGGGACCATCCCAGATCGGTCAGGGGAGCAAAACCGGACTTGTCGACGGCTTGGCCGATGGCCGGGATGACCGCATCCACATCAATCGAAAAATCGCTTCCCTCAACAGGGACGGGCCGTCTCCTGCCGCTCTCGTCTTCCGGTCCCAGTTCTGTCCTGAGGCAGCGAAGGCCGGATACCTTTCCATCCGAGCCTTCTATTTCGATGGGGACGGTGAGAAAGTCGAACCTGATTGCTTCTTCTTCGGCCTGTTCGATCTCCTCGGGATTTGCAGGCATATCGGCGCGGCTTCGGCGATAGACAATCGTTGCCTCTTCGCATCCGAGCCGGATGCAGGTACGGGCGGCATCCATGGCCACGTTCCCGCCGCCGATGACTGCGACCCTTTTCCCGGGCATATGGTGCTCACCAAGGGCGACCTTCTTCAAAAACTCAATCGCGTCAATAACTTGGGGGAAGTCATCTTCACCGGGCACGCGCATTTTGAACGACGCCTGTGCGCCGATGGCCACGAAGAATGCCTCGAATCCTTCCTGTTTCAGCTGGTCGAGAGTAACGTCCTTTCCAAAACGGGTATTGTACCGGAATGTTACCCCCAAATCCTCTATCATGGCCACTTCCCGGTCAATGACTTCCCGGGGGAGGCGGTATCTTGGAATGCCCACCATCATCATCCCGCCTGCCATGGGGAGGGATTCGAGGACCGTGACCCGGTATCCATCCAGTGCAAGGTAATACGCCGCAGTCAACCCGGCAGGACCAGCCCCGATAATGCACACTTTCCTTCCGTTATCGGGCGCCTTTTGCGGGTTTGCGTATTTTCCCCCAGACATGGCTCTTTCAGCGGCAAAGCCTTTCAGGTCTTTTATGGCGATCGGCTTGTCTATGCGTCCCCGTACGCACATGAATTCGCAGGGATGTGTACACACCAGCCCGCAGACCCACGGGAATGGGTTGTCTTTGCGGATCAAGGCGATGGCGTCATCGTCCCTGCCTTGACCGATAAGGGTGACGTACCCTGAAACATCAATGCCAGAGGGGCAGGCCATCTGGCATGGTGCAGGACTCAGTTCGATACAGTCGCCCAGCGGACAATTGCGGGTTTCCAGGTGGCTCAGGAAGACTTCCCTGTGTGTCTGGAGTTCTGAAATGAGCTTCTTCCCCAGGGCCGCACAATCCTCGTTTTCTCCTTCGAATTGCAGCCTTTTTGCGAGAGCCTGCATGGCGTGAAAGTGCTCCGGGCCGCCGCGCCCGGAACCCAGATCGGTCATGAGCCGCAGAATATCCTTGGCCCATTGTCGGCAGCGGGCAACAGGAATTCGGCCTTCGGCCAGGATAGCCGAGAGCGCTCGTACATTATTCGCGACCGGGCAGGTGCCTTTTTCCATTATTACTCCAGGGACGCCATGGCCCTGGCGTACCGTTCCCTTCGGATGGGCTGGATCTCATCGGTCTTTCCGAAATGGAGACAATGGGTAGTACAGACCGTTGCACAGGCGGGTTTCAGACCCTCGTCGACCCTATCCTTACAGTAGTCACATTTGACTACTTTTCCGATTTCGGGGTTCCATTGGGGCGCACCCCAGGGACAGGCCGACATGCAGGTCTTGCAGCCGACGCAGAGATCATGATCCACAAACACGATGCCGTCCTTCGCCCTTTTCTGCATGGCGCCGGTAGGGCATGCCGCGACGCACCACGGATCTTCACAGTGGAAACAGGGCATGAAAATATAAGCCGCCTTGGGTACATTATCCACCATCCTCGGCCCTATGGTCACTATCTGGCAGACCTTCGGTCCCAGTGGCAGATCCTTATTGCTCTTGCAGGCTACTTCACAGCTGTGACAGCCGATACAATTTTTAACATCCTGAAACAGGTAATACTTACTCATCGTTTTCCTCCTGGACAGCAGATTGCCTGCTTATGCAGGTTTTACGCTCACAAACGTGTGGTGGAGAGCCGGGCTTCCGCCGATCATATCGGAAATATTCTCCTGGAGCAGTGCGTCGGAGACACCCCTGTTAAATGATCGGGCCGCCATTTCCGCCTGATGCCCGAATCCATGGAGCATGAACGCGGCCTCCGGATGAATGAGGTCCGTCGCATAGGCCCGGATGGTGCCGGAACCATGTTTCGAAGCGACTTCCACCAGGCTTCCGTCCGTTATCCCCAGGTCAGCGGCGCGCCGGGCATTGATCCATAACCTATTCTCCGGAACTATCTCGTGCAGGTAAGGATTATTCTGGGTGGATACATGGGTATGCAAAGCGCATCGTCCCACCACGAGCCTGAACTCGTTGTCAGGAGGAGAAGGAACCTTTTCATACGCGGGGAATGATTCAAAGCCGGCGTTTTCCAGCAAAGAGGAGACGAATTCAATCTTTCCGGACGGAGTTTTGAACTTGATGCCGTCTTCCCGGTCCCAGAAAATCTGCTTGTTCGTGTAGGCGACAAATCCTTTTTTCTCAAAGTCCTCCATGGTGAATCCGGTCCCTTCCAGCTGCCACTGCACCAGTTCTTCCATGGTGTCGTATGGAAAATATTGACCCAGGCCGAGCCGTTCGGCAAGCTGCTTCAGGATAATGGGGCCCGGGCGGGTGTCGTACCGGGGAGTGACGGCCTGCTTTCTGAGGTATATCTGAGGCTTGATCCCGTTTGCCTGCTGGGGGCAGTCAGTACGTTCGAGATAAATGGACTCGGGCAGGATCACGTCAGAGTACCACGCGATGTCGCTGTAGTTGATCTCAAGGGAAACGATCAGGTCCAGTTTGTCCAGCGCCTTCCGCGTCTGGGTCGTATCAGGAATGGACATCAATGGATCGAACCGGTACGCCAGCAATGCCTTCAGGGGATAGGGGTCTTCCTCGAAGATGGCCTTGGGGAGCATCTGTCCCACCCCGTGATTCGGATCGGGCAGCGGAAAAGCAGGGGTTCCCACCTTGTCGAACCGCGGCACTTCTATCTTGGGGAATTCCTGCTCGGTGAGCTTTCGGAGTGCCTTGCCTCCCACTTCACCGGGTCCCTTTTTGAAGAAAAACCCTCCCTTCGCCTCCACGCTGCCCATCAGGGAGTTGAGGATCATGATTGACCGCCGCAGGTAGATTTCCTCCACCTGGTTGGACCCGCGATAGCCGAAGTGGAAGACGACGTGCGGCTTGTCCCTGCTTATTTCCCGGGCAAAGGTTACCATCTCGTCCGCGGGTATGCCGGTTTCTTCTTCGGCCCACTCGGGCGTGTACGGCTGCACAAAGGCCTGGAGTTCCTGGATTCCCTTTACCCAACGGTCCACGTATTTCTTGTCGTACAGCCGTTCCTTGATGATGACATGAATTAAGGCGTAGTTGAGCGCCAGATCCGTGTTCGGCCGTATCATCCAATAGCGGTGGGCCTTAGTGGCTGTCACCGTTACCCTGGGGTCTATGTAGGTGAGTTTCGCGCCTTTCTCGATGGCCGACATCATATTGTTGACCGGTTTGACTTCAATGGACTCCAGGATATTATGTCCATACATGACGATGTGCCTGGCATTTCCCAGGTCCGTGCCCATCTGGGCATCGGTGTATCCGAAGAGGGAACGGCACGCGGTGTTCACCGACCCTTTGCATATGGCATCATGGGTAAAGTGGTTGGGCGATCCGATAGCCCGGAGAAACGTCTTGCTCACATGGGTGCTGAGCTGGGTCCGCTCTCCCAGGACCACACTGTGCCCGCCGTGTTTTTTAATAATTTCTTTCAATTTGTCTGCCGTATAATCCAGGGCCTCATCCCAGGAAGCGCGTTTCCACTTGCCGGAACCCCGAGGTCCGGTCCTGATCATGGGAGACTGGACTCGCTCATGGTCTTTCAGGAGGGCGATACCTGCAGAGCCCCGTGCACAAAGACTCCCCTCGATACCGGCCACATGCGGATTTCCCTCGATCCATTTCACATCATCGTTTTCCACGACGCATCTGATGGGACAGCGGATTGAACACATGAAACAAATAGAGTACACTTCCTTTTGCATAACCTTCACTCCTTCATTAATTTAAGAGAGGTATCTCCGTAAGGTTGTTTTAAAATCTAGCGGCTTTGACGTCAAGAAAAATCCCTGATCTTCTGCCTGGTCACCGGGATCATTTTTCAATCGCAGCGCACCAGGCATGTGGCTATTCATCGTCGCAGCAGATTAGTGATCAGAAACACGGGTTACTCCTTGACAATCGCAGCGCAACTTAATATATTACCGTTAGTGAATATATGAGACAACTCAGAAGAGGTGACAAGGAAAATGCCCGGATATGAAGGAATGGTGACGGCAGTGAAAGAGGACGGAAAGGCCGAGGTGCTTATCCAGCCGGGGAGCGCCGGTATCCCCGGCGCATCGATGGAAGTGAACAACAAAGTCTGTCATTGCACCACCGGCGGGTCGTCCATTAGAATTGATGTGGAGAACGGGGTTGGGGCCGCGGTTGGGGACTGGGTCCTGGTCAACCGGGAGACGGGGGCGCTCGTAAAAAATGCCGTCGCTCTCCTGGGTATTCCTTTCCTGAGTGGGACCTTCGGGACCTTTCTGGCCCTCATGCTCACCACCGTTCTGTCATTGGGGGCGCCAAGCTGGATTATTTTTGCGGCAGGGGGACTGCTCATTGGGATTGTTGTCGGCGTATCGGTCTACAAGCGGATCTCAGCCGGTAGCGGGCCTTTTATAAATCGCGTGATCAAGACCCAAAGTGAGATAGCCTCAATGCCTCCCGGAGAACACTGCACTGTCAGGAAATCGGACGGCACATGCGATGCCTGCGCAGTCTTTTCCTGTTGAGGTGAAGCATTCTTGTTGTGACGGTCCTGCGGGGTGCTTTCGGTTATTCCTTGAGACGGCAGAGGGCGGGTTATATTACTTTTTGGAAATACTTAAGGATATGGCATGAAAGAATTCATAAAAGTGGTAAAGGCCCTTTCCGATCCCAACAGGGTCAAGATCATCAAGATGCTCCAGCACAAGAGCCTGTGCGTGTGCGAGATGCGGGCGGCCCTCGGGGTGGCCCAGCCGACCGTGTCCAAGCACCTGAAGATCCTTGAGGAGGCCGGTCTGGTAAAGTATGAAAAGGACGGGCTCTGGGTTAATTATCACCTCACCGATGGGAGCAGCAGCCCGTATGTGGCGAGTCTGCTGGGAAACTTACGGCACTGGCTGGAAGATGAGCCTGAGGTGGTGCGTTTGAAAAAGGAACTGCCCATGATCAACCGGGAAGACATCTGCCGCAGGTAGTAGGTTTTGCGGTCTTTCCTCCTTGAGCGAAGCCCCGGGAACGGGACAAGCGGGCGGTGAAGAGCTAGAAGGGAGCCAAGGATATGGAGATGGCTGAATCGCGAAAACAAGGACAGGTGGCCAGGCACACTGACAGCACTCTTCATGCAGATGCGCATGTGCACACGGCCGCTGATCATCACGACTATGTGAATATCAGCGACACAAGCGGGGCGAGGCTGCTCATATCGCTCGCGCTCAACCTGATCATCCCGGTGGCGCAGGTCATCGGGGGGCTCTATGCAAACAGTATGGCGCTTTTGTCCGATGCGGCCCACAATTTCACCGACTTTGCGGCCATCCTGATCGCTTATTTTGCCCACCTGATCGGCAGGAAAGGGGCATCGGTCCGCAATACCTTCGGATACCGCCGGGTCGAGGTCATGGCGGCTGTTGTCAATGTGGCCATTCTGCTGGGCGCCTGTGTGTTCATCGTGTATGAGGCTATAGAACGGTTCCAGCATCCGCATGGTGTGCTTGCCAAGGTCGTTATCTGGCTGGCGCTCGTGGGGATAGTGGGAAATGGATTTTCCGCGTTTCTGCTGCACCGGGGTTCAGAACACAACCTGAACATGCGTGGGGCATTCCTCCATATGATCGGAGACTTTCTCACCTCTGTCGGGGTGCTTGCGAGCGGGATCATTTTCCTTTTCAAGCCCACGTGGTACTGGATGGACCCGTTGCTCTCTCTCATCATTGTCATTTTTATTTCGAAGAATTGCTGGTCCATACTCATGGAGGCCGGAGGGATTCTGATGAATGCCACTCCCCGTGGAATGGATATCCAGAGCATCAGAAACTACCTGCAATGCATGCCGGGAGTGTGCGGGGCACACTATCTTCATGCGTGGAATGTGAGTTCATCCAGCATAGCCTTTTCCTGCCATATCCAGGTGGAGGACCAGATGGTGAGCGAAACGGTGGTGCTCGCTGAAAAAATCCGGCGTGAACTTCGCGATCGATTCGGCATTGATCACCCGATCCTCCAGTTCGAGACCGGGGAGTGCGGAAAAGGGGGGGTTTTGTGTGAGCTCCTGCAAGGAGATCCCCATCACCATTAGCTTCGCGTTCTCTGGTTTGAGCGAAGCCCCGCGAACGGGACAGGCGCGCGGTGAAA
>CAZONI010000134.1:0-7919 GCA_964581175.1 uncultured Desulfobacteraceae bacterium
ATAGCCGGCCTCCTGCATGTGTATTAGGAGGGACCGGTCGGAAAAGTGGAGGTAATTGAGAACATTGACGAGCGCTTTTCGTCCCATTGTGCGGACGTAGTCTACCTTGTCCGGTGCCAAGCCCTGTTCGGGGAGCCAGAAAGGCGTAAATGGCTTGCCATGTGCTGTGAGGATAGCAGCATTCCTTTCTTCAGAAGTCCTATTAAAGGAGGATCTGCCCATCTTCAATCCCTATCAAGGCTGCTGCTCTATCCGGGCAAAACGGGAAAATTTGCCCAGAAAAAAGGATTCGAAAGAGGTCTACACTATCCAATAATAATAAAGATTCAGATGGCCCTTCCCGGTCGCGTTACGGCAGAATTTTCTGATTAAATACCCTCTTCATTACTATGTCAATTTGCGGGGATGATTCATACACTTAAACAAATGGAATGTCAAGAAAAATAGTATAAATAGGGAAGAACTGAATCCTCCATTGTTCTTTTCCTTCGCCTTTTTCCCTATTTTTTCGAGAGGCGGCAGGTGGAGGAGGGCTATTGAAAATAGTGTTGTTTTATCAGTTTGTTACATTTTGGTTGTTAGATCTTGAAAAGGGCGATGAATGGGGATCTTAAAAGTGTTTTATGGCCCTTTCAATAATTTTTCTTTCATCGCCTCATAGGCCAGCTCTATCAAGGGCTCCAGATTCACAATATCTGCGGTATTATACCGGATCAATCTGTCAAGAGATGGCGCGTCTCCCCATTCGTAGGCTCTCCAGAGCAGAACGGCGTCATAGCCGTTCAATCCGTCAATCTCCGGACTCCTGCGCATTCCCAAGCGCTGTTCAATGTGTTTCAAACCTCCCTTGTAGCCCAGTCTGGCCAGGAGAAATCTCAAATCGATATGGGCCGCCGGTAAAGAAATTCCGGGAAAAAAGCGTCGGATGAATGGGAGGTCAAAAAGACTACCGTTGAAGGTGATAACCAGGTCATAATCAGCGATCACGCACTCGAATTTCTGCAAGTTCTTTCCATTTATGAATGTCTGGACCTTTTCTCCATCATAGATGCCAATAAGGGTAATTTCGTGTACACCTTCAAGACCACCGTCGGTCTCGATATCCAGGTAAACGGACCTTTCCCGAAATGCCTTGAATAAACGCCACGTCTCTCTCCCGGGAAGCAGGTCCTGAAAAAAACGTATATCTTGCCTGTGTTCGAGGGACCTGAGCAGGAATTCGTGAATCATTGCGTCTTTGCCGGGAGAGAAAACGCTCACTTTCTCCTCTAGGAACTGCCGCCAGGTAGTGATACCTTTGTCCCAGAGCATCTGTTCGCTTTTCGGGCCAACGCCCGGGATATGAATAAAGGTGTGCTCAAGCATGGCTGAGAAAAGGAGCATTTCTCACGTGTGTAGACACGCGGAGTGCTGATCCTTCAAAACGTAAATATCCCTTTTTCATAGATCACCTTCCGCTCTCCGGTCTGCAAAAGAGCCGTGACTCGTTTCGGCTCGGTATTCACCAGATCCCAGTGCAGTGCGGAATCGTTAAATCCCAGTTCTTCTTTCTTCGCTTTGGTGAGTTTTTGCGGGTCGCCATCGAAGGTGTCCGAATATGATGCGCCGACGGCCAGGTGGCAGTTTCCCTCTGTCCCCCCGAAATTTTCATCAAACAGAGTATTCGCCATGAATCGGTTGATCCGGGAAAAACGTTTGTCAGTCAGGGAAAATTCCCCCACCCGTTTTGCGCCCGGGTCCATGGAGATCTGTTTTGCAACAAAATCCCTTCCCTCTTCTGCCTCGATGTGCACAACCGAGCCCCTTTTGAACACCAACTGCACTCCCTTTATGTAGTTCCCACTCCGGAAGGATGGCTGGTTCGCATAATACACTCCTTCGGTGCCCCGCCAGTCCGGTGAGAGAAAGATCTCAAAGCTGGGGATATTGTGGCCGGATATGCCGACCCATTTTCGTTTTCTGCCGGGCGTGATCCTGAGGTCAATGTGCTTGGATTCCACACGAATTTGTTTCACAGCAAGGTTGTTCAGCCACTTTTTGATGGCGACTGCGTTACTATGAATGGATCTCCACTGCCGGACGGGGTCCGGAGCGTCCAGATAACACGCGCGCACAATCTGGTTCGTGTACTGGCGTGCTGTCAATGCTGCCTGTCTCGCCAATTCATCCGTAGGCATCATGCAGAGGGTCCAGCCGAACGCGCCCAGATTCTCCCGCTCCTGCAGGATATCCCGCAAAAATTTGTGTGCCACCGCGGTCTTTCCAATCCGTCGGGAATCAATATCTCTCAGGTGGGTCAACGATTCAGGGGCAAGGAGAGAGATAGCGCCATGCAGATTCTCGCAAAGCTCTTTCTCTCCCGGTGCTATAAAGGCGAGCTGCCTGGCATTTGATTTCCCGTAGAAATTGTGCTCCATCAGCGGCGTCACAGTCCCCCTCATTACCGGATTGAGACCCATATCCAGGAGTCTCCCCTGGAGGATTTCGGCAAGAGCCACCGCAGGGTGATCATACCGGACTAAAACGATATCTCCGCGTCCATATTTTTCAGTCCGGGCGGTCTTCAGCCCCCATAGAAGCACATCGGCGTATTTCTCAAGTTTTTCCTTTGACAGCATATCTCACGCTCCTATCATTGCGCTTCTCAGCGCCTTCATGGAAATCTGACTCCTGATCCTGCCGTTTACGTAAAGGCCAAGACCCAGAATCCGGTTTCCATCCAGGCACAAAATAACATAGCCCTGGCCGACGCCGAGAACGGTCTCCAGGCATTGCCCTTTCTGGAGATCCAGGAGATCATCCTCTGAAATGGTTATCTTCGATTTTGTCGCATGGGTCCCGAAGACCTGGATCATGCGGGTCGTCGGCTTCAGGAATTGCCCCACCTTCTGAAATGCCTTCAATCCCATCCTTGAAATCTTGAACCTCGAAATATGGGCAAGGAGCGGAGTGTCGGTGGAAACCCACCAGCTGTTCTTCTTTCTGAAGAAAATAAAACTCTCGAACAGGGCCCTGTCTATGCCGAAACGGTCCTCCAGATAGAAAAGCAAGGAGGAACGTTCAGCAGGGCTTGCCAATTCCGGCCACGAAGAATCCCACTGAATCGACGCGGTGCGGGTAAAATCTAAGAGCCCTTTCAAGTTCTTCTCCATAAGTTTCATTTTTCCAGTGAGTGAGCCCTGGTTCAGAGGCAAGATCAATGTTCAAGGGAAAAAGTGTCACGTTCCGCTCATGCAGGAGATGCGCGACAACGGCTTCGTTTTCTGCAGGATTATAGGTACAGGTTGCATAAATCATTTTGCCCCCCGGCTGAAGCAGTTCATAGGCGCGGAGGAGAATCTTCTTTTGGAGTTCCGGAAGCAGAATCTTTTCCGTTGTCTCCCTGTAGGTGAAATCCTCTCTGATCTTCCTGAACCTCCCTTCTCCCGAGCAAGGCACATCGGCCACAACGAATTCGAATTGCTGTTTCAGGGGAAACTCCTGTGCCTGGTAGGCAGTTACCACTGCATTCAGCACTCCCAGCCTCGTGAGCGTATTTCCCAGGGGAATATGACGATTTCCGTAGAGCTCATTCGCAACGATCAGGCCGGCATTTCCCATGAGTTGGGCGAGATGCGACGTTTTTCCACCCGGTGCCGCGCACAGGTCCAGGACAAGGGACCCATCCGTGGGATGCAAGGCCAGGGAAACAAGGCACGAAGTCAGCGCCTGGGGGTGAATGTGCCCCATGAAGTATTCCACGGTATTCCCGGGGAATTCAAGGCCTGAAGCTCTATAGAGCGTTTCATCGTGTGGGAGGCTCTTTTCAAGCAGAGCGCCTTTTTCATTCAGGCGCGAAACCAGCTGTTCAGGAGCGGCTTTCAGGGTATTTATCCGCAGGTGTACCGGAAGGGGTTTACGGAGACTTTGTTGAAACGAATCAAAATCCGGAATAAAATCTCTATATTGCTCGAATAACACGCTCTTGGTTCACCTTGTTTTTCAAAACCGATTTTTCTATTTCCCAATGATATACTTGGCGATGACCCTTCGCTGAATTTCAGAGGTGCCCTCGTAAATAGTAAAGACTCGCGCGTCCCGGTAGAAGCGTTCCACCGGGTACTCCTTGATGTACCCATACCCGCCGTGAATTTGAAGAGCCTGGTAGGCCACCTTGTTGGCCATTTCAGAAGAAAAGACCTTGGCCATTGAGGCGGCCGCGGAAAAATTTTCTCCACGATCTTTCATGGCCGCCGCGTTAAAGGTCAGAAGTCTCGCAGCCTCAATCTGAGTGGCCATATCCGCGATCATCCACCGTATCCCCTGGAACTGCGAGATTGGCCTGTTGAATTGAATCCGTTCACGTGCGTAATGTACTGCCGCATCCAGACATGCCTGGGCCACCCCGACCGATTGGGAAGCAATGCCGATCCTCCCGCCGTCCAGGGAAGCCATAGCAATTAGGAAACCATCGCCCTCGTTACCCAGGAGATTCCGGGCAGGCACGCGACAGTCTTCAAAGATCAGTTCTACCGTGTCAGAGGCCCGGAGACCCATCTTATCTTCCTCTTTCCCCACGGTAAATCCCGGTGTGCCCTTCTCCACGAGGAACGCACTGATTCCGCGGTGCTTCTTTTCTCTATCCGTGTAGGCGGTAACCACAACTACGTCGGAGTTTTTTCCGCTCGTGATAAACATTTTGGTGCCGTTGATCACGTAACTGTTCCCATCCTTCACCGCCCGGGAACGCTGGCCGGCGGGGTCCGACCCAGCGCTTGGTTCCGTCAGGGCAAAGCATCCCAATTTTTTGCCTGCTGCAAGGGGTCTTAGATAATTCTCTTTCAAATATTCGGAGCCAAAAAGGTAGACAGGCCCGCAGGCCACTGAATTGTGCACGGACATAATGACGGCTGTTGCCGCGCAGGCATATGCCACTTCCTGGAGGGCAACGGAGTAGCTGATTGTATCAACCCCGGCGCCGTTGTATTCGGGCGGGACGTTCATTCCCATAAGGCCCAGTTCACCCATTTGTTTAATATTCTTAGCAGGGAATTCTCCGGTGAGGTCTCTCTCCGCAGCCGTGGGCAGCAGGACATTCCGGGCGAAATCCCGGACCATTGCCTGAATCATTCTCTGCTCTTCGGTCAAATGGTATGCCATACTCCCTTCCTTGCTCGCGTCAGTATATATTCAGTAGTATATATATGGACAGAAATTTTGCCCAGGTCCCGCTCAGGGCGTATAAAGGACTACGAGCAACTCCGCTTTTTCGGAACTGAGATTCTTGAGTTTGTGCACGATGGATGAATTGAAATGAATGCATTGACCGGGATCGAGCTGGTTATTATTCTCTCCGACCTTGACTTCGATCTTTCCAACCAGGACGTAGATGAATTCCTCACCCACATGCTGGTAGCTGACGCCTTTGTGACGAGATTTGGGGTCGATGAAAACTTTGAATGCCTTCAGGTGCTTGTGCCTCGCTTCGGGCGTCAGCGTTTCGTAAGTGTAATCCTCGGTTCGCCGCTGATAGTCTTCTGCCGATTTCCTGCTTGCCCGACTCTTTTCTTCATGCAAAAGGAGGCTTGAATCTATTTCGAGGGCCTTGGACAATTGGAGAAGCACTGCCACGGGAGGGATGACTTCCCCCTTTTCAATTTTCGAGATATACTGGGTCGCCAGTCCGGTCTCATTAGCCATATGCTTCAGGGTGAACTTCTTTTCACGCCGCAGCTTCAAAAGCCTTTTTCCGATGGATCTTCCCGTTTTTTTTGCAGGCATCCAGTCTCTCCTTCCTCAACTGTACAACAATCCAGAACACGGGAGTCCGGGACCGGCATAAAGGCATCATTTCCGGTTCTCGTCGGGTTCTGTATCCTGGTCCTTGACTTCTTAGTCCTGCATAAATACTAATAAGTAACTTTAACTACATTATTTATATTATTCATTTGATATGGTTATCTCTCTTGATGACTTTCCAAGCCTGGATACAGAAAGCAACCAGCAGCGCAAGACTGATCAGTATGATCAGGTTGGACGCGAAGAAAATCATTACAAACGAAAATGGATCATTAACCGTGTAGGCGGAAATGAGCACCTGGATCCCGAAGAACGCGAAAAAAACTGCCGCCAAGATAAAGACAATCTGTCGTATCCACCAAAAAGCATTCGACATGGTCACGCCCCGCACGCCTGGTCACGCAGCAGCGTCATTCTCGCGGTTTAATTTCAAACCCGGACCGCACCAGGTTGTCGCACGCGCTGTATGGGTCCATCTCCCCTGATACTACAGAATCAACCGCTTCCTCAAATTCCCCGGTATCGATAATTTTCTCCAGCACGGCATCGATGAGGCGCTGTTTCACCATGTCGGCCAGTTCTTCGCGTACTCTCTCTTTCTTTCTTCGGAAATAAAGACCTTCAGCACTTTTCTTGAGGAATTTCTTGTGATTTTCAATTTCATCGAGCAGCTCTGTTATCCCTTTATCGAACACCGCCTGGGCCTTGATGATGGGAGGTTTCCACCTTCCACCCTCGTATTTCTTTTGATCCATGTCGATCATCAGCCTGAGATCGCTCAGGGTCTTATCGGTACCTTCCCTGTCCGCCTTGTTTATGACAAAAATATCACCTGTCTCCAGGATACCGGCCTTGATGGCCTGGATATCGTCACCCATACCGGGAATGACCACGATAACCGTGCTATGGGCGCTCTTCACCACATCAACCTCGTCCTGCCCGACACCCACGGTCTCCACGATGATCACGTCCTTGCCCATGGCATCCAGGACATCAATGGCACTTCTGGTCGACTGGGTGAGCCCGCCGAAATGCCCGCGCGTGGCAAGGGAACGAATGAAGACACCTTCGTCCAGGCTGTGCCGCTGCATGCGAACGCGATCCCCGAGGATGGCACCTCCGCTGAAGGGGCTGGTCGGATCCACGGCGAGTACGCCCACGGTCTTGCCCTGACTTCTCAGGTGCCCGACCATCTGGTCAACCAGCGTGCTCTTCCCCACTCCCGGCGCGCCCGTAATTCCAATCACATAGGCCCTGCCCGTATGGGGGTAGATCTCTTTCAGGACCGCCTGAACGCCGGGCATGCCGTCATCAATATCCCGGATCAACCGGGCCACTGCCCGGACATCACCGGAAATTACCTTTTCTGCTGTCGTTTCCGTCATTTCCTGTCAACTCGTGTCCATCCATAAATAAAGATCGCCTTCCCGAGGGCCCGGCTTTGGGCTACCTCGGACGGGCTTGTCTGTTTCCGGTACGGCCCTTTGGTCTCTGACTCCGCGGAGTGGGATCCTCGACACCCACCAGCGGGTTGGCTAAGTGCCTCTCGGATGGACATTTTCCTTCACCCAGGAGGTAATCTCGTCCAGGGGGGAGCCCGGGGTAAATATTTCTTTGACGCCCTCCTTTTTCAGCCTGGGGATGTCTTCGTCAGGAATAATGCCTCCTCCACAAACCACGATGTCATCGGCGCCTTTTTCACGCAGGAGTTCTATGACACGAGGAAAGAGGTACATGTGGGCGCCCGCGAGGCTTGAAAGACCCAGCATGTCCACGTCCTCCTGTATGGCCGCTTCAACAATCTCCTCGGGGGTCTGGTGGAGCCCGGTATACACTACTTCAAATCCTGCGTCCCGGTAGGCCCTGGCAATAATACGAGCCCCGCGATCATGGCCGTCCAGGCCTGGTTTTGCCACCATGACTCTCAATTTCCGCTTGTGTACCATAAACAACCTCGCACTCGATACGAAGGGTAATCCCGCTTCCCTTTTCACCCGGGGCTTCTCAATAAATCCCCGGATCCCTGTATTCACCGTAGACCCTTCGAAAGACGTCACACACCTCCTGCAGGGTCGCATGGGCCTTCACCGCTTCAATGATCGGTTCCATAACGTTCAGTGTTCCTGAACATGCTTCGCCCA
>CAZONI010000135.1:0-7896 GCA_964581175.1 uncultured Desulfobacteraceae bacterium
ATAGACGAACTCTCTCCTCATGCAGAGAACTTTCTTGACCTGCTCGAGGTCTTTTCACACGATTGCCGCAATGACCTTGTTTCCATGGGGGCCGCACTGGTCCTCGTGCAAAAAGGCGTATACGGGACCCTCAGCGAAGAGGCAAAAGAGGAACTCCAGAAAGATCTTTTCACGAAATCGAACGGATCGGGATCCTGTGCACACAGGGAACAACAGGGGCTGGGCATCGGGCTCTCATTGGTCAAAAAAATAGTAGAATCCCACGGCGGTCGGATATGGTACAGGGCCGAGACGAATGCATCTCATTTCCTCTTTTCCCTGCCCGCGTCCCGGGAACCCCATTAGTCCGCCGACGAAATCCCAGCCATTGTTTGCCGTCTGCTTGATTCACTGTTTCGTTAGGTGCGGATGAACCAACTCACCGGGCGCCTCAGGCTGACCGGGCCCGGATAATTCGATAGGTAACCAACACGCAAGATAAACTGGGGTATCATGCTTTCGTCATGGTTTTTTGCGACAGCTTCACGTCCTTCCTTTTCCTCAAGGAATTGCGTCATGGGATGGATGCCCAACTTATGCTCCCTCGCCTTTAAGACCATACGCTCAAATCGCCTGTCTGTGTCGATCAGGTGGGCAGCTCTCTTGCCTTTGCTGGTAATGATAAACCAGCCGCCTCCCTCGCCGGCCTGCTTGGCGACATTATCAATGCCTCTTTTTATGAAGCTTTCCTTCATGACGTCTAGCTTGTCGATAAATGTTCTCAAATACCATCCGGCAAGCCCGGAAATCTCCATGCTCTCCGTTGTCAAACCGTCGCGGTGTTCCTTCGCGTCGGCGGTTTTTAACCGCATCCATTCACTCAGTTCTTTCTGGGCCTCGGCGCGGTGAGACTGCAAACGAAAATATTCGATTGCACCTTCCAGGATGCATTTGGCGTGGTCGGTACCTCTGGGAAAATAAAAGAGCCTGTCTTTCAAGTGTTCTGATAAGGCATTTACGTCTCTTGGGTCAATCTCAGATGATAGGTATCCCCCCGGACGGTCCTCCGCTCGATGATGCGCCTGAGCGGGTACTCGCTTTGTTCACCTTTTTAAGGGATACCTTTACAATTTCTTCCTCCATCGGATCTGCGGCTATCACCTCCGTCTGGGTTTGAAAACCCACAGCACCCGCAGCGATTGAGAGCAAGGTCTCCCGGTTTGCAGGGTCTACTGCCGGCAATCTGCGCCGGGGATCGATGCCGACAATCCATTTCTTTGGCTCCAGCACTTTCACATACCACGGTTGTGCATTATGCCCGCTCGGCGCAAGGGAAGCGTGGTACAGGATAGTTGTGTCGGTTTCATCGAGGCCGGGAATACTCTCCAGCGAAGCTCCACGAGGTTGCAGATCATTTCGAGCAATACCCTTGCACCCACTCATCAACGAGCCGGCGCCAATAACCACACCACCCGCAAGAATTGTTCTTAGGAATTTTCTTCTATGCATCATTACTGAGGAACCTCCCGGTTCTGACGTCAGGCACGCTCTACGACGCCTTTGCCCTGAAGCAAAAAGCACGGAAACAGGCCAGGCAGTTTGGCATCGCAGTGTCAGGCGGCGATGAGGAATATATGTTTTTTTTGTTAGAAAAGGAAGTCATGAAGAGACAATGCAGCAAGGATCATGCGTTTCATCTACACCCCTCGTCCCCCAGCGCATGAGAGAACATGGGAGAAGGCGTGCATTGGATCAAATTTTATTCCTTCTGATCCCGTGCGGAATGAAAGACAGGATAATTTTTATAAAAAGCCTTCTTCACATCGCCGGGAACCCGGTTAGCAGGACATGACAGGTTGTAGCAGCGGTTGCACTGGGTTCGTTGCAGTGTCCAGAGAGCAACAAACAATGCCGTCGTGGTCAATAACAGAAGTAACCATTGCTCACTTACGATAAAAAAAGGAATGTAATAGAGAAAGAGGATTGCCACGTAAACAAGCCAGATCACTTTCTCCCGGAAGTTCAACGGGCGCGGATCGAACCCGGGTAATTTAGGAAGCCCCCAATTTGCGTGACACCGGAGCAAAAATCCTTAAAGGACAAGCGCCTCGACATACCCAAAAAACACTGCCGCCAGTCCTGTCCAAACAGCCAGACCTATCCAAAATCCTCCAATGATCATGCCGGCCAGAAATGGAACAACCCAGCCCGTGAACAGGACATAAAAATCAATAAGGTCTTTCAGGGTATGAATACAGAGCAGCTTCCCCTGAATTTCACATCCCCCACAAGTCCGGCGGGAACACGCAGCAGCGGTCGTTTTACCCGATTCTTCATCCATTCTCGAACCTCAAGTACCTTCTATGTCTTGCAGGTCGCAATTCTTAGAAGCGCCTTTTCTGTATGCGTCACCACTCACATATCACGGGGAGTATAGCGGTGTCAAAAGATAGCGGTCGTCTGCAATGAAGGACAACCACCGATCTGCAAGCCATATCACAGGATTCTGAATCAGTTGCAATTCTGATGTAGTTATCTCCAAAACTGTATCCAACCAGACCAAAATATTTTTATGATTAGTCTATCATTTCCCTCCTCGAGTACTATGTGCACTGCTCCTTCTTCCATTGGCTTGAGCTGATGTCGGTAAAAGCCCAGGCCGCTGTTGAACGCTCCATGTAGATTCGCTACGATAAAAATACACTGTCAACCCCATGGACCGGCTAAGGCATTCTATGCAAAAATTAAACTGATAATCCGCAACAGATTAATTTCTAATTAAAGTTGACAGCACATCCACAATTTAGATCTCAGGCTGCTCATAAAGACAGCGAAGTCTACTTTGAAGATGCGAAAGGAGGGCTTTGCAATGGATGAACCTTTTGAATTGATGGCAGATATCGAGGTGCTTCCCGCTCATTTCCCTATCTTGGGCATGGGCTTCCTCCCAGTCAATGCCTTTGTTCTCAAGGCTGCAGAGCCGGTTCTCGTCGACACGGGGATGGGCATCGAAAGCGACGATTTCATGAGAGCGCTGAAGTCGGTCATTAATCCTCAGGACTTGCGGTGGGTGTGGATCACCCACGACGATGCGGATCATACCGGAAGCGTTCAGAAAGTGCTTGAAGCGGCGCCCAAAGCGAGGCTTGTCGCGTACTCTTTGGCAGTACTGAGGATGAGCACCGCATGGCCTGTACCCATGGATCGGGTTTACTGGCTGAATCCGGGGGACAGTATCAGCGCCGGCGATCGAACGCTCACCGCCGTCAGACCTCCCTTGTTCGACAATCCGACGACCATCGGAATCTACGATGGCAAATCGGGAGCTTTTTTCTCTGCCGATTGCTTTGGAGCCATCATCCCGTCGCCAGCCCGGAATGTCAAGGACCTGGCGGAGGAGGATCTGGTTCAAGGAATGACAAACTGGGCCAGCGGAGACAACCCATGGGTTTACATGTTTGAGACGGCCGTATTCAGCCGGGCATTGGACCGGGTTCGTCAAATTTCCCCCAATATGATTTTGTCGGCACACCTGCCGCCAGCACTGGGAAAAACCGAACAACTTCTGAAAACCCTTGCTGCTCTTCCTGCTTCAACCCCATTTGTCGGCCCTGACCAGACGGCACTGGAGCAGATGCTGGCGGAGCTAAGAGGCGGAAGCTAAGCACACGAGGGCCCAGATAGCTTGCGGCCAATGGAGCGGTACTTTGAGGACAATAGTGTTGATGAACCCTGAAGAAATTGGCAATGCGGTAAAAAAGACCCCCAGCTATGGACCTCCTGGAAAGTGAGCGGACACCTTTTCAGAGAAGAGGTCAGCTAGAATCTCGAGGGGAATATTAAACTATCACTTTTTTTATGAGAAGATAGCATCAGGAGGGCCAAAATGATTATACACCAGAGGGAAATCGGTTATAAGGGGAATTATTCGGAATTTTTCGAGGCGCTTGTCAAAGCCAAGGCACACATGGAAAAAAAGTATCCTGAAATCTCAGTGGAGCTTATGTACAATTTGGCAGGCCAGAGAGGTTGCGCAACGATCCAGACACGATATGCCTCGCTTGCCGACTACGAACGAATCGATGCTGAATTAGACAACGACGAAGAGTATTCGAAGCTTCTCGACTCAATATTAAGCGCTACCGGGGACCTACCCGTAGATCAGTTCTATCGCGTAATTTAAGGCAAGTATTCGAGCAAAGACCCAAGCTGATAGTGCCATGGGCATTTGCCCATCAAAACCATAACCACTGGAGGCGCTATAGCTTGCCTCTTCCCATCACAGGAAGGAGAAGAGAGATGGACACAGCGGTCGTCGACAGTCCTCACAATGAACATACCCGGGCATGGTGGTTCCTCGACCTCCTGGTTGTCGAGCACCGCTGCGCCCCGGGAATGGAGACGGTGGTGCTCGAAATGACCTTGCCGGTCGGTTCGTCACCGGCACTGCACGTGCACAAATCCCTCGACGACACCTGGTACATCCTCGACGGCAAGATGGTGGTGCGCTGTGGCGACGAGACGTTGGTCCCGGGAGCCGGGTACTGGGTGTCCATGCCGCGCGGAGTGCCGCATACCTTCCGGGTCGTCGGTGATCATGAGGCGCGCATCCTGCTCGTTCATGACAACGCTTCCTTCCGCGACTTCATCCGAGCGCTTGGCAAGCCGGCAGCAGCGCACGTCGTGCCCGCCAAGCCAGTCTTCCCTCCGATGGACGAGCTTACACGCGTGGCCCGTGCTCACGACCTCACCCCGATCGGACCGCCGATGAGCGCCGATGATGCCGCCGCGATCTTCTCAGAGTCCGCGCACTGAGCTGCGGGTCGGGCCCCAATACCGGTCGCGGCGGCACAGCTGTGCACGAAGGGGACGCCATTGAGCTTCAGGCACTCGGTCACGTGGTTCAGAAAGTGTGACAGTTTGAATGCTGTGAAGCCTTCAAGACGGAGGCATTGGGCATGCCGACTGCCTGTTCAATCTAGACTTGGTTTTCGGTCAAAACGTCGCCTCTCAACAGATTCCTTTCTCGTGTCTGTTGGCTGATCTTCGGCTACCCTTTCTACTTTGTGGTTTTTAGGGCAATAGAAAAGTGCTCGACACCGACAAGAGCGAGTGTATCGAGTGAAATTCCCGGAAGTGCACTTTATCAAAAAGAGATCACTGAAAGAAGTGCCTCCCTAAATTGCAGGTATCTCCAACTGATCGGTGTCTGCCCCTGATTGCATGTATCTGCTATTTATAAAGACCTCAGTGCAATCTGGGATATAAGAATAATATCTGGGATGGAGATCAGCAGGTGTATGTGGGTCTCTGGCAAGAGATCAAAGGTTTTGACAAGTCCGGTTTTGTTTGGGTATTCTCAATAATATGCCATAGAAATCATGCTTTCTGAAATTGCCAGTATCTTGGATATGAGTGCTAGTTGATTGTTGTCATATGTTTTACAGATCTGAAGCTGTCGCTGGGGAAAAGAAATCCTATAGGATATTTTGCCACACAGCGCATGCCTATTCTACACAGACGCTCCACCACAAAAGGATACTACCATCTTGAATGCACTTTTCTCCATCTTAGAACCGATCTCAATCCTTCCTGCGCTACCCTTCTACCCTGGATCTCATCGAACAGTACAAAATTCACAGCATTTATTGCATCAACGTTTCTCTCGCTATTATCCTCAAAAGCTTCCCGATCAAGAACTTCACGAAAAATAGTTCTAAATTCCTGCAACCTGGTTTCTGTGAAAATCTTCTGAAATGGAACCAGCGGCAGCTCCGCATACCCGAATTCATCGAGACGCTTCAGGATATAGGTGAGCGTTCTGACTGTCAGCTTAAAGCCAAAGGTCTTTTCCAGTACCGCTTGAAGAGCGGGCGGTAATGTAGCCTGGTTAGGTTCCTCCATGCGAATCTCGTACGAATTGGGTTCAGTGACAACCGGGGCCACAAATTTTCCTTTCGCTTTTCGGGTTCTTAGTCTATGAGCCTCTGTCTGCCGGCATAAGTACTCTGCGTGCAGAGCAGCAGCTTGAAGGTAGGCGCTCAAATTGTAGAAGCCTGTGTGTATATACTCAGGAAGCACATCGCCACTTCGGCTATGAACATATCTATATTTGTGGTCAATCTCGCCCCACGCCTCCTCAAGAATAGTCCGTAATTGAAACTCCATCTGAAGCCCTTTAAACTCATCGGTTGCGTCTGAATTCTCGCCTAGCTCTACTTGGTAGTGAATGGATGAGTATCCAGTATATCGGAGATCAATCCCCTCTGGAATCGCCTCGCTGGGGTCTACCGGCAAAACAAATGATCTCTTTCGGTCCGGTCTTCGGATGAATCGAAAGATTTTCTCCTCGGCCAAAAGTCCAAGATACGCTTCGACTCTCTTGATATCTGAAAGACGGAGACAGATAAGCCTGATTCCTAGTAGATCGCCGACTCTTTCCTGAAAATTCTTTTGCGTAATAGGCGCTGCTTCAACCCCAAGTTGTTTGTTCTCTTCATCGATTTTCTCTATGAGCCTCGCTTCATCTTTGATGCGATAGATAATTGTATGAAGACTTTCCTTTGGTGACGAAGGATCGTCCCTAATGAGATGAACAATGTACTCCGCAAGTTTCTTGTATTTCTCCTTTTCCTTGAAGAACGAGATTAGAATTGCTTCCTTCTGACGTTTTCTCATGAACCAAATCTCCTGTGAAGGTCCCAGATTTGCCCAGTAGCAACTACCTGTATATTTTTGGGCACATAAGTAATTAGTGGACGATTTAAATCGGAATGCGCGGCCGGAATGCGTCGGAATACGCAATTTTGTCCCAAAGTATCCTCCCCCCCACCGCAGAAAGTGGACCAAATGTGTCCCACCTAAAAAAGGGTTTACACCGAATCAGGGTAACCCATTGAGTTTACAGGCAGCATGAAGAGGCTTCGGACCTTTGACTTTCGGGTTATGAGATAAAAGCTCGTTGGCGAGCGCCGTCAATGAGTTGGGCCTTCGCGAATGTCACCGCGACCTCCTTCTCCAGGCGGTCATGGCTATTCACTTCTTCCGGTAAACGTTCAGGCCTATCTTTTTCTCTTCCGCACCCGGGATGCTCACATTTCCCTCTGTCGAGGCAATGATAATTGTTTTGCCCGAAGAAGATGGACCAAACTCCTTGGAGAGGTCCACTTTGATTTTCAGGATATTTCCCTCAACAGTCATTTCAACATTCTTCATCTTCGCTTCTCCTTTCTCGGCATTCTTTGGGTTGGTTCAGCACAAGGAAACTTTTCACTTCCCCAAGCAGCACTTCCTGTACTTCTTGCCAATGTCACATGGGCACGGATCATTTTTCCGACTGCGGGATGAAGCATTTCCTTTATACACCTGGTAGTTATAAGAATCCAGCAAAGATCAGGACAAGAGGCTCCTTGCCTTTATGCGCAAGTTTGCTAAGATTTAAGGAATGAAACGGAATACTAAAGATTTCAGGGGGTGACAACGGGCGGAGGATGCGTACATGTCATGGCAAGCTGATCTGAGATCCCACCGTGCCCTGCCAGACAACAATATGTAGAAGTTAAGTCTATTTTCCTGGTATAGTTGAGATCATCGTTTTTACACGAGTACCCGTCAGTTGCATGAGAAATTATGACCTGTAGATTTGATTGCTTTTGCCTTGTGCCCGGCACTCAATTTTCCTTGCACTCCCCTTACTCAAACGTGCCTATTGCCCGTTGACGCTTGAAGTCCGCGTAAGCCTTGGAGTTCAGCCGGATGTTGCCCCTGGATGATAGGTTGGCCACCAAGCTGATCAGCGGCTTGCGGTGTTGCCACAAGCTGCCCCACACCCTGCGGAGAATGCGCAGCATGGAATAAAATTCCCGATTGCAGAAGATCATTTCTTCAATGATGCCGCCCAGAGACAAATGCTTGTAC
>CAZONI010000136.1:0-7832 GCA_964581175.1 uncultured Desulfobacteraceae bacterium
CAAGGTATCATCTGCGGCGTTGCCTTCGGTCGCTCCTCCTTGCGACGTATTGTTTATACGTCTCAGTCGTCGCTCCTTGGCGCCTTGCATCTGACACCTTGCTGGTGACCAGGGATTTCGCCAAATCCCTCGGTGAAACGTATGATGTGAAAATTAAATGGTGGATTTGGGACAAGGAGGCGGTCAATTCATGGACCATGAGGCAGAGGTGCTGATCATCGGCGGCGGGGCCATCGGGATCTGTTGCGCCCACTATCTTCGGGAGCAGGGAAAAGAGGTCACGGTCGTTGAGAAAGGGCAGGTCTGCTCCGGCGCTTCTTATGGAAACGCAGGACTCATTGTTCCCAGTTACAGCATTCCGCTTGCGGCTCCTGGAGTCATTCTTCAGTGCATCAAATGGCTTCCTGATCCGGAGAGCCCCTTCTATATCAAACCGAGCCTGAGGCCGGCGCTGCTCTCATGGATGTGGAAGTTTCGCGGCGCCTGCAACGACCGTCACGTGCGCAGATCCATACCTGTTCTCCATGGCCTCACGCTCCAAAGCCTCCACCTGTTCGAGGAACTGGCAGGCATGCAAGGCCTCCACTTCGGCTTCGAAAAGAAGGGTCTCCTTGACCTCTTCAGGACCACCGCTGAGCTTGAGGAGGGAAAAAAGGCATTCAGACTGCTGCAGACCTTTGGCATCGAGGGCGACGTGCTCGGAAAGGCCGAACTGGCCGAGTTGACAGGCGGCTTGAGAACCAGGGCGGTCGGAGCGATCTTCTCCCATGGGGATGCCCACCTGATCCCTGATCAATTTGTGAAACAGCTCGCCGGACATGCCGCCGAACATGGAGTTCATCTGGCCACCTCCACGGAAGTCATGGGGCTTGAGGCATCCGGGCGCAGGGTTACCAGGGTCCATACGACCAGAGGGGATATCTCAGCCGAGGAGGTGATCGTGGCCGGGGGAGCATGGAGCCCGCAGATTGCCAGGGACTTGCATATAAGGCTGATGATAGAACCTGCCAAGGGATACAGTGTCACCTTCAAGAAACCCGAGGGTTTTCCAGAGATACCCTGTAACCTGGCAGAAGCGAAGGTGGTGTTGACTCCCATGGGGGATACGGCGCGGTTTGCCGGGACCCTCGAGCTTGCGGGATTCGATCAGTCCATCAACCGGCGAAGAGTGGGGGCTGTCTTGAAAACAGTGCCTGCATACTTACCGGACCTTGAGCCTGATAATATGGACATTATGGAGATATGGCAAGGACTCAGGCCCTGTACCCCCGACGGCCTTCCCTACATCGGGCGACCCCGTTCCTACGATAACGTCATTGTTGCGGCCGGTCACGGGATGCTTGGCATATCTCTGGCGCCGGCCACGGGAAAAATGGTTTCTCAGCTCGCAACAGGCGAGACCCCTTTCATGGATCTTTTCCCCTTGCGCATTGAGCGCTTCTCGTGATGGAGATCATTTTTCAATCCTCGATTCCGATTGCATCTCTCAACTCCCCATGATAAATTTAATTGATATTCATATACCTCATTCCTTCGCTCTGTGCCCATCCACAAATAGAATTTGGGCACTGGCGAGTTTCCAATCCAGAAATGAGATATTTTTTACAAGATCAAGAAGATCAAGGGATTACGCGGAGACGTACTTTAGTACGTCGCACAAGTGATCCCGCAGATTGACGATGAGATTGTGAAAAATAGCCATTTATAAATGGAAACTAGCTCTGCACGGAAAAAAACATGTTCGACACAAAAAGCAGCGAACCGACCGAGTTTTATTCCCACTTCAAGGCATTTTACGAGTTGATGGCCGTCAAGATACGGGAGATCCTCCTCGTCTCAAGCCCTTACGACGCGTTCATTATTGAGGAAGATACCAGCCTTGCATCTCAGATCATTAATGAATACAGTGGGTTGAACCTTAGCCAACCTCCGCGGGTAACCCGGACTTCTTCAGCCCGCGAGGCCCTGGCCCATCTGGAGAAGAAGAGGGTCGACATGGTGATCACCATGCCGCACCTGGACGATATGGACGCCTTCTCCCTGAGCCTTGAAATCAAAAAGAGAAATCAGAACCTTCCGGTTATCCTCCTGGCACACAGTGTGAGGAATATCTACCCGCTGCCGGACGGCCGGGACTGCTCCGGCATCGATAAGATCTTTATCTGGTCCGGCAATTCGGGTCTGCTCCTTGCCCTGGTCAAAAATGCCGAAGACAGCCTTAATGTGGATTTCGATACCCAGCGAGCGATGGTGCGCGTCCTTATCCTGGTGGAGGATTCTCCTGTCTACTATTCATCGATCCTGCCCCTGATCTATAAGGAAATAGTCAAACAGACGCAGGCGGTGCTGCAGGGCGGGCTGAATGAAGAGCATCGGTTGCTGCTCATGAGGGCAAGACCCAAGATATTGCTCGCGCGCAGTTATGATGAGGCCGTGACACTCTATCGGAGATACAGGTCCTTTCTGTTCGGTGTTATCTCGGATACGCGCCTGCCCAAGGAAGGCCGGCTGGAAGACGATGCGGGGTTTTTGCTGCTCTCCAGGATCAGGGACAAGATCCCGGATTTGCCCCTGTTGCTCATGAGTTCCGAATCAGGCAATAAGGAAAGCGCCGCCCGCATTCCTGCTGCGTTTATTGACAAGAACAGCCCCAATCTCCTTGACGAACTGCATGAGTTTTGCTTGACACACTTGGGATTCGGAGATTTCATTTTTCGGCTGCCTGACGGCACGGTAATCGGCCGGGCATCCAACCTCCATGAACTTGAAATGAAAATAGCCGAGGCCCCGGACGAATGTCTCTGGTATCACGGCAAGCACAACCATTTTTCCCGATGGATCATGGCCCGTTCTGAATTCACCCTGGCTTCAACATTCAGGGAGGTGGATGCATCCGAGTTCTCGGATATCGAGGAGATGCGCACCTATATTATCTCCAGGATACACAGCCTCCGGAAGTGGAGGCAGAAAGGAGTGGTTGCGCGGTTTAATGATCTTTTCTTTGATCCGGATGCCATGGACTTTGTCAAGATAGGACAGGGTTCTCTCGGAGGCAAGGCCAGGGGTTTGGCGTTCATGTCTACCGTACTCCAGGAACAGCAGGAATTGCACGAGAAGTATCCGGGAGTGAAGATCCTGATTCCCAAAACACTGGTTGTCTGTACAGACGGTTTTGAAGCTTTTGTGGACAAAAATGACCTCCGCCGTTTTGCAAAGGAAGGGTACGATGACCGGGAAATCATGGAAAGCTTCCTTGAAGCGGAAATGCCCGATTGGCTGGCGCGGGATCTCGAGGCCTTCCTCCATCGAGTCAAGTCGCCGCTTTCTATCCGATCCTCCAGTCTTCTCGAAGATGCCCATTTCCAACCTTATGCGGGTATCTACAAGACATATATGATCCCGAACAATCATCCCGATCTTGCCGTCCGGCTCCAGCACCTTCTGGCGGCCATCAAACTGGTGTATGCTTCTACCTATTACGAGTCTGCCAGATCGTATTCAAAGAGTATTTCAACACAACCCCAGGAAGAGGCCATGGCGGTTATTGTCCAGCAGCTTGTGGGCCAGGAATACGGTGAATTCTTTTATCCAAGCATGGGTGGCGTCGCACAATCCCATAATTTTTACCCCATTGATCCCATGTCCACCGAAGATGGGGTTGCGAGTATCGCCCTTGGTTTTGGAAAGATGGTTGTAGAGGGCGAGAAAGCCCTCCGATTTTCCCCGAAATACCCAAAGGTTACCCCGCAGTTTTCGAGCGTGGACGATATCCTTGAAAATGCCCAGCGTTTCTTTTATGCCCTGAGAATTCGAAATTATCCGGATGAGCTTCATCTTGACACATACTCGAACCTGGAGAGGAGAGAAGTGGATGAAGCTGAAGACGAATTTCCGGTAAAGGCGCTTGCCGGCACTTATGTTGCGGAAGAGCATCGGATCAGAGATACAGGATACATACCGGGTCCAAAAGTGCTTACCTTTTCGTCCATCATCAAACATGATGTTTTCCCTCTTCCGGCGCTCTTGAGCGATCTGCTTTCCCTGGGGCGAAAAAGCCTTGGATGCCCTGTTGAAATTGAATTCTCGGTGAATCTGCAATCCGAAAAAGAGCGAAAAGACCAGTTTTTTTTCCTCCAGGTACGGCCGATGGCGTTCGAAGTGGAGCGTTTCAAGGTGCGGATCAGCCCGGAGGAAAAGGACCAGGCTGTCTGCAGATCAAGCCAGGCCCTGGGCAATGGGGTCAAGGAGAACATCGAAGACGTCGTCTATGTAAAACCTGATGATTTTCGCCCTGAATCGACCATCCAGATAGCCGGCGAAGTGGGGAAGATGAACGCGGACCTGCTCTCCCAAAAGAAACCATACCTGCTGATCGGTCCCGGGAGATGGGGATCAGCCGACAGGTGGCTGGGTATCCCTGTGCAGTGGAAAGACATCTCAGGAGTGTGCGCAATAATCGAACTCAGGAATGAAAAACTAAAAGCAGATCCCTCGCAAGGCTCCCACTTTTTTCTCAATATCACCTCTCTCGGCATCCATTACATCACGGTTACGGAAGGGACCGGTGACTTTCTTGACTGGGAATGGCTTCTCTCCCGTCCGGTGGTCAAAGAAACCCCTTTCCTGAGACACGTAAAATTGCAAAAACCGTTGACTGTGAAAATAGATAGTAGTAGATCTCAGTGCGTCATCATTTCGAAAGATGCCCCAACGGCAACCCGGGAGGACCCGAGCCAGAGTTGCCAGTGGTGGCTCACAAAATAGGAGGATTCACGGCACCCTTTACCTATTATTCCATATTATGAATATCAGTGCTTAGGATAATATTGCAATTCTGCTAGATTGGGGGGAAATTCATGACAGAAATAATGGAGCTGATTACTTCGAGGGATCCCGGGGAGAAGGAATTCCACCAGGCCGTGGAGGAAGTTCTCGAAACAGTCAAACCGGTCCTGGACAGGAATCCACATTACCGGAAACTGGCTATCCTGGAACGCATAACGGAACCGGAGCGCGTCATCATGTTCAGGGTGCCATGGATGGACGATCAGGGCCAGGTGCACGTGAACAGGGGATTCAGGATTCAGATGAACAGTGCCATCGGACCCTACAAAGGGGGCCTGCGGTTCCACCCTTCCGTAAATCTAAGTATCCTCAAGTTCCTGGCATTTGAACAGGTTTTCAAGAACGCCCTCACGACCCTGTCCATGGGCGGAGGAAAGGGAGGGTCGGATTTCGATCCTAAAGGCAAGTCGGATGATGAAGTCATGCGATTTTGCCAGTCCTTCATGGCAGAACTATACAGGCATATTGGACCCCACACAGACGTCCCCGCCGGTGATATAGGTGTGGGCGCTCGTGAGATCGGGTTTCTGTTCGGCATGTATAAGAGACTGCACAACGAATTCACCGGGGTACTGACCGGCAAGAGCCTGGGGTGGGGAGGCAGCCTCATTCGCCCCGAGGCAACCGGGTATGGTTGTGTGTATTTCGCCGCTGAGATGCTGGGTGCCGGAGATGAGAGCCTGGAAGCGAAGACCTGCCTGGTATCCGGCTCCGGGAATGTGGCACAGTATACTGCCGAAAAGCTTATTGAGCTGGGAGCGAAAGTAGTGACCCTGTCCGATTCATCAGGCTGTATTTTCGATGAGAAAGGAATAGACAAGGGGAAACTTGTCTTTGTAAAACGGCTCAAGAATGTGAGACGCGGGAGAATAAGGGAATACGCGGAAAAGTACAAAGAGGCGGTCTACACGGAAGTCGACCCGTCCGCTGATCACAACCCTCTGTGGGATCACAGGGCCGATTGTGCTTTTCCCTGTGCGACACAGAATGAAATCAATGAAAAAGATGCGCTGAATCTGGTCGGAAACGGGGTGCGGCTGGTCTGTGAAGGAGCCAACATGCCGTCAACATTGGGGGCTGTCGACATTTTCCTGGATCAGAAGCTTCTTTACGCGCCCGGGAAAGCTTCCAATGCGGGAGGGGTTGCCGTGTCGGGACTGGAAATGGCCCAGAACAGCATGCGTTTGAACTGGCCGAAAGAAGAAGTGGATTATCGCCTCCAGAATATCATGAAGAGCATCCATCGCACCTGTCTGGACACGTCGGCTGAATATGGCGAGAAGGGAAATTACCTGGCGGGCGCCAATATCGCCGGCTTTGTGAAGGTGGTGGATGCCATGCTGGACCAGGGCCTGGTTTAGGATGCGGTGAAATGAATCGGCGCGCGAAAGCGAAAAAAGAGAAAGAAGTGGTCATAGACAGGGAATGGTGCAAGGGCTGCGGGATATGCGTGGCTTTCTGTCCTGAAGCGGCCCTGGAACTGGACGACGAGGGCAAGGCCCGCTGTGCCCATCCGGAGAAGTGTACCAGGTGCGGCCTCTGTGAATTACGGTGCCCTGATATTGCCATTACAGTTGTATAGAGGGAAAATCTGTGCAGGAAGACGTGAGATTTATCCAGGGGAATGAGGCGGTCGCGCTGGGAGCCCTTTATGCGGGCTTGGGGTTTTACGCCGGCTATCCCATTACCCCTTCCACGGAAGTTGCTGAAATCCTGTCTGACAGGCTCCCGAAACAGGGAGCCACATTTGTGCAGATGGAAGATGAGATTTCGTCCATGTGCGCCATCATCGGTGCGTCTCTGACAGGCCTGAAAGTCATGACTGCGACGAGCGGGCCGGGCTTCTCCCTGATGCAGGAAGCCATCGGGTACGCGGTTATGGCCGAGGTTCCCTCGGTGGTGGTGAATATGCAGAGGGGGGGACCGAGCACCGGCCTCCCGACCTCTGTCGCGCAGGGTGACGTGATGCAGGCGCGATGGGGAACGCACGGGGATCACTCAATCATCGCACTCACGGCGTCCACCCTCCAGGATGCGTTCGAAATGACCGTGGAGGGTTTTAACCTGGCGGAGACGTACCGGACGCCGGTTGTGCTCCTGTTCGACGAGGTGCTGGCACACATGCGCGAAAAGGTCATTGTGCCGGCCCCGGGGGAACTGGAAGTCGTGGAAAGACTGCGTACCTCTGTTCCGAAAGGGACCAACTATCATCCCTATCTGGCGCGAGAGGACGGAAGACTCCCCATGAGCGACTTTGGTGGAAGGCACAGATACAATGTTACCGGGCTGGTGCATGATATGTGGGGCTTTCCATCCACTGATCCGAAAGTGGCATATGACCTCCTCCACCACCTGGTTGACAAACTTGAAAACCGGGCAGATTCCATGGCCCACTTCAGAGAGTATTACCTGGAAGACGCGGAGACCCTTTTGATCTCCTATGGAAGTCCGGCGAGGAGCGCTCTCCACCTGGTGGAAGAGCGCAGGAAAAGGGGGGCAAAAATAGGACTGCTGGAACTCCAAAGCCTATGGCCTTTTCCAAGGAGAACCATTCGGAAAAAATGCGAAGGCCGCATTCGCGTCCTCGTGGTGGAAATGAACAGGGGCCAGATATGCCAGGAGGTGAGAAAGACTGTCTCAAATCCGGAAAGGGTCTATCTGTCCAACCGCTTTGACGGCATATTTATCTCACCCCAGGATATCCTGCAGACACTTAACGTGATCGGAGGCAAAGGGATCTGATTTGCTGGTAAAGGACTACATTCGGCAGCGATTTTTTCCGCATCTCTGGTGCCCGGGATGTGGGCACGGCACCATCATGGCGAGCATGATCCGGGCCATCGACCGGCTTGGCCTACAGCAGAATGAAATCGTGGTGGTCTCCGGCATCGGATGTTCTTCTCGCATGGCCGGATACCTGGATTTCCACACCATGCACACGATACACGGAAGGGCCGTGGCCTTTGCCACCGGCGTCAAGATGGGGA
>CAZONI010000137.1:0-7827 GCA_964581175.1 uncultured Desulfobacteraceae bacterium
ACCGGCAGGGTATCCGTTCCCCTGGCCGTGGTATCATTTGATGCGGGAGATTTGATGGGGGACGGGAACCGGGAACTCCTGGTCCTTGGCCGGAGTGAACTCCGGATTTACACGAAAAAGGACCAGGGATATGCCCTCAAGGATACCCGGAAGAGCTCCACGGGTGAAGATTACCTGAAAGTGAGCGTCGGGGATGTGGACGGGAACGGGAAGGCAGAGATCTATCTGGTGAGTTTCTACGGGGAACGGGCACGGACCACCGTGCTGGAATGGAACGGCAGGTTCAAAGAACTCTTCCAGAAAACCGGGCACCTCGTGGCCGTGCAGGATCCGGGGGGCGGAGCACCGAGGCTTTTGTATGAGGGGACCCAGATCAACAAGCTTTTTGCCGGCGGGATATCCCTGATGGGCTATGACGCTTCCGGCAGGCTCAAGGAGCTCCGGCGCCTGCCGGAGATCAAGGGCGTCCGGTTCTATTCCCTGACCCCGTACGATCTCAACAAGGACGGCAGTCCTGAATTCATCGGCCTGGGAGAAAACAATTGTCTCCACGTGTGGGGCGGGAACGGGGAAGTCCTGTGGAAGGAAGATGAGTCCATCGGGGGGACCAATAACCGCATCCAGGTAGGGGATGTCCCGAATTATGAAAGCAAGCCGTGGGTGGACATCAACAGCCGTCTTGCGGTAACGGATATCGACGGGGACGGGAAAAAGGAAGTGGTGGCCGTCAAGAACATCCCACTGGTGGGACATATCCAAAATATGCTGGTCTACGTCAAAGCGCAGCTTGTCGCCTACCGTATAGAAGGGGCGACCCTGACCCGGGGCTGGACCACCAGGACGATACCCTACTGCGTGACGGACCTCCAGGCCACCAGGGGCACCCTCTTCGTGGCCGCCCAGAAGGGGAGGTTCAGCAGGATCGGCCCGGGCAAGGGCCGCATCATGTGGTTCAACCTCCAATAAAGGTGGAAATGACGGTGAAAAACAAAAGAGGTTTTGCGAGCGACAATAACGCGGGGGTGCACCCCGAGATTCTGGAGGCCATTGTGCGGGCCAACGACGGGCACACGGTGGCGTATGGAGACGATCCCTTCACCGAGTCGGCCGCCGGGAAGTTCGCGGAAATCTTTGGGGGAGATATCTCCGTCTATTTTGTTTATAACGGCACCGGCGCCAATGTCCTTTCTCTCCGGGCCCTGACAGACTCTTTCCAGGCGGTCATCTGCGCCGAGACCGCCCACATCAACGAGGACGAATGCGGGGCCCCGGAAAAATTCACCGGGTGCAAGCTCCTCGCGATCCCCACGGAAAACGGCAAGATAACCATCGATCAGATCAAGCCGCATCTTAAGTCCCTGGGAAACGAACACCACGCCCAGCCAAAGGTCATCTCCATTACCCAGGCCACGGAACTGGGGACCGTCTACCGGCCGGAAGAGGTCGAGACAATCACTCGATTTGCCCACGAGAACGGCCTGCTGGTGCACCTTGACGGGGCACGGATCTCCAACGCCGCGGTATCTCTCGGGACGGGGCTTCGGGAGATCACCCGCGATCTGGGGATCGACGTGCTCTCGTTCGGCGGCACCAAGAACGGCATCATGTTCGGAGAGGCGGTGGTGTTTTTCACCCCGGCCCTGGCACGGGATTTCAAGTTTATCCGGAAACAGGGGACCCAGCTGGCCTCCAAGATGCGTTTCATTGCCGTCCAGTTCGAAGCGCTCCTCACCGATGATCTCTGGCGCAGGAACGCCCGGCACGCAAACAGCATGGCAGCACTGCTGGAACGGGAAGTGCGCAAGATACCCGGCGTCGCGATAACCCAGCCAGTGGAGGGAAATGCCGTCTTCGCCGCGATCCCTGAAAGGCACGTCCAGGCACTCCAGCAGGAATATTTCTTCTACATGTGGGATGAGGAGCAGTCCATTGCCCGGTGGATGACTTCCTACGACACCACGGAAGAAGACATCATGAATTTTGCCCGCCTCCTCAAGAGAGTCCTGGCTTGAAACCCCGATGAACGCAAAATTCACCCCTGATCCACCAGGAATTTTGCCAAACCACCCGGTGAAACTCTGAATGCAAAAATTATTGGATTTGAATTCGCAGAGATGACTTGAAAATCTCCTCAGAGAGGTTTAGAATTGAAACAGTCGTATTGGAGTCCACAACCCATGAGAGGAGGAAAGCATGAAACAAAAAAGGCTGTTTGTTCTGATGTTCATATTTCTGCTGGGGGGACTGGTGGGGCTCTTTACCTTGCAGCAGCCCGCCCTCGCCGCTGAGAAGATCGTGCAATTCAATAACCCCGGGTGCCAGTGACAATCGACTGCACAAAGTATATGGAGTATACTTATGCGGCTTGACGGCGTGAAAGAGGTAAAGACGGACATACAAAAGAACGAGGTGACCGTCACCTATGATGACACAAAGATCAATTATGACAAAATGGCGGAAGCCCTTACGAAGCGGTATTTTCCGCCCAAAGGCGAGCCGAGATATCTCAAATAACTGTTCCTCCCCTGTGCACGGCGGGCAAGGCTCCCGGGGGCACTGCCCGCCGCCTTTATCGGCGCCCCGCTGAATTCCCCCAAGAAGAGCTCCTCTACCGCCTCAGTACCCCGTAGTACTGCCCGGACTTGTCCATCTTGTCCCCCACCTTGGTCCCGCAGTACCGGCACCGGTATTCATACTTGTCCCCATCGGGAAGGATGAGGAGCAGGTATTTCCTGACCGGCACCGCCTGCCGGCACTTGGGGCAGTACAACTCCGTGGCCTCCAGTTGATCAAAGTCCGCCTGCTTTTCCTGTGCGGAAGGAGGGTTTGACGGAACAAATCCGAATGGATCGCCTCTCATGGTGGTTTCCTTTCATTCCTCTTATTGCCTTTTACTTGCAATTCTATTCTAATAATGAAACCAGCCGAATGCAAGGCCTTAGGACCCGGAACGGAGGGAAAAGCCACTTGACCGGGGATATGAATGACGGGTATGGTACATCTGGATAGAAAATCCCCCCTTACCCCCCTTTTGCAAAGGGGGGAAAGAAGAGGAGGCTTTCCCTCCCCCTTTGCAAAAGGGGGACTGAGGGGGATTTCGATTCATAAAGGAGGAACCATGAAGATCAAACATATTGATCACATCGGAGTGGCGGTCAAGGGAATCGCACAGGCAGGGAAATTCTACACAGATATCCTCGGGCTGAAGATTGAAGGCATTGAAAACGTGGCTGATCAAAAGGCAAACGTGGCCTTCATTCCTATTACGGACAGCGAAGTGGAACTGGTGGAATCAACCCATGAGGATGGACCCGTGGCTCGACACATCGAATCCCGCGGGGAGGGTATCCAGCACATTGCCTTCCGGGTTGAAAACATCGACGAAGCCCTGGCGGAATTGAAGCAAAAGGGGGTAAGACTCATCGACCAGACGCCGAGAATCGGGGCAGGGGGGGCCAGGATTGCCTTCATCCACCCCAAGGAAACCAATGGTGTCCTGGTGGAGCTCTGCGAGCGGGAATAATGCCTGAAGATGTGACATACAAGACCGTCCGTTCCTTTACGTTCAAGGACGGGGCTCTTTCTCCGGAGCATACCGACCTCCTGGCGGAGGTCCCGCTTGAGATCACCATAGACCGGGGAAGGCAAATCCTGATCATGTGTACCCCTGTCCTTGTTAAGGAACTGGTGTACGGTTTCCTGTTCACCGACGGAATCATCAACACCCCGGGCGACGTACGGGCATGCCGTATTCATCCCGCGGAAACCGGACTTTCTGATGACGTTATCCAGGCACGGGTCTCCCTCACAGAAGCAGTGCAGTCCTCCGGAACGGGGCCTCTGAAAAGGGTGTCGTTTTCCAGCTGCGGCGTCTGCGGAAAGCAGAATTACGCCGAACTCAACCCCCGGGTTTCCCGGGTTAAGAGCAGCGCCCGCTTTTCCATGGACGTGATTTTCGCCTGCTCCGGAAGGCTGGAAGCGCATCAGCGTTTGTACTGGCGGACCGGAGGGGCGCACGCTGCATTGCTCCTTGACGCGAGAGCGGAAGCAATCCTTTTCAGCGAGGACATGGGCCGCCACAATGCCCTCGACAAGGTCATCGGCTCCGCCCTTCTGAGGCATATTTCCATGGACGATAAAATCCTTGTTTCCAGCGGCCGGGCAAGCCTGGAAATGATTCTTAAGACCGCCAGGGCCAGCATACCAGTATTTGTTGCCATGTCCCGGCCCACGTCCAAGGCGGTGGAGGCGGCCAAGGTCTATAATATCACCCTGGTGGACCTGGCAAAGGACACCAACAGGATCCACAGTCATGTTAGAAGGATAGAAGGCTTTTGATAATGAAATACCGAATTTCAAAGCCCAAATGACAAATCACTCCCTGTTCAACAACGGCTGAATAATTGATCATGCGGTATAGAGACATTTGCGGGGTTATCCTGGCGGGAGGGAAGAGCAGCCGGTACGGCCGAAACAAGGCCCTGGTTGAAATTGACGGCGTCCCCTTGATCGAACGGGCAATAAGCGTCTTGAAGGGTCTTTTCCAAAGAGTTGTCCTCATCACCAATACACCCGAAGAATTTGCGCGCTTTCATCTCCCGATGGAGGAGGATATCATCAAGGGCCTCGGACCCCTGGGAGGGGTATACACAGCTCTTCGCTCCATTCCGGAAGAATACGGTTTCTTTGTCGCGTGCGACATGCCTTTCCTGAACGCTCAACTCATTACCCATATGATAGATATACGGAAGCAGTACGATGTGGTCGCACCGAAAATCGACTGGAAGATAGAGGCGCTGCACACCCTGTACCGGAAGACCTGCCTGGGAGAAATCGAAAAAATGATCCGGAATCATCAATACCAGGTCATTCGTTTTTTCGACCGGGTATCGGTCCGGTACATGGATGAATCTGAAGTGAGGGAGTTCGACCCTTCATTGAGCTCCTTTTTCAACATAAATCGTCCGGAGGACCTGAAGGAGGCGTAACCGAACAGTCTCAAAGGAGGTTTGTTGAGCCATGATTGAACTGGTACTCGCGGTAGGGCTGGCCATTTTCCTATCGGCCGGCTGTTCCCTGTTCGAGGCGGTCCTCTATTCCGTGCCCCGGAGGCACGTGGAGACCATGGCCCAGGCGGAGAGACGAAGCGCCAGGATTTTCCAGAAAATGCGCGGTAACGTAGAAAAACCCATCGCCGCCATCCTTACCCTAAATACCATCGCCAACACGGCAGGCGCCGCCTTCGCCGGCGCAGCGGCCGCTTCCGTCTTCGGACACGAGGAACTGGTTTTCTTTTCGGCATTCTTCACCCTGGCCATTCTCATCTTCTCCGAGATTGTCCCGAAGACCGCCGGGGTCATTTATGGGAGGTCCCTCATCCCCCTGGTGGCCTACCCTCTCCAGGGGCTGGTGTGGATCATGAGGCCCGCAATCTGGTTGAGCAGCCTCCTCACCGCATTCCTTTCAAGAGGCAGAAAAGGGGACGCAGTGACCTCGGAAGAGATCAGGATTATGGCGCGCTTGAGCCTCCAGGCCGGAGAGATCAGACCCTATCAGAGACAAGCCATAGAAAATATCCTTACTCTCCAGAGCAAGACCGCAAAAGAGGTCATGACCCCCCGGACCGTAGTCTTTTCCCTGAACGAGCACCTTACCTTGAAAGAGGCCTCAGAGGCAGCCACGAAATGGGAGCACAGCCGGTTTCCTGTCTACCATCATGACCAGGAGGATGTGGTGGGCATAGTCCTTACGAAGGAACTTTTCTACGCCCTCGCCCACGGAAAAGGAGAAGAACAACTCACAGAACTCATGATGCCGGTCCATTTTGTGGTGGAAACCGCTCGATTGAGCAAGGTATTGACGGAATTCCTGGAGCTCAGGCAGCACTTGTTCGTGGTGCTGGACGAATACGGCGGGCTTGCCGGTCTCATCACCCTCGAAGATATCCTGGAGGAAATCCTGGGAAGGGAGATCGTTGACGAGTCCGATGAAGTGGCAGACAAGAGAGAACTGGCCAGAAGGCGAAGGAGCGCCGTTGTCTCCAAAGGCCCGGAAGCCTGAATTGCCTCAATGACGAGACATTCCTCTCAATATGACCGGGAACCGACCCTGTGTGCCCCGGATGCGGAAAAGAGCTGCTTTGCCTGTTGCCCCCCTATCCGTCCGGCAGGATATGAGCATATCCGGTACCGGACGATCATCCAGCGAATGCTGAGGGAAAACACTCGGGGTTTTGATTGTCAAAACAGGAACCTGCATCCCATTACGGGGTTCAGTTGCTGGGCCCTTGGCTACCTTGACGATGGCTGTCGCCTCGTGGGGTGCCTTCTGCACCCCGCCCACCATCACGGAAGGGATTTACGGCCGCTTGTGGATTACGATGAGAAGTGCCGCAGAGAAAGCTGTCCCGAATCCAGGGTATTCCTGGCCATGCCCCTCGAATCCCGTCGCTACTGGCTCCGCCTTGCGAAGGGCCTGAACTCTTTTCAGTATTCAAGCAGGCGGTTCAACCCCCTGTTTCACCTCCTGGGATGGGGACAAATCATGCTCGGCCATGTCGCCTCCGAAGGACAGGAAAAGGACCTCACCCGAAACAGCCTTTCAACGGTCTATCCGGTGCTTGCGAGTGATCTGGACCCGCGGGCCAACGCGTACCTGCTGGGACGAATCATTCTGAATAGCCCTCTCCAGCCCATCAGGACCGAAATATTCTCGCGGAGATTCAAAGACTTCTCGGGCGTCATCGTGTCATGGCTCCGGGAGATGCCATTGGAAAGCAAAGCCCCCTATACCCATCTCCTGGCCCTTGATTCCCTTTTCCTCGATCTCCTTCGGCTGGGCGGGCGTATCAGGAGGATCCATGAAAATCAGGCTCGAGCTCTCAAGAAGAAAGTGGACCGGGCATTGACTGACTTCCTCCATGAGATTCGAACCGGATATTCCGGCGATCCAAAGACGGAAAGAGGCGAAGTCCGGGATGACCGCAGGCGATCTGCCGATGGATTTTTCGAGGCCCTGAATGATCATGATGGACGAAAGTGATCAAAACCTTTTTCCCGAATTTCCGATTCACTGCCATCCGGCCATACGCAGGCAATTCCAGCGACGGCAGTAATCTCCCCGATATCCACGGGAACGGGAATTCTTTTCTTTCTGAAAAGGGAATTCAGCTCCCCCACATGCCTTTCCGGCACGGTAAAGAGGAGCTGATAGTCCTCCCCGCCCGAAATTGCAAATGAATAGGGATCGATCCTTTTTGTCCGGCAGAGGGTGCGCATTTCACGTGACAAGGGAAGCCTCTCCCGGAAGATGCGGGCCCCCACCTGACTCGCTCCACAGATGTGGTCAAGGTCGGAAACAAGGCCGTCGCTGATATCTATCATGGAAGTGGCCAGTCTGGATTGAGCGATCAGACCTGCTTTCTTCAATTGGGGTGCAGGCCGGCTTTGTGCGTCGATGAAGACTTGCCGGAGTTTTCTCGGGGCGGACAGCTCTCCTTTGAGGAGTTTCAGACCGACCGCCGAATCTCCCAGCGTGCCCGTTACGCAGATGTGATCGCCGGGAGAGGCCCCTTTTCGATACAGGACCTCGTCCTTTGCTGCCTCGCCCACAACGGTCACATTGATGAAAAGGCCGCGGGGCGACGAGGAAGTGTCCCCTCCCAGGAGATTAACCCTGTACCGGCGGCATATCTCCTTCATGCCGTCATACAGGGACCTCAAAACACCCATTGCCATGTGAGACGGGACGGCGAGTGAAACGAACAGGTGCCTGGGTTTGCCCCCCATGGCGGCAATATCGCTCAAATTGACGGCGACGGCCTTTTCT
>CAZONI010000138.1:0-7618 GCA_964581175.1 uncultured Desulfobacteraceae bacterium
GGGCAACTCTGTCAGGTCAAAGGTCTTTCCAACGCGTGGGGCATGATGCTCCCACCGGACAGTCTCGCCTGAAAAGACCTTTTCGGCCATGCACCAGGGACAGACATCCTCGATCTGGCTTAAGGCCTGGTAGCATTTCTTCCCGACCCCTTCCCCAAAATCCCTGACCATGCTTTTGTTCATGAATTCAAGGACAAAATCCTGGTTTATGATGTAGATGCCGTCCTCCATTGCCTCGAGGATGGCAGTAAGTCTTTTCCCCATTTTTTCGGGCATGGCATCCCTCCACTGTTACATCAGCAGCTCCAATGGCACTGGCGGTATTGAAAACTCTCAAAGACAAAGCAATGCTCCGGAGCTCATCAACATCAAACTGAAAACGGTGATGACGTCCTTGACGTTACCATTTACCGTGTGAGAAGGAAAGATGAAAGCCTCTCCGATGATCTTGGCCTCCCAAATCCACCATCCAATTTTCACATCATCAGTTTCACCGGGTGTTTTGGTGAAATTCCTGATCACCTGCAAGCGGCATTAGATGCAAGGCGCCAAGGAGCGACGACTGAGGCGTATGGGAACAATACGCCGCAAGGAGGAGCGAGCGAAGGCAACGCAGCAGATGATGCCTTGCTGGTGGATTTGGGGGCCGCTTTCCCTATTGACACGCCTAAGAACGTCTGGTAATTTTTTTTCCTTGAGCATTACACCTGTGTTCATCACAATGAAGGAGTTCAAATGATGGCAAAAAGAACCTTTCCCGTAGTCCTGTGCACAGTTTTTTTCCTGGCTTTGATGGTTAGCCTCCCCGGGCGAACCATGGCCGAGGGACCAGCCAAGTTTGTCCCTGATACGGCCCTCTGCGCCAAGATGCTCCGCTTCGGCAAGGAGGCATACTCCAGAGGCAGGTATCTTGATGCCAAAGAGTACTTTCGCAAGGCAGTTCAGGCCGATCCCGGTTCCCAAGTGGCATGGCGCTACTATGATCAGGCCGTGATCTTCGCCCTTGCCGAGAAGGTGGAAAAGAATTCGGGTCTGACTCTTCCCGGCGTGTCCGAAAGGCCGGAAACGGGCCAGGTAACGCCGGAGGCGGCGCCTCCGGCACCTGTCGCCAAAAAACCCCAGGGAAAAGAGGGCGGCGAAGGCGGCTTCAAGATTCTTGAAGATGAGGGATGTTAAGATTTCTTAAGAGGATGTTATGAGTGACGAAAGAGAACCAAGTGTATTAGCGGGAATCCTGAGCCGTGGGTACGCCAGGATTTTTTTTGAAAACTGGCCCATGTGGGTCGGCGGGGTCCTGATCGGAATAATGAGTGTCGTGACCTTCGCCTGGGCACGGCCGTGGGGAGTTGCAGGGGGGTTGCGGAACTGGGGCGACTGGTTCTTTTCCACCGTGGGCATCTACCATCATCCCGTACTCTCCCCGGTGCTGTCTACCAATTCCATACTCACCTTGGGCCTGCTCTGGGGTGCATTCGGGGCTGCGCTCCTCTCCAAACAGTTTTCCATTCGAATGGCCCCTCCCCTGGAGCTTGCCAAGGGGGGTGTTGGAGGAATCTTCATGGGAGTGGGATCTTCCATGGCGGGCGGTTGTAACATCGGGGGGTTCTATACCGCCGTCAGTGCCCTCTCTTTCAGCGGCATAGCCATGATGTTCGGGCTTTTGATCGGAGCGTTTCTCGGCCTTAAGTACCTGTACTGGGAACTCGAGCACCTTTCCGCGGGATCAACGGTCGGATCAAAAGTACCGGAAGGGAAAAAAGGCTTCAGCTGGCTCCTGGTCGAACCTTACCTGGGCGCCGCAGCTCTGGTGGCTGCGATTATCTGTGTTTTCCTGTATAATCGTCAAGCCTACACCCGCATCGGCGGTCTCCTGCTCTGCGGAATTGCCTTCGGAATTATCATCCAGAGGACCCGTTTCTGCTTTGTGCGCGGATTTCGTGACCCCTTTATGACCGGCGAAGGACAAGTGCCCCGGGCCATCGCCATCAGTCTCATCATCAGCATCCTGGGCTTTGCGGCACTCAAATGGACCGGTTTGCGACCCGAGTCCGACTATGTTGCACAGGCCTTCTGGTTCGGAGGCCTGGTCGGCGGCATCATTTTCGGCATCGGAATGGTCGTGGCCGGAGGGTGCGGGAGCGGGTCCGTCTGGCGAGCAGGCGAAGGCCAGGTAAAACTCATGGTAGCCGTTGTCTGTTTTGCCCTCAGTACATCCCTTTTCAAGCTCCTGACCAGATCGTCCGAGGGGCTTACTGCACTCATGGGACAGCGGGTCTTTCTCCCTCACTATATTTCGTACAAGTGGACCGTTATCGGCCTGATCGCTCTTCTCTTTATCTACTATCTTGCAGCCGCGTGGAATGAGGAGACCGACAAGTTTACGGTTGAAATGTGACGGCTCCGTAAAAACCCCAAATGAGGCATACACAAAAGGACTTGACATCGCCATTCAAGGAATTACGTTAAAAGCACAATTTTTGACCGAGGAGGATTTGTTGAAATGGTAGAAAACATTACAGCGGACGAAACTTTGGACTGTCGCGGGCTCAGCTGCCCGATGCCGATCCTGAAAACCAAAAAGACCATAAGCAAGATGTCTTCCGGACAGGTACTCGAGGTTTATTCATCTGATCCGGGTACAAAAAACGACCTTCCCGCCTTTGCAAAGAGAACAGGGCACGAATACCTTGGGGAAAAGGATGACAACGGATTTACCCGCTTCTATATCAAGGTCAAGTGATCCCGGCTCTTCTCAGTTATCTTGATCTATTTCTCTCATCCTTCATCTTAGGCAGTGCATTCGCCTAGCATTAGGGAGTTTACCTATGGCCAAGTCGTTGGGTATTTTTGTTTCCTCAGACAAGCACCTTGAGAAGATCATCGCACTCTGCCGGGCAGCAAAGACCAAGGACATAGAGGTGACCATTTTTTTCAGCCATGTCGGCACCTTGCTCACCCAACATCCCAGATTCGGAGAGCTTGAAGGATTGGCAAAGGTGGCCCTTTGTAACGTGGGGTTCGAAAGCCAGGGGCTCAAGCCTCCGGTGGTGGGAGTCCAGGATAAAGACTACGCGACCCAGGCAAGAAACGGCGAGATGATCGAAGACTGTGATCGTTACGTGGCATTCTAGGAGCTGAAAAGTTATGGAAAACGTCAAACATGTTGCTTTCTTGATCAGGAGAAAAGAAGACCTCTGGGAAGGTTCGCGCTCCACTCTGGGTCTCGCTGTTGAAAACTTCTATTCCTACATGTTTGTACTCGACGTGGAAGTGGACATAACTGATGAGTACAAGGAGAACCTGGAGTGGTTGGAAGACATGGAGTGTGAATACTTCTCAAACAACAAGATGAACGCCGAGAAACACGGGTTCCAATTCCTGACACTGGAAGAAATCGGCGAGAAACTGAGAGAGATGGACCTCGTGATACCGTTTGGGAGCAGGGAATGAAAATCTTGCACATCTTGAAGACAGAACCTGATGAAGAGACCAGGACGCTGATGGAACTCATCTCAAAAGGAGAAAAAAGCACCACGTTTTCTCTGTATGAATCAGGTCCCGATTACGCGAAACTCCTGGATCTCATCTTCGAAAACGACCGGACCATCTCCTGGTGGTAGGGCACGGCGCCTTCGGCTGCGTTAGGCGTGAGGAGCGGGCTTCGCCCTTGAGGGCCGCTTCGCTTGAGGCAAAACAGCTTGGCGGCTGGGCGGCCAAAGGCGGGGAAGCCGCCCTAAAATGCGCCAGTCCAGCCTCTGCGCCTCGGTGCCATCTACAGCCTAATAGCCTAAACTGCTTCAGCCTAAACCCCTACAGTCTTATGCCTTACGCCCTCCGCCTTACGCCTCGTTCTTTTCGTCACTTTTCCTGTTTCCGAAGAAAATCCTTTAGCACGCCGGACAGTTCTCCTTCATACCCGCTGTATAAGTGATCCGCGCCTTCAATAATCCTGAATTCCGCGTCCGGATTCCACTTGCCGATCATTTCACGAATCAGGGAAGGCGGCGCAATATCATCAAGGGAACCGGAGACGACCATTCTGATTGTCGGAGTGTATGTCAGGGTTGAGAAATCCATAAACGCAACGGGAGGGGAGACCAGACACAGGTGTTCGACTTGCGGGTACCGCTCTCGGCCCATTGCATTCACCCATGCCCCGAAGGAATACCCCACAAGGTCCGGTTCTACACATCCCATCGCGAGGAGATATTCGAGGGCCGCTTTCACATCCTCCTGTTCTCCGGGGCCATTGTCGTACCTGCCCTGGCTGGCGCCCACGCCCCTGAAGTTGAACCGCAGGGTCGAATACCCTGCCTCGCCATAGGCCTGAACCAGGGTCGAAACGACATTGTTCCGCATGCTCCCGCCGTAAAGGGGATGCGGGTGTGTGACCACCACACCTCTGCTCCCGCCGGCGCGGTCAAAAAGTCCCTCAAGAGCAAGATCTCCTGATTTGAACCGAATCTTTTCTTCCATTTTTTCTTATTCAACCTTGAAGAAAGACTCGTCAAACTCCGGCTTCCCTTCGTATTTCCGCATAAAAAATCCCGGCAGCATATCCATCTGCTCCAGCAAGTCAGCGCTTATGGGGATTCCCGCCTTGTGGAATGCCTCCACAATCTTCCCGGGAGACGGGGGGCATCCCTTCACCGCAATCATCTCCCGTATATCGGGATTGTCCTTGTTGGCCTGGTATATACACTTGCCCAAGAGGATGGTCTTCTTTTTCCCCGGCGTGGGCTTCATGGATTTCCCGGTGAGGACTTCCACGTCGTCCCACGGCTCTCCCTTCCATGCCTGGGCGATCCCGGCCAGGACCGGTCCGCTCGCCATCGAGCAGTAGGTGCATAGGGTAAGGTCATATTTTCGGTACGACAGTCCCTCGATGCCCATCCGCTTCATGGGAAGAGGAAGATTCCCATCCGCGGTATAAGGAAATTGATATTGGTGGCGTGATGCCACATCTTCAATCCTCTCTCCTGTTATTTCGATATCCGAAAGATCCAGCGACCGTCCCTCAAAAGCAGCCGCATGGACAAGATACGGCACTTCCCCTGGCTCATACCCCAGAAGCATGGCGCCAACCGTGTCCGCGGAAATGATATCCCGAGAGCCGACCAGGAGATTGCTTCTCCTGGCCTTTCCATCGAAACCGGGTCCCCGTTCTGCGGTATAGATTCCATCAAGGAGGGTAAAACAGGACGGAGGAAGGACCTTCAGGTATCTGGAGATCATGAAGTTGAGGTCCTTTTCCGGATCTGCACTGTGGCATTTCTTCCGGGAATTCATATCAATGGTGCCCTTTATATTCTTTACCCCCAGGCTGACCACGGTTTGAGCATGGGTCTTGAGCACAGGGAGATCCACAAGGAAATCAGAGCACAGGAAATCTGTGTTGAAGTTGAGAAATATGCCGTCTCCCAGGTCCCGTTTTTCAAAGGGTCGTTCATGGACATTTACGTACTCTACCCCGTAGCGCTTCTTGAGCAATGGGTAGCCGAGGCTTTCAAACGCGTAGGCAGGGGTCTCGGTGTCCTTTGGGTCAAAGGTGACCATCCCCTCCCCGATGATGATCTTGTCGATCCCGTGTTCTTTGAGCAGGATCACCATGTCCTCCACCACGCGGCTCGTGGTGATGACCCCCCACTTGGGAAAGCGGACTGCCTTTGCCCAGAAGACAATGTTCGGCTTGATGAAAACACGTGCATCCCTCGGAAGGCGCTCGAACCCGCCGCACAGGTCAACCGCCCTCCTGACAGAATCGTGAGGCCGCTCGTAGCGAACTACGGATACCCGTTTCTTCTGTTCATCCAATCTCATAGTCTCTCCAGTTCTCTTTCTGGTCCGTGGTGCTCCAGTCTTTCAAACAACGCCAGCATTTCCTGTTTCATCCCTTCCGGGACCTCTCCCAGTGCCTCTTTTGGTAAGAGCACAAACTCACCGGCACTTCGGGCCAGCAGATGTCCTTCCGTATCCACAATCCGACCCTCTGCCCTGATCTTTTCCCTGCCTGCCGTATGCGAATTGCCCGAAATGGATCCTCTCACCGTGAGCAATTTTCCCACCGGCACCTGCCTCACGTACTTGATCTCCATTTTTCGCGTTACAAAAAAGCTCCTTTTGAAATAGAGCACGGTCCACGACATAACCTCATCGAGCATGGTGGAGATGATACCGCCATGGGCGATATTTTCCCAACCCACATGAAACTCTCCGAGTGTAATATCGGAACAGATGTTTTCACCTTGTCGGTAGAAATTCATCTGGAGACCGATTGGGTTGGCCGTACCGCAGGCAAAACAGGTGTGACCATCCACTTTTTCAATTGGAATTTTCTCATCCCTCTGCATTGTGCACCCTTTTCCCGCCCGCAAGGATGGTGTACCACGTCATCTCGTGGTCCCATTCCCGCATTACAGGGATTTCATATGTCTTCAACTTGTGTTTGACCTCCCTCGCCTGACTGCGCATCAAACCCGAGATAATGATCCACGGAACCTGCCGAAAATCACCCTTATCGAGGAGTTGATTGACTACGTCATAGTGGATATTTGCGATGGCAAGGTCGATCTTTTCAAACGAAACATCCAGCACATTCCCTTCAACGACTTCAATTACTTGCCTGAGGCGATTCAGGTCAGCATTTCCAAGTGCGGTTCGCGCGCACAGAGGATTGAGGTCCAGAGCAAGGACCTTTTCGGCGCCGACCAGCCCGCAGGCAACTGCCAGCACTCCGGTGCCGGTACCAAGATCCGCCACCTGCCTGAACTGAAAACTCCGCCTGAGGAAAGACAGCGCATGCAGGCAGTCCCGCGTTGTGGGATGGAGGCCGTTACCGAACACCACACCGGGATCCAGGATAATCGTCTTTTCCCCGCCTTTTGCGTCTTCCGCCCTCCACGGGGGGATGATAACAAATTCTCCGATGTGCAGGGGATAGACCACACCCCCCTGCCATTGATCATAGGCCATCCGGCACTCATCTATCACCTTCAAGCCCGGGCGCATCCCCAAAAGGCGTGAAACATTTGCGCCGGCAGCTGCGGTGAAAAAGAGAAATGATGTCTCTCCTTCGACCCAATTTCCGACAAATTCATCACCCAGAGACGATTCGTCTTCCCGGTCAACCGTCCCGTTCAGGAGATAGATATGGAGCCGGTCATACGGAGATTGTTTGTGCATTTGACTACTCATAGGAGGGCTGCGCAGCAATGTCAATAAAATCACGAAAAAAAGCCCCTTCAATACACATGAAGGGGCTTTTAGAATAAATTCGGCGGCGTCCTACTCTCCCACGCAGTCCCCCGCGCAGTACCATCGGCGCAAAAGAGCTTAACTTCCGTGTTCGGGATGGGAACGGGTGTTTCCTCTTCGCTGTTGCCACCGAAAACTGTAAAAACACCGGCTTATCTGTTCCTGGGTCAACGCAATCTTTCAACAGGTACACTTCACCTCAACCCAACAAACCCATGAACGCAATAAACCTAATAAACTTAAATACAGGGGATGCAAAAAACGGTGACTTCCTTAGATCTCACTCCAACAAAGTAAAATGAAAAAGTTATGGCCAAGCCTCACGACCTATTAGTACCAGTTAGCTTCATGCGTTACCGCACTT
>CAZONI010000139.1:0-7557 GCA_964581175.1 uncultured Desulfobacteraceae bacterium
ACGTGGGAGATTTCGCGGTGCTGGTACACAAGTTCATGGAAATGGAAAACCTGAACGTGCTCTTTGCGCTCGCGCAAATGGAAGACCGTATCTACCTCGTAGCCAGGAGCAGGATTCCCGAGGTGAACGTTGCTGAGATTGCCGTGTCTCTCGGTGGGGGGGGCCACCAGTACGCCGCTTCCGCGACCATCAAGAACAAGACCTTGATTCAGGTGGAACGCTCCCTCCAGACACTGTTGAAAAGCAGGATCAGGCCGGTTCAGAAGGCCAAGGAACTGATGTCCTCCCCGGTCATTCATGTTGCTCCGGATGCTAATGTCAGTGAAGCTGCCAAGCTGATGACCAGATACAATATCAACGTGCTTCTGGTCATGGGAGAAGATGACACTCTGGAGGGATATATCACAAGGCAGGTAGTTGAAAAGGCGGTGTTTTTCGGGCTCGAAGAGGTCAAGGTAAGTGATTACATGCATATCGAATTTCCGACTATTCACCCTGATGAACCCTTGAAAGAAGTGCAGAATCTGATCATTCAGAACAAGCTGAGAATATTGCCGGTCATGGAGGGAAAAAGGGTTGTGGGTGTCATCACACGCACTGATCTGCTGAACACGCTTCTGGGTGAATCCCTGGTTCCGGAACTCCTGTACGAATCGAAAGAGGCCTCGCACTTTCTGCGTAGGAAAAATCTGGCTGGAAGTCTGAAGGAGAGGCTTCCTGTGGATATTATAAAACTTTTGAAGAATTTCGGTAGAGTAGCTGATAAGCTTGGATATAACGCTTACCTTGTGGGGGGGCTGGTGAGGGACGTCCTGCTTAAGCGGGAAAACCTGGATGTGGACATTGTCATCGAAGGGGACGGTATCCACTTCGCCCACGAATTTTCGCGGGAGTATGGTCCTCGTGTGAGGAGCCACAAAAAATTCGGGACTGCCGTTCTCATTTTTCCCGACGGTTTCAAGGTGGATATCGCCACGGCGCGTATGGAATACTATGAATCTCCCGCAGCTCCTCCGATCGTGGAAACCAGCAGCCTCAAACTGGATCTCTATCGCAGGGATTTCACCATAAATACCCTCGCCGTCAAACTCAATGGCAAGGCCTGGGGCACGCTGCTTGATTTCTTCGGCGGCCAGAAAGACATCAAGGAGAAGGTCCTCAGGGTCCTCCATAACCTGAGTTTTGTGGAGGACCCTACCCGTATACTGCGTGCGATTCGTTTCGAACAGCGCTTTGGTTTCAAGATCGGAAGGCTGACACTTGCCCTCATAAAGAACGCCTTACAGATCAACTGCTTTAAAGATCTTTCAGGGCACCGGCTCTTTACGGAATTAAAGCTTGTCCTCAAAGAACATGATCCCATAAAGGCCATTGAACGCATGGATGAGCTCGACCTGCTCGGTGTCATACATCCGAACATAAAACTCAACGAAGAGCTCCATATTCTTTTTGAAGAGATCAAACGGGTGATTGCCTGGTATAATCTGCTTTACCTGGGAGAATATATGGAGCCCTGGAAGGTGTATTGGCATGGCCTCACCTCCGGTCTGAAACCGGAAATTTTGAAGCGCCTGGCGAATCGGATGGGCATGGTGGATCAGGAGAGCTGCAGAATGACCGCACAGAGAGACGACTCCGATCAACTCCTTGATCAGCTGTTTCGATTTGAGGGAACACACTATGAGCTCTATACCCTGCTCGACAAATATGATACGGAGACCCTCCTTTTTTTTATGGCAAAGACGCACAATGACAAGACAAAGCGACTTGTTTCACTGTACTTTACCAAGCTGAAAGGGACCGCGATTCTGCTCCATGGGAAGGACCTGATAGAAATGGGTTTCCAGCCCGGCCCCGTCTTTAAGGACATGCTGGAAAAGCTGCTCGAAGCACGCCTGAACGGGGTTGTCAAGACGAGAGGCGATGAGATAGCCTTCGTCCACGAGCACTTTGAGAATACGGAACTGAGCAGGTAAGTGAGTGAGGAAAAGAAAAACCATTTTGGGAGGAGATAATACCGAATGAAAAAGAGGATCGTCAGCGGCATGAGACCAACCGGAAAAATGCATCTCGGACACCTCCATGGGGCTCTTCTGAACTGGAAGAGGCTCCAGGAAGACTACGATTGTTTCTATTTCATCGCAGACTGGCACGCCCTGACCAGCGAATACGCCAAACCTGACATCATCAGGCAGAGCACCCGTGATATCATCATTGACTGGATATCGGTGGGACTTGATCCCGATATCTGCACCTTCTTTATCCAGTCAAGCATTAAGGAACATGCTGAATTGCACCTTATTTTCTCCATGATTACACCTCTGCCCTGGCTGGAGAGAAATCCCACATACAAGGAGCAGTTGAAGGAATTGACTCAACGGGACGTATATACCTATGGATTTCTCGGGTATCCGGTTCTCCAGGCCGCGGATATCCTCATGTACAAGGCGAACGGCGTGCCGGTTGGAGAAGATCAGGCTCCTCACGTGGAGTTGACCAGAGAGATAGCGCGACGGTTCAATTATTTCTACGGAACCGTTTTCCCGGAGCCCGATGTTATTCTGACCCCCACCTCGAAACTCCTCGGTATGGACAGGCGGAAAATGAGCAAGAGCTATGGAAATGCCATTTACCTCACTGACAACGACGACGAAATCGACAGGAAGGTCATGCAGATGATCACTGATCCCCAGAGGGCGAGGAAAACCGATCCGGGTAACCCCGGCATCTGCAACGTGTACTCATTTCACGAAATCTATTCCGGAAATGATCTGGTATCGCGCATTAACAAGGAGTGCCGTGCCGCAGAGGTGGGTTGCGTGGAATGCAAGAAAATGATGGCGGAGAGTCTGAAAAAGGGATTGAAACCCATTAAAGCGAGAAGAAAGGAACTGCAGGAAAACCGGGAGCATGTCGATACGGTCATCCTGGAAGGAAACCGCCGAGCCAGGAAAATTGCTGTTGAGACCATGGAGGAAGTGAGAGAGGCTGTTAAGATATAGGGAGCAAAAAACCGAAGGCTGAATACTCAACGCTTGCAGGTTGTTGACATGACTTACGAGGTTAAACTGGAGATATTCGAAGGTCCCATGGACCTTCTTCTGCACCTGATCCGGAAGAATGAGGTGGACATCTTTGATATTCCCATCGCAACCATAACCGACGAGTTTCTGGCATACATCGACATGATGAAAGCGCTCAACATCAATGTAGCGGGCGATTTTCTGCTCATGGCTTCCACGCTGATGCATATAAAGTCCAAGATGCTGCTCCCGGACACAGATGATAAGGAAGATGAAGAGGACCCGCGGCTTGAGATCGCGAGGCCCCTCCTTGAATACATGCGGATCAGGGATCTCGCCCACGAGCTCTCTGAGAGAGATGTATTGGGCCGGGACGTCTTCAGCAGGATACCTTCAACTGAGCTTTCCGCCTTGTCGGACAGCGAAGATGTGCCTCTCGAAGCAAACATTTTTCAGCTCATTGACGCCTTCAGGCGAATCGTCGATCAAAGACTCCCCGAGACCCAGCTCCGATTTCGGCTGGAGGAATGGTCAATCAACGAAAAGATAGATCAGATCATTGCCAGGTTGAAGGAAAAGCAGACTTTGTATTTCCAGGAACTGTTTCCTGAAGGCATGGGACTTTCCGAATTGGTCGTCACTTTCCTGGCCTTGCTGGAGCTGGTCCACCGGGGGCTTCTTAAGCTGTTCCAGCCCGATCATGACAGTGATATTCTTTTGAATGCTGCTCTTCCCGAGGAGAGGAATCCATAAACGTGTCCGAAAAACTTCAACCGATACTCGAGGCCCTTGTTTTTGCTGCCGATCATCCGCTTTCCCCGCGAGAAATCAGCGACTGGCTGCCTGAGTATTCCATCCGGGATATACGTGCTGCTCTGAATGCACTGGAAATGGAATACGGCAGCATGGGACGCAGCTTTTTCCTCAAGGAAGTGGCCAGCGGCTACCAGTTCAGGACAAAAAGAGAATTCGCCCCCTACGTTCTCAAGATGTATAAGACATCACCATCCCGGCTCTCACAGGCAGCGCTCGAAACACTTGCCATCATCGCTTACAAGCAGCCTATACTGCGGCAGGAGATCGAAAAACTGCGCGGTGTTGATGTGGGAGGAATTGTGCGGACATTACTCGAAAAGGGCCTCATCCGCATTGTCGGAAGAAAAAATCTTCCCGGGAGGCCCTTTATTTATGGAACGACAAAGAAATTCCTTGAAGTATTTGATTTAACAGATCTTAATTCACTGCCAAAAATGAAAGAGATAAAGACACTTTTTTCCAATGGAGAAGGTGCTGTCCCGGCCCTCCAAGCTCTCGAAGGTACGTCAGATGCCATCCAGGAAGAAGCAGCAGACGAGGCAGCTCCCGAAGGCCCAAAGGATTAACCAGATCCTCTCCAGTGCAGGCATCACGTCGAGAAGGAAAGCAGACGTCTTGATCCTTGGAGGCCGCGTGAAGCTGAACGGCCACGTGGTTAAACAGCTCGGCACGCGGGCAATGTGGGGGCGCGACCAGATCGAGGTGGACGGCAGAGAAGTACCCGGTCCCCCACAGAAAATCTACCTGATGCTCAATAAGCCCTTCGGCTATCTTGCCAGCCTTGGCGATCCGGAGGGAAGGCCCGTGATAACGGATTTGGTCAAAGATGTCCCTGGACGGATATACTCCGTGGGCAGGCTTGACTTCGACAGCCTCGGCCTTCTCCTGATGACCAATGACGGAGAATGGGCTTGCCGTCTCATGCACCCCCGATACCGGGTGCCAAGGACCTACAAGGTTACTGTCCGGGGGAACATCTCCAACGAAGCGCTCACTTCTTTAAAAAAAGGAGTGCTCCTTGAAGACGGCCCCAGCGGCCCCGCGCGGCTTTCGCTGATCAGCCGGGACCCTGCAAAGACCTTGCTTCGCATGACCATCACCCAGGGCAGAACACGGCAAGTGCGGCGTATGCTGGACTCCGTGGGATATGAAGTGATCCATCTGATACGCATCGGGTTCGGCACCCTGGAACTGGGGAGTCTCAAGGTGGGTCAATATCGCCTTCTTGAATCGACGGAGGTGGACGCGCTGAAAAATTTGGTAGGGTTGGAATAGACCTCTTTGGCCTCGGATGCGTGGACGGGTGCGTTTTTTTATTTACAACCCGGTCGGTTCGTAGTAAAGAAAAGACGATTTTGGGCGGTTAACTCAGCGGGAGAGTGCCATCCTCACACGGTGGAAGTCGCGAGTTCAAACCTCGCACCGCCCACCAGGAAAATCAAGGGGTTACGGGATATCAACCGTAGGCGTGCGTATACATTGAGAGTTACCGTTGGATTTGAATGTCCCAACTACCCCTGACCTTTTTTCACCGTCCATTCAGGCGCAAATCCTAAATGTTCTGCTACAAAATCTCTGATTTTTGCCTCGAATAGGTCGATCTTTGCGGTAAGCACGAGATCTTCACCCACCTCGGCTACCATCCTTTTTATCAGTTCCAAAGCTCCCTGATCCAAAGTCGACATGAGCAAAGCAAAATAGTAAGGGCGGCTGTTCAGCAGATTGAATACCCGTAGAAGAGAACAATAATACATCACCTTGTCTTCCGGAAGATGATTCAGGTAGGGATTGACTCCGAGAAAAGACCAGTCGTTCTTAAACTCGTCGTGACTGAACAAGAAGCTGCCGTAGCAATCCGGATGCAGGGAATACTTTGCAATGTGCAAGTTCTTTCTTTCCTGTTCGAAGGCGTCGGTCCCCGGCATATGGGCAAGAGGGTGGACCAAGCATATATTGGCCCCTTTCGGCGGCAAATTGTCTTTGTCAGCGGATCGGACACGTTCATGGAGCGCTTCCCATTGGAGGCCAGCGGCACACTGGATCGCGAAATGCAAGGTGCGGTCAAGATCTTCTTCGGTCTCGCCTTTGAACCCCGCGATGAAACTGCCAATGAAGGATATTCCGCTTGCGTTGAACTTCTGCAGTTTCCCAAAGGCGGCGGAAGAGTTGACCACCTTGCGGATCATTTTCTGGGCACTGGTGTTAGGGGTTTCGAAGCCGGTGAAAATCAGTCGGCATCCCGCCCTAGAAAGCAAACCGGCCAAACCATCGGAAAGCCGATCCAAGCGAGAATAGCATCCCCAGGAGATATTGGCTTCTTCCCGGATCAAAGCCTCGGACAACGCCCTGAGAAAGCTCTCCTCGAGGTTGTCTTGGGTGAAGAAACTAAAATTACCGCCTTTGGCCGCCAGGAACTTCATCTCATCCATGACTTCGGATATCGGACGATAGCGCACCTTGTGTCCCCAAATCTTGGCGGGAGCACAGAACGAGCATCCGTAAGGACAGCCTCTTCCTGATTCGATCAAAACGAAACCGGGATGAACATATGGGTTCGTCTTATTGTGGAGGAGGTAGTCTTCAATGCAGATCAGCGAGTAATCCGGCGAAGGGATCGGCTGGAGCTGCTCTGGAGAAATCCTCTCCGTTTCGACGACTTTCCCATCCTTTCGGTGCACAAAAGACGGGACCTCGGCGTAATCGCCATGGGTCATTGCCGCAGATATGAGGTGATCGAGGACCGGCTCGCCCTCCCCTTTTACGATGCCGTCAATGTTCGGACAATTCCTCAGGGCCTCATTAGCCATAAGCGTGGGAGCGATACCTCCGACGAAAATTAGGCACGATGGTCGCTCCCGCTTGATCCGTTCCGATAACTTCAGGGTCACAATATGGTTCACCCCATGAACCGTGAAGAGAAGAATATCAGGTTTTTTTTCAAGCAGGAAATCACCGGCTTTCGGATAAAAACTCTCGTCATCCGAAAAAAGACCTTGCTTGAGCATAAAATCCAGATCGACGACCTCATGAGAAAACGCAAGGCCTCTTCTTCGAAGTTTTTTCAGGCAAGTGCCCAAGGCTAGCAGGGGCAAGGGAGCGAAGGCTGTTCTGTTGACATAAATGGAAACAGGCGGATTAATCAGTAAAATCTTTTTCATTATCAATGAAGTAAATCTGTAGGGGATGTATGTTCAATGGACAAGAGGCCGCTTTATCGAAGACGAATCATAGTGGAAATGTTCTCGTGGGTCAAGCAAAATCCCTGCTCAGGATGTTGTCCCGAAGCCTTGATCCGACTATGCTTCCTTAGGTGTAAATGGCTTGACCGGTATCTTTTCCTGCCTGGCGGGTTTCATCAACAACGGTTGGGAGTCCTTCATGATCTTGTCGACTCGCCAGGCGGGGAGGAGGAAGGGATATTCGTTTTGCGATGAGACGGCAGGGTACTCCTTTCCATCCTTCTCTTTCTTCTCGAAGATGGAAAGTCGGTACACCTTGTGACCCTTCATTGGCCATGTTCGGTTCTCTTTTGGGAGTAAACCAAGAATGCCCGACAAAATATACTGTGGAATTGCAGGTCACTTGCCAGAGATGCACATCTCCACCGTCGATTGTCATTCCGGATATTATTCTCTTATCGCAGGGTTGGGTGATATTGTGATCTATAGCAGATATACCCATTCGAACAATACTGGAAAGGGGGTCTGGTTCAATGGCC
>CAZONI010000140.1:0-7523 GCA_964581175.1 uncultured Desulfobacteraceae bacterium
GCACAATCACGGCCCCGAATTCCGAGATTCCCCTCGCCCACATCATGATGCCGCCCGAGAGAATGGATCGCCAGCTCAGGGACATACTTACCCTGAAAAATGCCTTCCAGGGAGATGCCCCGAGGGTTCGGGCTACCCGTTCAAGCCTCGGGTCAAAAGAAAGGAATCCCTCCCTGGCCGCGTTTACCAGGAAAGGAAGGGACACAAAGGCCATGGCCAGGCTGATGCCGGCCTCCGTTCCCACGAAACTGAGGCCTATCGATGCAAAGGCTTTGCCCACAAGAAATGCGCGCCCATAGACCATGAGCAGGGCAATACCCGCGGCCGTGTGAGGTATCATCACAGGAAGGTCTATCACTCCCTGGACGAGGCCCTTTCCCGGAAAGTGCCAGCGGGCAAGCATATAGGCAAGAGGAATCCCGAACAAAGCGCAGACCAGCGTAGCCCACAGGGCGCACCTGAGCGTCAACAGGATGGACCCTATGACCTCAGAATCGGTGACGGCAGCCTTGAGGACCGTTGGATCCGCGGCCAGGATCATCCTGAGTAGCGGAACCACAACAATCAGGAGCAGGACGGCGCCCAGGCCCCACATGACAACCTTGAAGTTACTCAATTACCTAATCCTCTTCCTTTAACCTTGCGCCTTGCGCCGGTTTGCCGGTTGAGCCGGTTTCCCGGTTGAGCCTGTCACTAGTCCTTTTGCTTTGACCTTACGCCTTGCGCCTTAAGCCCTGCGCCTGTCTTTTCCAGCCATCAGCGCGTGAGGGGCTTCAGGGCGTCAGGGAGTTTGCCGGCATCACCGGTTACTTGCGGAGGGGATAGCGGAGCCTGGCCGTTTCGCTTCATGATCTCACGCCCCTCAGGTCCCAGGACAAAGGCCAGAAATTGAATCGCCAGCTTGCGATGGGGTGCATTTTTCGGGATCGTGATCCCGTAGACCATCGGCTTGCCTGTTTTCTTGATAAAGGAGCCGGGTGTCTTGCCGGTGATCCTGATGCCGGCCTGCTTATAATAGTCAGCGAACCTGGAAGAGCCCAGGTTTACCTGATCCGGCAGCTGGACAAAGGGCGTTTTGTGCTGCAGGCACACGGACTTGTAAATGAACACATAATCGAGCTGTCCGGCCTCGAGCAGGGCGATCAGGTCGGTCTCCTTGGGCCTGACGTTCCGCAACGGACATCCCGCCTTCAGCTTTTCATAGAGCCCGGGAACCTTGTAGTATTTCTCCGCCAGCTGCCAGACGAACTGGCTCCTGTACCCGCACGGATCGGTGTTCGGGTCTGAGTGGCCGTATTCAACGCCCTTCCGCAGGAGAACGCGGTACCAGTTTTGCCCGTTGATTTCGCCCGCATACTTTGAATCGGATCTGTACATGATGGCCATCTCGTTGGTGGCAAACGAGATGTTCCATGACGCATATTTGGGGATCAGGAGGTTTTCAATGACCGTGTAATCGGCCGAAGCCATCACATCGCAGGGCCGCCCCAGTTCAGTAATCTTTCTGGCGCATGTTCTCGACCCTGCCGCCTCCCGGAGCACTTCCACCCCGGAGTGCTCTCGGGTGAACGCCTCCCCCATCTCCTTAAAGGGAATGGAGAGGGACCCGGCATGAAATATGATGAGTTTCCGGTGCGATTCCGCGTGCGAGGGGACCACGAGAAAAGCCACGCAAATCATATTCGCCAGCAGGACGATGCCGCATTTTTTCAGAAAATCCATTTTCACTATTTTTTCTCCTTCAATTCTTCTGCCTCCCGGGGAAAGACCATCTTCCCGCAGAGATGCAGATCATACCCTTCGAGGCCTTCTGATAACCCATGAAATGTACCCTCATGCAAAAGTCCGAGAAAAAGTTGAACTCCTTGATCGAAAAAACGATCTTTTGAAACGAGAAAATCAAACCGCTCCCACCGCCATGAGATAAAGTCAAGGTTGAGCATACCCGCAACGGCCCGTATCCCCGGTCCCGCGTCCGCCCTGCCGGAAAGGACTTCCAGGCCCACGTCCAGATGACGGGAGACCTCGTTTTCATAGCCTTTTACTTTGTCGCCGCTGATCCCCGCCTTTTCAAGTTTCATGTCAAGGAGAAGCCGGGTTCCCGTTCCTACGGGACGGTTGACGATGCGAACACCTTTGCCCGTCAGGTCGTTCGCATCGTGAATAGCCTTTGGATTTCCCTTTTGCACCATGAGTCCCTGCTCACGCCGGCAGAAATTGACTATCGCGGGCATTTGCTCCAGTTCCTCCTGCGCAAAACCGAAGTTGTATTCCTCCCCGCTTTCCTGCAGCAGGTGGCTGGATGCCACATGACAGAGATTTCGCCGCAGTGCCCTGATCCCGCCCATGCTCCCCAGATTTCCGAAAACAGCCAGGTGATCCGGGTATCGCTTGTTGAAAAACGAGACAGCCCTGTCGAGCAGGATATCGTTGCTCCCAGCTATGATGAGAAGCCCGTGGTAGGGAGGCAGGGGATGGGAAGACTTGGGATAGTTGATTGTCTGATTCTCCAGCCACTGCTCCACCAGGTGCCGGGGGAAAAGCCATTTTCCGGTTGCCTTTGTCCCGGGGAGCCCCTTCTCGGAAATCAGCGAATAGACCATCTTCTCATTGATATCCAGGAGCCGGGCAACCTCCCGGGTGTTCAATAATTTCTTCTCTTCCATGGTGTGTCTCCTTTGTCAAGATTACACCAATTCCGTCATTAAACGTCAATACTATTCTCCCATGTTGCCATGGTCGTTGACACAAAGACTAAAACCGCCTCTGCAATACCGAAAGCGACCCGCGTAGTGCCGAAAGGATAAACCCTGTGAAAAGAGTTGTCTTCGTGTTATATTCCTGCTAAACTAGCCAAAATCTGAATGATACCGCAAGCTTTAGCTGTACGTCTACGGCCTCTACATCCCTAACGTACTTCCTGTCTCCGAAAAGATCTCAGGAGGAAAGGGAATGAGCGGAACACCCGCAGCGCCCGTAACAATAGATCTTGCCCGGTTCAAACTTCACATCGAGCTTTCGCATACTCCTGCCCTGACCCTCCACTTCACATCGCCCTCAAGGAGGTTCTACCTGTCGCTGATTGCCCTGGTGGTCATGGAGATGAAGCGGCGGGGACGAATCACTTCGATCCCTCTTGAAGACCATCTTGAACTGCTTGGACTCCTGAACGAGACGGTGGGAGGTTCGGCAGGATCATCAGAAAAGAACAACCTTCTTCCGAGGATCTATAGAAAGTGGAAGAACGCCCTTCCCAACCTGGAGGAAGCGCCTCTGTTCAAAGTCCTGGGGAAGAAACGGGACTATGAGGAGGGAGTCGCTCCCGGTTATCGATTCACCGATGAGCAGAAGGACGCCTGGGCGAACCTGTTCGAGTACCAGGGGAGCGAAGAGCATGTGAGGCTGCGATTCTCAATCGACAAACTGGGACTGGGCCTGGATCAAGTGATCATCACCTCCGGCGAAGACCCTAAGCTGATAGACGACGCTGCGTGGAACGCTTTTATCGCAGGCCTCCGCCGAGAACCAAAGGAGACACCGGAGCCCACCCGCCGCGTGCTTGAAGGACCTGAAACGCCGGCATCATGGGAGAGAATAAGCAGGAGGATACGGCTAGGCCGGCGGCGATGGCAGTCCTTCGCCGTCGCGATCGCGGTGGCGGCGGCTTTCGCACTCTGGGGATACTCCCGGCATGCTCCTCGGGAACAGGCTGTTTCTTCTGAAAAAATGGCATTCCCGCTGCCTGATAAGCCCTCTATCGCGGTGTTGCCCTTTGCCAATCTGAGCGGCGATCCGAAGCAGGAGTACCTCAGTGACGGGATCACCGAGCAGATAATCACCTGCCTCTCCAAAGTTCCAAAACTGTTCGTAATCGCCAGCAACTCCACGTTCACCTATAAGGGGAAACCTGAGAAAGTCCAGCAGGTGAGTCGTGAACTGGGGGTCCGTTATGTGATGGAGGGGAGTGTTTTCCGGTCGGGAGACCGTATCCGGATTACCGCACAGCTCATCGATGCCATCACGGGACATCACCTCTGGGCGGAGCGTTATGACCGGAACGTGAAAGACCTTTTTGCTCTTCAGGATGATATCACCATGAAAATTATTACGGCCCTTGAAGTGAAGTTGACTGAAGGAGAGCAGGCCCTCGTGACCGGGAGCGGAACAGATAATCTGGATGCATATCTGAAAATCCTTCAGGCCCGCGATCTGAAAAGGCACCAAACCGTTGAAGATAATCATAAGGCCCGGCGGCTCGCGGAGGAGGCCATTGAGCTGGATCCATATTACGCGCAGGCCTACAGGTGGCTGAGCGGAACGCACTTAGTGGACGTGTGGTTAGGCTCAACCAAGTCCCCTCGTGAATCTCTGAGACAGGCCGTGGAATTCGCGAAGAAAGCCCTCTCCCTGGACGATTCTCTGGGCGGCGCCCATGGTCTCCTGGGCAATATCTATGTCATGAAGAAGGAGTATGAGAAGGGCATCAGAGAGGCGGAACGAGCTGTTGAGCTTGAACCGAATAACGCCGACGCGCATGCGTTTCTGGGCATGGCACTCCGCTTCGGAGACCGAGCAGAGGAAGCAATCCCCATTCTTCAGAAGGCCATACGTCTGGACCCTCATGCACCGGACTGGTATCTGCACAATCTGGCCGGGTCATACCGAAATGCAGAAAAGTATGAAGAAGCCACGTATTGGGGGGAGAAAGCGGTCCGGCAGAATCCGGAAAATGTCTTATCCCGTGTCGTGCTCTGCAGCATCTACAGTCTATCAGCCAGAATGGATGATGCACGCATACAAGCCGAGCAGATTATGAGGCTGGATCCCACCTTTTCTTTAGAGCGATTCGCCAGAACAAATCCGCAAAAAAATCGAGCTCTTAAACAGCTGACCATTGATTCTTTACGCAAGGCGGGACTCCAGTAACGACGATAGATCGGGACCCGGATTCTTTCCTCACTTCAATCCCGCCTTGTGGAGTGCCGCAGCGATGGGCTTGGTTAAACAAGCAGGGATTGTCTTCGTATATTTTTCGACGGAAAACCCGGGCTGCACCCTGAGGATTTCCCCGGCTTGTGCACGGGCCTCGTCATTGCGGCCTGACAGACTGTATGCGATGGTCAGGTTGACATGAGCTAGAATATAATCAGGCGAGCGCTCAAGGGCTTTCTGAAATGCAGCGATCGCATCCTCATATCGTCTCGTGAATGTATAGGCCTCTCCGAGATGATAGTAGTAGTGGCTCGGCGCGATGGGGTTGCTGCGAATGGCCTTCCTGATGGGAGCAATGGCCTGCTCCGGCTTTCCGGCCATATAGAGAGCGCACCCCAAGGCCACACGGCTGTCAGCTGAGTTCGGGTCAAGGGCGATGGCCTGCCTTGCCTCGGCAATGGCCTTGCCGTACTCAGCCTTAAGACCATAGATATAGCTCAATACCTCATGCGCACACGGGTCAGAGCCATCCAGTGACAGCGCCTTTTTGGCCAGCTCCAGGGCCCGGTCCAGGCATTCCTCGCGCGACGTGCCGGTGTCATACCAAGGCTCCATGATATAGGTCGCTGCCAGGACCCGGTACGGTCTCGCATACATGGGATCAAGGCTGATAGCCGCCTCGCACAAGCGGCGGGCAACCGCATTATCATCCTTCGTATATCGGAAGTAGTACTTTATTGCCTCCAATGTTCTTAGATAGACCTCGATGTTGGCCGTGTTTTTCCCGCTGATACGTGCCTGTTCGCCCTCCGTGAGCTTCACCTCCAGGGCCTTCAGGATTTTCATGGTGATGTCATCCTGGAGCGCAAAGACGTCCTTGAGCTCCTGATCATAGCGCTCCGCCCAGAGATGTCGCCCGGTCACAGCATCAACGAGCCGTGCAGTGACCCGTATGCGGTCGCCCGACCGTTCGAAACTCCCCTCCATGACGTAGCGGACGCCGAGGTCCCTGCTTATCTGCTGAATTCCCACCTGCTTTCCCTTGTAGGTGAATACGGAGTGCCGGGCGATCACAAACAGGTGTGGAATCACGGAGAGGCCGGAGATGATTTCTTCTGTAATCCCGTCGCTCAGAAACTCCTGCTCCTGATTTCCGCTCAAGTTGTCAAACGGGAGCACAGCGATCGACAGTTCGTCAGGCAGGGAAAGCGCCGTTTCTCCGGCAGGGACAATCCCTGCCTGAGGCGCCGGAGCATAGTATTTCCACATTATGACAGCCCCGGCACAAGCCAGCACAATAAGCATGGCGGCAAACAGCGTCGCGCGCACCGGGCGTCGGAAGAATCCGGAAAACCCGCCCTTTCCGGGTTTGTGCGGTGACAGCTCGGCCTTCCTCTCCGCCCTTTCTCTGAGGTCCGCAACAAACCGCCCCCATGCGTCCCCCGCCCCCGGCTCCTGCGATTCCCCGTACACTATGGCCACGTCGTCCAGGCCGGCGCCAAGGGCGTCGATGGAGAACCGGAGCCGCACGTGCTGTTCGCTGCCTTTGTACTGGAAAAGATTCGCCCAAACGTCTTTCTCTTCCTCGGTAAACGGATAGACCTTCCCGGAACCATCGCCGTACTCCCTTTCTTTCCCGAGCACCTTGAAGAGTGGTGCGTCCTCCAAGTTGGGCAGGGCGTTCTTCCACTTCCTGTAGATCCTCGGGAGGAGGCTGTCCCTGTCCGATGATCCGGCGGACTCCCCCACCGTTTCATTGAGCAGGGCCAACAGGTCGAGGTGCTCCTCCAGGGGGATGGAGGTGATCCTTCCCAACTTCTTCATCTCGTGTACGACGAGGGCGATCACCGAGAGGTAGAATCTCCGGGAGGGAGAGTTGAATTGGATGGGGAACTCACTTTTCTGCGGAAGGCTGACATCCAGCCTGAATCGGTTCAAATCGATTCGTATGAGCTTTTTGAGGTTTTGGGCCATTGCCTCACCTCACAGGCTCAGAAAAGGGAAAAAACTCTGACGGTCCGGACCGTCAGTTGCGTTTTAGCTCTTATACCATGCCTGAAACGATAAAAGCAAGCCTTCTTCGCAATATCTGTTTCAGGACGCGGCCATGACACGGAACCCCATGAAGATGCCAACATAACTCCTCCAAGGAATTCAATATGTTTTCCTTGGAGGGTGCAACTTCAAGGTAGCGCCGGATAAGATTCCATCCGGCATTAAGGTCTTTAAACGGCAACGCAAACCATGCAGAAGGAGGGAAAAATGGATAGAAAAATGATTGTCTCTTTTCTGGTGCTTGTCCTGGCGCTCATCTTTTTTGCACCCGGTGTAAGCCGTGCCGTGTCGACCGAAGTGTACCTGACTTCAGAGCCCTCAGGCGCCCAGGTGTATCTGGACGGGGAAAAAATAGGAAACACCCCCTGCGCGGTCCAGGTGGAGGGATTGGGAAGGAATCACCGGCTTGAGCTGAAAAAGGAGGGATGTCAGTCCACTGTGAAAACACTTATGAATGACTGCCCCGGTTTCACCGCTGAATGGTATCCGGCCACTGTTGCTCCTGCCGGGTATGGAGAAATCCTGGAGGATGCTGT
>CAZONI010000141.1:0-7487 GCA_964581175.1 uncultured Desulfobacteraceae bacterium
TCCGCATCTATTTGTCTCCCAAGGGAATCACTTCCTGGCCTTTCCCAGGACATTCATCAAGAAGCTCAGCCATCGTTTTCCCGTACACCGGATGAACAAGTGCCGGAGCCAGATCTATCATGGGCAGCAGGACGAACCTTCGCTCATGCATCCTGGGGTGAGGGACAATGAGACCCTGCTCGTCCATTATCCGATCGCCGTGGATGAGGAGGTCCAGGTCGATGAGCCGGGCGCCCCATTTTTCCTTCCTCACTCGTCCCATCCGGGTCTCAACGGCCAGAAGACCCTCAAGGAGGTGTCGTGGAGGCATCTCCGTCCAAAGGGAAACCACCGCGTTCACATACCATCCCTGCCCCTTTACTCCCACCGGCTCGGTCTGGTAAAACCTGGATCTGTCCTTGATGCGGCAGCCCCGCATTCCGCCAAGGAGTCTGATCGCCGTCCGGCAGTTTTCCAGCGGCTCCCCGAGGTTCGAACCGATTCCGATATATGCGGTTTCAGCCATTCGGAGAAACTCCGCTCGCTAGAGGCTCATCTTGTTGAGTCTCTCCAGCGCCTCGGACAATCGCTCCAGGGTCTGAGTCAGGGCGATCCTGAAATATCCTTCTCCCGGCTCACCGAAACCGTTTCCGGGAGTCACCACAAGGCCGGCCTCCTCGAGGAGCCGTTCCGCAAAAGAGGCAGATGAATACCCTTCAGGCACCTGGACCCAGAGATAGAACGTTGCCTTTGGAGGGGTCAGCGTGAATCCCGCCTCACGCAGTCCCTTGACCGCCAGATCCCGTCGGGCCTGGTAGGTCTGGACCATTTCCGCGATACAGGACTGGTCGCCTTTGAGCGCTCCGATGCCGGCCAGCTGCACCGCTTGGAAAACACCCGAATCGATGTTGCTCTTTATGGCACCCAACCCTTCGATCGCCTGCGCATTGCCCACTGCGAAACCGATCCGCCAGCCGGTCATATTGTACGTCTTGGAAAGGGAATGGAATTCAAGTCCTACGTCCTTAGCACCTTCCACTTCCAGGAAACTCGGCGGTTTATATCCATCGAATGCCATTTCCGTATACGCGGCATCATGACAGACGATGATGCGGTGTTTCTTCGCGAAATCCACCACCTTGCTGAAAAACGGCCTGTCCGCTGTTGCGGAGGTGGGGTTATTCGGATAGTTGATGACCATGACCCTGGCCCGCTCCGCCACCTCATCCGGAATCGCGTCCAGATCCGGCAGAAAATCCTTCTCTTTTCGAAGCGGCATAATGTAGGGCTCGCCTCCTGCGAAAAGGGTGGCTACACGGTATACAGGGTAAGCCGGGCTCGGCACCAGGGCTATGTCTCCCGGGTTGATGAAGGCCAGGGAAAAATGGGCAATGCCCTCTTTACTGCCGATAAGGGAAAGAACTTCGGTTCCGGGATCAAGCACGATCCCGAACCTTTTCTCACACCATCGGGCCACGGTATCCCTGAACACGGCCATCCCTGAATAGGATGGATACCGGTGGTTTTCGGGATCATCGGCTGCCTTTTTGAGTGCATCGATGATATGGGCCGGGGTAGGGATATCGGGGTCCCCCACTCCCAAATCTATGATATCGACCCCGCGGGCCATGACCTCTTTCTTTTTTCGATCTATTTCCTTAAACAGGTAAGGGGGAAGCTGTTTCAGCCTGCCCGCCTTTTCGAAAAGTCCCATCCTGTACCTCACGTTCAATAATGTGCTCGCCATCGAGGATGTGCAAAGTGCCTGCCAACCCTCTCATTCTCATTTCAGGCCCAGGACATCCTGCATGTCATAGAGCCCGTTGGGCTGTTCCACCACCCAGAGGGCGGCCTTGACCGCACCCCTGGCGAAATTATCACGGTTGTGAGCCCGGTGGATCAACTCCACTCTTTCGCCGGTACCAGCGAACATGACGGTGTGCTCGCCGGCAATATCTCCGCCGCGCCATGTCTGGATACCGATTTCCTCCTTCGTTCTCTCCCCGACCTGGCCCTTTCTTTCGTAAACTCCCACTTTATCAAGATCCCGGCCCACCGCATCCGCAAGGATCCGGGCAAGGTGCATAGCGGTCCCGCTCGGGGCATCTTTCTTGAGGCGATGGTGGACTTCCAGGATCTCCATGTCATAGTCTTTTCCGAGGAGGTTCGCCAATTCCCGGGCCATCTTGAACATCACGTTGACGCCTACGCTCATGTTGGGGGCCATGACACACCTGATGTTCCCTGCGAGCGCCTTCACTTTTTCCAGTCGTTCTCCCTGGATCCCCGTGGTGCCGATAACCATGGACATCCCGTTGAAAACCGCCGTATGAAGATTCTCAAGGGTCGCGTCCGGCATGGTGAAATCGATCAGGACATCTCCCTTGTCGAGAACATCTTTGAACGAAGGAGCAATTTCAACTCCCATGCTTCCTGCGCCGGCTTCCTCCCCGGCGTCCTTGTGAACGGCCGGGTGATCAGGACGCTCAAAGGCCCCCGTGAGGGCGATCCCGGGGGTCTGCTGAATCATGGTAATGATTCTTTTGCCCATCCTGCCTGCAGCGCCTGCAACAATCGCGTTTACCACGGCGATTCTCCTTGTTATGCCTTCACTCACAGAAGTCCGTAATTGCCAAGGGCCTTCTTCAATCGCTCCAAGTTGGCCGGGGCCATCGGCACAAGCGGCAATCTCATTTCCCTGTCTATCTTCCCCATGAGGGCCAGGGAGGTCTTGACGGGGATGGGATTGGTTTCGTAGAACATGGCCTGGCAGAGGGGAAGCAGCCTGTAGTAAAGTTGTTTCGCCTTTTCCGCGTTGCCCTCTTCCCACGCCTGCACCAGTGCGGCAGTATCCTCGGGTACGATATTGGCCACCACGGAAACCACTCCTTTGCCCCCGATGGACAGCACGGGCAAGGTAAGATTATCGTCGCCGGAGAGCAGGGTGATCTTGTCGCCGGCCATCTTTACAATCTCAGCCATCTGGGCCAGGTTGCCGGAGGCCTCCTTGACCGCCACGATTTCCGGCAGGTCCGCGAGGCGCGCAACGGTTTCCGGCAGCATATTGACGCTGGTACGGCCGGGCACATTGTACAGGACCTGGGGCAGCGGTACGGCAGTGGCAATGGCCTTGAAGTGTTGATACAATCCTTCCTGCGTCGGCTTATTGTAATACGGAGTTACCTGCAGCGTGGCGTCGGCTCCTGACCTCTTTGCGTGCCGCGTTAAATCTATCGCCTCTCTTGTGCTGTTTCCGCCGGTCCCTGCGATCACGGGGACACGCTTGTTGACTGCCTCGATGGCGATATCAATCACGCGGGCATGTTCTTCCACCGTGAGTGTGGCAGACTCCCCTGTGGTGCCGCAGGGCACGATAGCGTTCGTCCCGCCCTGGATCTGAAATTCTATCAGTTCCCGGTATTTTTCCTCATCAACCTCTCCCCCTTTGAAAGGGGTTACTATGGCGACTATAGATCCGCTAAACATGTTAACCTCCATTGTTGGGGTTCGTCTGGTCGATCTGCTCTGTCTGGGTTATTTGGTCTACTTCTCCTATTTGGCTCATTAGTACCTTATAAGCAAATTTGCGTTCAAAGCGAGCACAAAATTTCTGTTGTGCTGCATTGAATGTCAAATTCCAAAATCCTAATGGCAAATCAATGTCAAATATCAAATGACCAAATTGAAGAGAAGTCAGCATCCCTCTGAGTTGCTCCGTCGCGTGTTGCCGCAGTATGCAGAGCACCGGGATATGTTTTGTCATTGAGGCATTTGGATTTTACTTGACATTTGAGCTTTGACATTTGTCATTTCCGGTCTATCCGGGTTAGGTTGGTTGGTCGAATCCGGCGTGGGCGGAGTTGCACGAATTACAGGGCCTCTTCGTGCAGCGTTCCCCGGTACACGATGGTCGTGTTCCCCTCCATCCACACCTTTCGTATGTCCTCTCCATCCTTCTCGAACGAGATGGTCAGTATTTCACCGCTCCTGGTTTTTATCCGTGTGGGGGACTTCACCAGATTCCGGGTGCAGGCCACAAGCGAGGCGGCTATTGAGCCGGTGCCGCACGCAAGGGTCTCATCTTCAACCCCCCGCTCGTAGGTCCTTATCTCGAGGGAATCAGGGCCGGTAATCCTGATAAAATTTGCATTCGTTCCCTCCGGCGCAAAGCGCTCGTGATACCTGACCGCCCTGCCCTGTTCCACCACCGGATGGTTTTCAAGTTTTTTCACCCGGACAACTACGTGGGGAACGCCGGTGTTGACGAAATCCGCGCTCAGCCATCCCGACTGGAGCTCCATATCAACATCAAGCGAGAGACCCGACGGCCTCGGCATGAGCACCTTCACCATCCGCCCGTTGACCGTTGCGGACACCGGCCCGACCAGGGTCTCAAACGTCATCTCCGGACCGGCGATCTCCTTTAAGCAGGCGAAACGGGAGACGCATCGCCCCCCGTTGCCGCACATTTCTGCCTCCCCGCCGTCGGCGTTGTAAAACCGCCAGGCGAAATCGTACTGATCAGATTCGTTGACAAAAATCACTCCATCCGCGCCAACCGATTTCCGCCGCCTGCAGCATCGTTTTACCAGCACGGGCATTTCCTCATCGGCCACTTTGTGATCACGGTTGTCAATGATGATAAAATCATTGCCGCTCCCGTTCATCTTCCAGAATTCGATTGGTTTCATTTTTCCTCATCCATCCATCAGAAAATCAGGGATCTGCTCTCCCCTCACAAGATCTTCATAGGTTTCCCGCTTCCTGATGGTGTAAAAACGATCCTCCCGCACCATAACCTCCTCCACTCGAGGCCTTGAATTATACGTGGAGGACATACTGAAACCATAGGCTCCGGCGCTCATGACGGCCAGCAGATCTCCGGGACGGAAAACATCCACCTCCCGTTCCTTGGCCAGGAAGTCCCCGGATTCACAGATAGGACCCACAATGTCCGCCTTCTGTCTTCCCCCTTTTTTTTCCAGGACCGGCTGGATGGCATGGAAGGAGTTATAGAGACTCGGACGGATAAGGTCATTCATGGCTGCGTCTACCACAATGAAATTCTTTTCTGCGGTGGACTTGGTGTAAAGCACCCTGGCCACCAGGATGCCCGCATTCCCCACGATGACCCGTCCCGGCTCAAAGATCAGGGTAAGATCGGCGGATGAGACCATCTTCTTGATGGCCCGTCCGTAGTCCTTTGGATGAGGAGGTTCTTCCCGGTCATACGTGATCCCCAACCCGCCCCCCAGGTCCAGGAAGATGATCGGAATACCTGCCTTTTTCAGGTTGCCAATCAGGGTCAGTAATTTTGTCAGGGCGTCCACAAAGGGGTCCACCTGAGTCAACTGGGACCCGATATGGCAGGAAACTCCGAGGACCTCTATATTCTTCAGCCCTGCCGCCAGGGTGTACTGCTCGGGCGCCTCCCGGATATCAATGCCGAACTTGTTTTCCCGGAGCCCGGTTGAGATGTAGGGATGCGTCTTGGGATCAACATCAGGGTTCACCCGAATCGCGATTCCGGCCGTCTTCTTCATTGTGCCGGCAATATCATTCAACCTCATGAGTTCCTGGGAAGACTCCACATTGAACATGAGGATGTCAGAGGAAAGGGCAAATCTCAGATCATCATCCCGTTTTCCTACCCCGGAATAGACTATTTTCTTGGGATCGACTCCGGCCCGTAATGCCCGGAACAGTTCGCCGCCCGAGACGATATCCACACCGCCTCCCAGACCTGCAAACAGTTTCAGGACGGCGAGGTTGGAATTGGATTTCATGGAAAAGCAGGTCAAGTGCCTTGTCCCTTCAAAGGCCCCGTCAAAGGCATGGAAATGCTGTGTAAGGGTCGCATGAGAGTACAGGTAAAAGGGCGTTCCCACGGTCTCCGCGATTGTTCTCACAGGGACCTCTTCACAATGGAGTTCGTCGTTTTTGTATTGAAAGTGGTGCATGGTTTCTTTGTCTACTTCACGAGCAGTTTTACCCTGTTCGACGGAGGACCGACAGCGCCATCCGGCCCTATCAGACGGAGCACAAAATAGTGGATGCCCGGAAGTTTCACCTCAGTGGTGCAGGAGAATTGTCCATCTCCCGAGACATGGGCCTTTGTTTCCTCCCAGGCGGTGAATGAAATGGGGCATCCTTCACACGGAGGACTCTCGAGAGAATAGCGCACGTGATACACACGGCAGGACTCGAGAGCCGTGAGCTTTCCTACCTGCCCCCTCGGCCGGACCACCTCTCCCGTAAACCGGACTTCACCACCCTGTTCCCTGGCTTGCAGCTTCTCAACCTGCAGAGAAAACCCTCCCTTTGCTTTCGGGACGAAGGGCGGCGCCTTCTTGCCGCATCCTCCAGGGAAGATAAGAGCGCCCAGCAAAACAGCGCTCATGACCACATGCTTCAGCCTCAAAGTCCCAACTCCTTCCTGGCTTCCTGAATCCTTTCTTTCACTCTCTGAGGACCCGTACCCCCGGGGATCTCCCGCCTCCGAACACAGGAGGCCGGATCGAGCCACTCATAGACATCTTCTTTCATCTGGCGGAAGAAATTCCTCATTTCCTCCAGGGTCAGATCGCGAAGTTCCTTCCTCTCCTGGAGGGCGAAGAGGATCATTTTCCCGACCACTTCATGCGCCTGCCTGAACGGAAGCCCCTTCCTTACCAGGTAGTCGGCAAGGTCCGTTGCCTCCAGAAAGCCGCTCTGGATAGCCGCGGCCATCCGCTCGTCGTCAAAAGAGACCGATTTCAGGAGACTGGCCATGATGGTCAAACAGGCATCAATGGTATCGGCAGCGTCAAACAGGACCTCCTTGTCCTCCTGCATATCCTTATTGTAGGAAAGCGGAAGTCCCTTCATGGTAGTGAGCAGCCCCATCAGGTCCCCGTAGACCCTGCCGGTCTTTCCCCTGATGAGCTCGGGAATGTCGGGATTTTTCTTCTGCGGCATGATGCTGCTTCCCGTGCAGAATGAATCGGCAATGGACGCGAATCCGAATTCCTGCGTGGACCAGAGAATCAGTTCCTCGCTCAGCCGGCTCAGATGCATCATGAGCACCGAAGCGGAGAAAAGGAAATCAAGCACAAAATCCCGGTCGCTGACAGCGTCCATGCTGTTCCTGCTCACTTCGTCAAAATCGAGTTCCCGAGCCACCATGTCCCGATCGAGATCAAACGTGGACCCGGCCAGCGCTGCACTGCCGAGCGGCATGACGTTGGTCCGTGCAAGGGTCTGGCGGAAACGTTCTGTGTCTCTCCTGAGCATTTCGAAATAGGCAAGCAGGTGATGCGCGAGGAGCACCGGCTGTGCCCGCTGCATGTGCGTATACCCGGGCATAACCACATCCTGGTTCTCTTCCGCGAGAAATAGGAGAGATTCCTGCGTAGCCGAAATGCCGCGCAGCGTCCGCTGAATGCAATCGCGCACGTACATGCGGACGTCCAGCGCCACCTGGTCGTTCCTGCTCCTGCCCGTGTGCAGTTTTTCGCCGAGGGGGCCTA
>CAZONI010000142.1:0-7241 GCA_964581175.1 uncultured Desulfobacteraceae bacterium
GAATTCCGGGGACATCATACTTATCTTGGCCTCAATAAGCCTCAGGCCCACGCTCTGATAATCTCAGTTCCCTTATACGCCAACCCATGACTCACCGCTTTTGTGACTAAGACTCGGCAAAAACCATATCCGGGAGGATCGAAATTCCCTTTGTCCATGAATCAAAAAATCGCTTTTGTTTAAACTGCCTCGCTTGCTTTTTCCCGGGTTTCGATACCAGACCGGTATGGATTGATGTCCTTGTTGCTAATGCGTTTGAAAAGATACTCTCTGCCATTGAAAGGGCAATAGAGCAGGGGGTCGGTGATACGGCTCTTAACGGTAGTTCGGGTCGTGGCGGTTACAAGTTCCTTGTTGGGAAAAAGGCGGACTGTTGTCTCGATCAGTGCCGGCTTTTTCATCAAAAGGCCTCACCTCCCGTGGTTTGCCCGGTCGGGCAGAAGGTTGTGTAAGTTTTTACTACTCCCAAGGGGGGCGTTGTGTCAACCGTTTCCTTGCCGATTACTTCGATGATGGCTTCCGACTTGCAGGCCACGGCTGCGTCCGAACCATTCAGCTCTCGTGCCACTGGCTGAAAGGGTGCTTCACCAGGTTCGCGTTGAAATACCGCGGATCCTCAGAAACCTCCTCACCAATCCAGTCCGGAAGCGGAAATTGCTGGGTTGCGCTCGCCAGCTCCACCTCCGCCAGCACAAGCCCGGTGTTTTCCCCCAGAAACACGTCGATCTCCCAAACCATTCCCTCGAGCTCCACCCGACAGCGTTCCTTTTCAATCAGGGGGCGTTCACAGAGGGTATCCAGCATTTCCTCGGCATCCTTGAAAGGGATTTCATATTCATATTCAGCTCGGGAAATACCCGTTGCGACGCCTTTGACGGTCAGAAAGCCCCTTTTGTCAAACGTCCTCACCCGTACGATGCGTTCCTTCAAGGTGGAAAGATAACCCTGCCGGTATAACGATCCATGGGCGCCCCTGCGCCATGAATCTCCCGTAACGAGAAATTTCTTCTCTATCTCCTGACCCAATTTTTTCTCCCCCTGATCTTGGAGACATCAATCTGACGTGTCATAGCGGACCAGAGAGACGTCCGTCCCTTTCCCGGTCTGCCTTTGATGGGCCTTTGCTGCCGCTTCTGTGGCCTTATTCCTTCACTTGGTTAAATTCCCCGTCGCTTGCCACCTGGCGGTCATTCCCGCGAAGCGTGTCCTCGACTCAGATCGGGGAGCGGGAACCTGGATTCCGGATAAGCCCTGCGGGCTTTCCGGAATGACAACGGAGGGATAGCCCGCTGCTTGCGGCGGAGCGGTTCATTGTTTAAACCGTTAGGCGCACTTTCAGGCTTCCGGACACAAAGGCTCGGTTCGCAACCGATTTGGTTTCTATCATACACGGGGGATTTGTCAAATACGGTCGCAGGCAGGTCAATTCTTTTTTGAGAAAGTGCCGACTTGTTAGTATTGAGTCGACAAAGGGAGGGAATGGAAGCTGGGCTGCTGCTTTCGCAGGAGTGACGGGCCGGTTGCGCCGGCTTGGTGTTGACGAGGACTATGGAGGGAAAAATGGCGAGAGGCGCAAGCCTGGAATGTCAATCATTCAGTGTTTTGACAGATTGTTAAGAAGTGGTATGGTTATTCTGTAATGAATTATGATTTTTTATCTTTGTGCGAATCATGCTAAAAACCCATGAAAAAAAGGAGGATCAGATATGAAACCGTTGAATTCCATCCCGATGGGTCGAAAAGGATTCGAAGAGGTAAACCGTTGGCTGGATGAATTTGTCGCAGAGCACCGGATGATAGCTCAAAAAAAAATTATCGGCAGGTCTGCCGGCAATGAGGACATTGCCGCGATTTTCGTAACGAACCCGGAAATCGCGGATGATGATAAACAGTACGCCGTGGTCACGGCGGCGCGGCATGGGCAAGAGTTCGGAGCCCGGGTCGTTGGTCCCGAGATATTGCTATTTTTGGCCGGTGCCGAGGCGGAGAAGATCAGGGATACCCAGGTCGTCATTGTGGTGCCGGTCGTGAACCCGGACGGCTTTATTCTGAACGAATTTTGTTCCTCGATGACCAGCCTGACAAAGACAGAACGTTCTGCTCTGGGAGGCCTATTCAGGGAGTACCCCCCCGACATGATCATCGACTACCACAGCCTGGGTCCGAAAATGGGCTCCAGGCGCGACACCGGAGACATGGAGGTCGTCATTCCCGCCAATACAACTCGATGGGCCATGGATGAGCAGATTCACCTGCATGTGGCCGAAAAAATGGTCAACGCTGCCGAGCAGGCGGGTTGGCCATATGAAATTCATACGCTTGAGGACCTGGCCACCTACTACTTCGGAGGAACGGAAATCGGCAACACGCCCTGGTCCTTTATGAGAGAGAAGCTGTTTATGCTTCATATGCAGGATTTCCATGACAACTATGACATCCCCCAAGAGCCCGAGTTGCATCCGGAGTCTGCAGATCATCCGGGAATGGCTTACACCAATTATACCTGCGGCCCCGCTTATCTGAAATGGCATTCCCTTGTCTTCGGCATGGAAACCAACCATTGGTCCATCAAGGAGGCCCGGGATGTGGCTCAAAGTGGTATGATTCCTTGCGCGGCACTGTTGAAAATGGGCAGTGACCGGTTCTCCTGGGAAAAAGATCCGGGCTATCCCGTCAATATTTTGCATGGGGATTTTCGTATTTCCATCAGGCCGACAGGGAAGAATCCCGCCGAGCGCCGCATCTCGCGTATGAGAATCTGGGGAGAGAGGAAAAATTTCAATCAACCTCAGCGGGAAATGATCGATCTGGAGACGACGAAGGCAAGGGTGCGGTACTTTGGCCATGACCTTCCAATGGAGTTCTCACTCTGCCTTCGGATGCGTCAGAACCACATAGAAAGCGTCCTGCTTGGCGAACGGGAGATCGGGTTTGAGGTGTTTAAAGATAGATGTTCGACATTCGTCCACATTCCACTTGTGATGGAAAGAGCAGGGATTCAAGAAGTGACCATTAGGCACCCGGTTTCCTGATTCAACGGCTCGTATTCAGCAAGGAATCCTGCGTTGACATCCGCACTCAGGGTTTTTATTCTACAAAATCAGGGTCTTTCTCTCCAAAAATCAGTAGTTTCCCGGATTGATTTTGCCAGAGATTTATGAATTTATGAGAAAAAAGGTTTTGATTACAGCATCTACCTCCAATGAGGAGGTGTATTTCATGGAAAGGCCCCTCAAAATGTGCCTATCTTGCTCCTGACAGGCTTGTTTTCCTGTTAGGAGCCAACCCTCATGGCCAAAGCGGCCGGAATCCTCAACCTCGCCTTCATTTGGGCTCGACTCAGTTTCTCCCTTCTCTGGAGTTTAATCTTATCACTTCTCTGCGCTCAGCCGAACAGGCTTCGCTTCCTATTCCTTTCTCAATTTCTCTTTGATCCGTGCCGTTGAAACAGGAAACATATCTCCAAAAACCTATCCATTTCCCTGATCCTGATTCTCTGCTCGTGAACCCTATCTTCAAGGGGGGGGGAACGGCATTGTCTGTTTGAAGTACCAACTATGCAAACAAAAATTCCACTGAAGAAAGGGGAATAGAAATGCCATTCATCAACATCAGAGTCCTGAAAGGGACATTATCGGAAGAAAAGAAAAAAGAAATGATCTCACGTGTCACCGAAATCGTGGCGGAAATCGAGGCCCGTCCAGCACCGAGAGAGAATCTTCAACCCCACACCTGGTGTGTCATTGAAGAGATCCCTTTTGAAAACTGGGGCATCGGAGGTAATCCAGTGACCCTTGAAATGCTGAAGGCGGTTTTGGAAGGGAAGGCATAAGAAATCCCCGATCGTTCCCCTGAGGGAGCTTTCGGGACAGACTAGAAAGGAGGAATTACTATGGGTAAATATCTATTGCTGTGGCGGTTGGACCCGGCACGAGTGCCGGTCGACCCCAAAGAGAGGGCGGCTGGATGGTCCGGCCTGATGGCTATGGTCAAAAACGACATCGAAAAAGGGATATCCAAAGACTGGGGCGCGTTTGTTGGAGAAGGCAGCGGCTATGCGATTGCTGAAGGAAGTGAGGCTGAGATCTCCCTGATGACTCAGCAATATAATCCGTATTGTCACTTTGAGACGCACCCGCTTATGTCAGCGAGCCAAATCGTGGATATGCTGAAGGCTATGGGAGGTTAATGGAAATTCAGCCCAGGGAGGTGTCTGCCGGCTATAAAGAAGGCTTGTCGGAGTTCGGTGAATGACGATCTTCACTCGCATGGCCTCCCTGGCAGTAAATCCTCATTTCAGAAGGCGAGGCAACCGTAGGAGGAAATAGCCATGCCAATAGAGCCTCAGGGATATCCGCTGTATGTCTGCAAATTCGGTGAACCGGATCCTTCCAAACCCAGCATCCTCATAGAAACTCAGATCCACGGTAATGAACCGTTGGGCACCGAGGCAGTTGTAAATGTCATGCAGAACCTCATTGCCGGTGGTCAAGAAGCCCGATTCATTTTGGAAAATGTGACGGTATGGATCATGCCCAGGGTCAATCCGGACGGTGCGATGAACCAAAGGGATGGGCAATGGTACCCTAAAAGACAGTCGGACCAGACCTGGGTTCCCGAGGAGATCGGTTTACCTTCTGACACTAGGGCTCCGTGGTATTACAGCAGTCGGAACGGAGGATATGATCTGAACAGGGACTCCAGCCCCAATCTGGATTTCAGAATCGAAAATCTTGCTGATTACGGGCTCACTCCTACTGAATTTGCTACTCTTTATCTTGATGATCGTGACTATAACAATTCAGAGTACGATGGTTACTATGTGACGCCCGAGGCGAGGATCGTCACAAAAGTATATAAAGAACTTCAGCCCGACGTATTCATCGATATTCACCACAGGGGATTCAATACCCTGACCGACGATGATATTCGCCAGGTCTACATCCAGGTCGCAGCAGATGTTGCGCTTCCATATACAGATCCGTTTACAGGCGATTACTACTCGGTCGACCCGGAGGTTCTTACCTTGGCAAAACAAGTCAATGCCACGGGATGGCTCTCCCTTCAGTTGGGCAATTCCGCCTTTGGCTCCATTCAAAAATACCCTGAGGTCAACTTGCCCGGTACGACCTTGGGAGCATTTGCATTGAACGATACCGCAATCATGCTCATCGAAATTGCCGGACAGACCCAAAACCTTGGACAAAAGGCAAGAGGCCGGTTGATAAAAACCGCGACTGATCCACTCATGGCTATTCTGAAGGCTCTTGCCGATGGGTCCATCCATGACGTCGACCCTGCAATCTACGATGCGATTCCTGAGTCCTCGAACAGTATTAGGGATCCATCTGCAAGGGATGAATAGGGCTTGATTTAGATCGGGTAGGAGGAGGGCTCGCGCCCTCCGTCCTCCCACACCACCGTACGGACGGTTCCGTATACGGCGGTTCATGAATTACATTGAAACTGAAGAACCGAGACGAGCAGTGACACGAGTCCAGGCCGATCAAAGAACTTCTTGGGAAACGCTTGGTTCATGTGCGAGGCCCCTTGAGTTCCACCAGGGACCTCTGCCATTGGAAGCCGATTCCCAGGCCCGTTTATCGTCGAGTCCTCGCTCCTGACAGGAGAAGGATGGTTTGGCCTGAGAATCGGCTATCGTCAATGTCCTTTCGAGAAATTAGCATTCCCAGAGGTGAAAGGCAGCGTACGAAAGGTCAATCACACCGAATCGACCCTCAGGCTTTAATCCCACAAACAGAGAAAGGAGAATGATAATGGTACTTACAGTGATGAAATGGGATGTCCACCCGGATAAATCGGAAGCCTATCTGAAATGGACGGAAAGCGCCATCAAGCGCACTCTTGCGGCGCCGGGTGTCGTGGAGTTTCGCGCATATCGCCCTGCGACCGGGACTTCACAGATCGTGATCACCTATGAGTTTGCCGATCTGACGACCTGGGCCAAGTGGCAGAGCAACCAGGACGTGCAGAATGTACTGAACGAACTCCGCACGCTTGCCCTCAACGTGGTTTCCGAAGTATGGGGGCCGTCACCGGTCGTACCTGCACCGATCCGGCCGGGTAAGTGAGAACAGTCTGCCTCCAAGGCCCTAACTAAAACACGCAATCCCTTCAGGGGGTCTTATGGGAAAAACCCTCAAAATGTGCAAGCGTTGTTCCTGATGGGGCGGTTTCCGTTCTGTCGGGAGCCCAAGATTTCATCTCAATGAAGCCAAACCCATCAAAGGATGGGGACGGAAGACCACGGATCTTGATGTTCCTGTTGGCCCGACAATAGCATTGTTGGCTTCCATTCAAAGTACTTCCCGTACATCTGGATTTTGGGAAGGATAGCCGAGCTGCCGAAGGTTCATTTCAAGCAGCAAAGGGGGATATTATGGCTAAATATATCGCTCTGCACACGCTTAAGAAAAGTGCTGATGAGGTCATGAAAGCGTTCACCGATGCGTCGCCTCAGCTCGCACGAGCAATGGCGGCGGGCGAGACTCCCGCCAAATGCATAAAAACCTGGAACCCTGTCCCCCACGGGCGGACAGACTACGTGTTCTGCCTGTGGGAAGCCGACAAACCTGAAGACATCGAGGCCAGTCTGGGGCAGTTCCTTGATTATGTGACCATCGATAATTTCAAGGTCGATGAGATCGACTGGCAGGAATTTGCTAAAACGCTTTAACTGGGCAAGGGCAGGGTCATCACGGCCCTGCCTTGTTCTTCGAGATTCCGAAGTCAATGATAGTCTTGGTATGAAATCGTTTTCAGCTTCACTCAGAAGTAACAACTACGATACGCTAGTCTTCTGTCCGATCAATTCTCGGTAACTGCACCTAAAGGCTGAAATCTCATTACGTAGTAAGAATCTCGCTTTTTTCAGTCCTTAAAGAGAGCAATTTTTGCACACCTTAATGCGCGCCTAGAGCTTCTGCTCATCCAGAGTTTTTCGACTCCCCCAAAAAGGGTTGAAAAATATTATTCGGACGGTTTTGTGCGCGCCCGTGTAGGGCTCGTGCTTAGCCAATACCCGGATTTTTTGCCCAGATACGCGCGCGAGTAGGGGGCTAAGTTATGGCATTTTTGCCTTGGATGTGGGAAATGCTGTGGGGAAGTGATTTTCTGGTGCAAAAAGAAAGGGGTTAGGCAACGGCCTAACCCCTTGATGTTGTTATGGGGTGAGTGATGGGGCTCGAACCCACGACCTCTGGGGCCACAACCCAGTGCTC
>CAZONI010000143.1:0-7164 GCA_964581175.1 uncultured Desulfobacteraceae bacterium
TCGGGCTGGCAGAATCCTTCCGGCAATCCATCAACGTTATCAAGCAGGGCAACGACAATGCTCTTGTAAAAATTGTTCTCCGCTATCCGCTCCAACAGCCTTCCCAACACTTCCTTTGCGGCTTTGTTCAGGGCCCGTTCGGCGTCCTCGGCCTGTACAGCAAGACCCGGCTTGCCTATCAGAGACAATTCTCTTTTCAGCCCTGAAACAGTTTTGAAGTCATCGGGAATCTGCATTTCCGTCTTCTGTTTCAGGAAGGTGATGAGACAATCCACTCTTTCTTCGACCACATCGGGAGCAAAGGTCATTCTCTTGGGTTGGACGGCCCCCTGAACAACAGGCGCAGAAAGAAGAGACATGGCCAGGATGCAGAAAAGAACAACTGGAATGAGCCTGATGCTGCGCTGTTTCATATTTTTCTCCTCAGTGAGTGTGTGCGTAACGAGCCGGTGCTCCTGCAATATAGCAACATCAGGGCCAAAAATGGAAAAAGAAATGAACAGCATATAATTGTAAGTTATATTAATAAGTTAACGAGGAAGGAGCAGTTAGGCAGAATCCATCGACAGCTCGCAGCGCCGGAAGCATAGGAAATTGAACTATAATTAGTGGCAAAGAATTACATATCCTTCCATGGCGGTGGCCTTTACCGAAAGCCCCCCTGAAGTGTTCCGCAACAAAGAAGAGGATCTTGCCGCGATATGCCGTTGCGCACCGGAAAAATGAAATCCCTTGGCGTTGCAGCTTTACTTTTGAGGCGCAATTCACTATGTTTGGCCGATGGAAACCCTGGGAACCCAAAACAGATTCGACGTGGCGGTCGTTGGGGGCGGCCCGGGAGGCGCCACAGCGGCGAGGCGTCTCGCTCAGGAGGGATTCAGAGTTATCCTGTTTGAGAAGGAGCAACTGCCCAGGCAGAAGATCTGCGCCGGCGGGATTATCCCCACGGTGCTTCGCGGGCTGCCCCGCCAGGCGGAGAGGGCTATCGAGAAACAGTGCACCCGTGCCGAAATACATATTGTGGACCAGAATCTCCATTTCCTGGTCTCTAGAAATGTACCCATTGTGTCCATGACAATGCGCAGCAGGTTTGACCATGCCCTGGTAGATGCCGCTGAAGAAGCGGGGGCTTACGTTGTTCCCGGGTGCAAGGTCCTTGATTTCCGTGAAAATAGTGACGGTTTGGATGTTCATACAGTGAGAGGGGTATTTTCAACCCGTTTCCTGGTTGGTGCTGACGGTGCGTTGAGTATTGTGGCCCGGAAGGCGGGCTTTGAAGGTCCGGGATATTTTGTCCCGGCGCTGGAAGCTGAAGTACAGGTTGACGCGAATCTGTTTGGGAGATTCGAGTCCGCCGTTCGTTTTGATTTCGCTATTGTCTCGAAGGGATACGGGTGGGTCTTCCCAAAAAAGGATCACCTTTCCATAGGGGTGGGGCAGATGCGAAAGGGAAAGAATCACCTGGATAGCGGCTTTGGAAAATACCTGCGGCATCTTGGTATCGAGGAGTCTCTTGTTTCCTCGAAGAAGGGGTTTGTGATCCCGACCATGCCGAGACGTGATGCGTTTGCCAGGGGGCGCGCCCTGCTGGTGGGTGATGCTGCCGGCTTGGCTGACCCCGTGACCGGAGAAGGGGTCTCGGCGGCGATTGAGAGCGGAGAGCTCGCTGCGGCGGCCCTGACAAGAGGACGACTGCAGCCGGACCCGGTAAAAAGCTATTATGAAGGAGCGCTCCGGAAAAGGATTCTCAATGATCTCAGATGGAGCAGGTTCGTCTCCCGCCTTGCCTATGATCATCGGAAAACCAAGTCGTTGCTTTTTCGGATGTGCGGTCAGCAGATGTGCGAGACCATGACAGATATCATTTTTGACCGGCAGACCTACCGGTCGGTGTTTTCCAATCCCCTCACCTACCTGAGAATGGTTCTTCCGATGCAGCGGCGAAAGACAAATGGATAAAATCAAAAGGAGGCTGATTATGAGGAAACTGGTTCTAGTGTTTGCGGGATGTTTGTTGGCGTTTGGAATAAACGCGTACGGGGCGGGCCAGGAAAGGGATACGATCCTTGGAAAGTGGTTGACCGCCAATGGGGAGTCCGTTGTCAAGGTGTATTCTTGCGAGAATGGTTTCTGCGGGAATATCGTATGGCTCAAGGAACCGTTGGATAAGGACGGGAAGGAAAAAGTGGATGATAAGAACCCCGATAAGTCGTTGAGGACCCGGAAAATTGTGGGTCTGGGAATCCTCACCGGACTCCAGTACAAGGGTCCCAACAAGTGGGAGGACGGCAAGATCTATGATCCAGACAAAGGCAAGACCTATAAATGCAAGGCGTGGATGGAAGAAGGAAACCTGAAGTTTCGCGGGTTTATCGGCTTCTCCCTGCTCGGACGAACCACCACTTGGACAAGACAATGATCCGTTCAATTGGATGAATTGGATCGTTCTCCGGCATTCTCAGCCGCACAACTGACAAAAAAAGGGCTTGCGGCGATTGGCTGCAAGCCCTTGGTTTAACAGGTGCCGAGACACAGAATTGAACTGTGGACACGGGGATTTTCAGTCCCCTGCTCTACCGACTGAGCTATCTCGGCTGGTTATGCGGGCGATTATAGTGATTCATCGGAGCCAGGTCAAGCCAAATTTATGCCTGAGGGAAGTGCTAGGAGCCGTCAAGATCAAAATCAAGGTCCTGCAGGTCCTTTGATATTTCATCCCAGACGCCCTTGGCTTTGCCAGCCTTCGCGTCTGATGCTGAGGGCCCGGCTGGACGCTCTTCATCTATCGCGGGAATCGCGGGAAGCGGTTGGGTGAGGACATCATACTGGCCGACCTTGTACCCCTTGAGATCATCCAGTGAGAACAGTTCATCGGCTTCGCCGGGTAGTGGTTCATCAGTCCGGTCAACCGGTTCCGCAGTCACTTCTCCCGCGGGCAGCGTTTCTTCCTCCTGCAGCGCTTCTTCTTCCTGCAGCGCTTCTTCTCCGGCCGGTTCGGCTTCTCCCATGTCAAAAGAATCAAAGAGTTCTTCAGGTTCTTCCATCTCCGGCGGAGGGACAGCTTCGGCAGGCGGCTCATTTTCGATCGGTTCGAAGGCATTCATTTCAAGGGTCAGAGCTTCTTCGTCGGCCTCTTTTCTCTCCACGAGCTCCGATCTCTTATCGGCCTCAAGCAGGTCTTCCAGTTCCAGGGAAAGGACCTCTTCATCAAGTGGGGAAGACTCTGTTCCGATCATCTCTCCCGGTTCACCCGTTCCCGTGGACACTTCCACCACTTCTTCGTCAGCACCGGATTCTTCCTGGTCAAATTCGAGGCGTTCAATAGCAAGGGGCGCTTCTTCATCCGGAGGAGGCGGATAGATTTCCGCGGCGCCTTCTTCAAGCGGGCTTTCTTGCAGGTCCACGGGCGAAGGAACAGGTGCCGGTCTTTCTTCCAGGGAGAACATTCCTTCCGGCGCTCCGGCAACGATCGCAGCCTCGCTCAGCTCAACGTCCGCTTGCGCATGCCCGGTCCGGGCCAGCAGTGCTCCGAGCAGGAAGGGTGGCTCCGGCTTGAAAGGGAAGTGATCCATTTTTTCCCGCTCAGAAATAATGTTCCTCTGGCACTTGGGACATATCTCATTAAAATCGAAACTCATAAATCCGCACTTTGGACACTTCATGTCGTACTCCGATTGTTCATGATTTCCAAAGCCCACCTTCTCCGTGAGTGATGGGAAGACGCGGGGAAACGACCTGCTCAGGAGTGATGCCTCCCCTGTCGGACCAAACCTTCTTCAATGGCATTTTTTGCCAGCGTATCGCATCGTTCGTTTTGCGGATGCCCTTGGTGTCCTTTTACCCATTCCCATTCAATGGAATGGGGGCGGATCACTCTGAGCAATTGTTCCCAGAGGTCCCTGTTCAGAACGGGTTCTTTCCGGGCATTGAGCCAGTTTTTTCTGATCCACCCGTCTATCCATTCGGTCATCCCCTTGATTACGTAATTGGAATCGGTGATCACTTTGACAGAGCACGGCCTTTTGAGTCTGCGCAATGCTTCAATGACCGCCGTCAATTCCATGCGGTTGTTGGTCGTGTGGGGAACATACCCTGCAATTTCTTTCTCCTTCTCACCTGACTTCAGGATCGCGGCATATCCGCCCGGACCGGGATTTCCGAAGCAGGCGCCATCAGTAAAAATTTCCACACTCGGTCCTTTTCTCCCTGGTCCCTCCGGCGGTTTGTTCTTCTTCAATGCCACGGTTTCGCCTGTAGACCCGGACCGTCTAACCAGCCTTGCCGGATAAACCAGGGGCGCGGTCTTTCTGAAAACGCCCTCTGATGAAAATGGTTATCCGGGGTTTCTCAGGATAGTTGGTTTTCAATTGCAAAGCGCCATGGAAACTCCCGGCAATTCCGGGAATGTTGGTCAACCGTATCAGGTAGTCCCGGCCCTTCTCCGTTTCTTTGATGGAATAGGAAACCCTGTCTGAGAGATCAAATGAAAGGGGTTCGATTCTGAGCGGCTTGTCAAGCCCTGCCTTGATATTCACCACGCGCACTATCTTCTGGTTCGCAGGGCCGTAGAGGTAGACATACGAGGGGGAAACACGGATGATGACCTTTATGAACGCCTTTATTCCCACCTCGGCATATTTATTGGAAGGATCATTGCTGATGATCCTGGCGCTCTTGTGAATCCTGCTCTGATATCCGTCTGTGCGAATGCTGAGTGTTATTGTTCCCTCACCGCCTGGAGGGATAGCCCGGTCGAAATGGGCTACGGTGCAGCCTCATCCCGGCCTTACATCTTTAATGTCAAGGGTGGCATTGCCGGGATTAGACACAACGAAGGTATGCTTGATCACTTTACCCTCATCTATTTCCCCGGCATCGAAAAGCGGTTGTTTGATGACCAGCTTTGGTTCCTTGGCCTCCTGCGCCCATGCCAGATGAGAAAAAAGAAAAAGAAGGCCGATTGTCAATCCGACTGCAACAGAAAACCTCTTCATTATATTCACTCCTTCGATCGATAATTACCTCAAGCGGCATCCTGATTCGCCATGCCACGGCTCAGTTTATAGGTGAGCATGTCAAGGGTGACCGTGAAGTCGATGTTCTCAACCAGACAGCACTCAGGAACAGTGATCCGGGCAGGTGAGAAATTGAGGATTGCATTGATGTGGGCGCTTCGAAAGCGGTCCGCAGTGCTCTGGGCGGCAGCTGCGGGGGTAGTGATGACTCCGATTTCTATGTCCAGGTCCCTGGCGGCTTTATCCAGTTCATCAATGGCTCTGATCTCGATGCCCGCGGGACTGATTCTTCCGATTTTTTCAGGATCATTATCAAATGCCGCCACACACTTGAAACCCCTGATGTAAAGATTTTGATGCTGAAGAATGGCGGACCCCAGTTTGCCGACCCCGACGAGACCCAGGTTCCAGTCCCGGTTCACAGTCAGTATTTTCTTTATCTGCATCTGGAGCTCACGTACGTCGTACCCGACTCCCCGGATGCCGAACTCGCCGAAATACCCCAGGTCCTTTCGTACCTGGGCAGGATTCACCTGGCACAGCCATGCCAGTTTTTCTGAAGAGACGAGCCTGTAGCCGTCAAATTCGAGGAGTTCCAGTTGCCTGTAGTATAACGAAAGCCTGGTAATGGTGGCCTTTGGTATTTTTGTTGTCTTCTTCATGGTATTTTTAAAGGAAAACAACCCAGATGATGGTTTTCCAGCAGCCCCCTCGCAAAAAATATAATGACAACAATTTGCATATACTATATAGAAAAGGCTTATAATGTCCAGTGATTTAAATCGCAAGCCCTCAAGGTTGTCGGGTCTACGTCCAAAAAGATTGCCGCTATGAAACAGCACCGATCAGGCGAAGCAGAGACAGGATCAAAAGAACCTGTGCGCAAGAAAGACCCCGATCAGGAGTTCGGGGAGGATTCGCAGATGATGGTCGCCTGTGCCAGGTTGTCGAGCGAACGATACAGGGCCTTTGTCGAGAACATCGGCGAAGGCGTGTACGAAGTTGACATTCATGGCAATTTTCTCTACTTCAATAACTCCCTCTGCAGAATTTTCGGCTATTCGAGAGAAGAAATCCAGTTTCAGAATTTTACCAAGTTCATGGACGCGGAATACGGCCAAAGGGCCTTCAAGACCTTTAACAGGATTTATGAGACTGGACAAGGGATTTCTAACCTTCTGTGGCCCATTGTTGATAAGGAGGGAAGGGTCCGGTATGTGGAACTCTCCGCCAACCTCATCAAGAATCAGGAAGGAAAGAGCATCGGTTTCCGGGGGATTGCCCGCGACATTACCGAGCGGTTCAAAACCCAGGAGGAACTGAGGCAATCTGAACGCCGCTACCGCACGCTCCTTGATTTCGTACCATACCCGATCGTGGTTTTTACCCTGGATGGCCTTGTTTCCTATCTGAATCCTGCTTTCACGGATATTTTCGGCTGGAGACTTGAAGAGCTGGAAGGGAAGAATATTCCCTATGTGCCGGCCGGTCTGGAGGAAGAGACAATCGCGAACATCCAGCGTCTGATCGAAGAGAAGATTATCCTCCGTCACGAAACCAAGCGCCTGACAAAGGAAGGCCGCACCGTTGATGTTGTCATGCGGGCGGCTGTCTATTCGGAATCCGATGACGAACCATCGGGAGAAATCGTCATCCTGAGGGATATTACCCAGGAGAAACGCATTCAAAGGAACAACGACGCCATGCTGAGAATCAGCATGGCCCTGCCCGAACACCCTGACCTGGAAGACCTTCTCGATTACATAAGCGAAGAGGTGAAAGATCTTCTCGGGACGGAAGGCGCCCTTGCTATCCTGCTGGATGAAGAGAATCATGAATTCTATTTCGAAGGCGCTGCACATGACGACTTAGCTGCTGAAAAAAAGGTAAAACAGATCCGTTTCTCTGCTGCGAAAGGAATTGCGGGACGCGTCCTCAGGACCGGCGAGCCTGAAATAGTGCTGAACCCCGACGAAGACCCGGACTATGATACGGTGGTTGACCGGGAGGCCGGGTTCAAGACCAGCAGCCTCCTGGATGTCCCTTTGAAGAGCGTAGACCGGACTATCGGGGTGTTGTGTGCCATCAATAAGAAGGGAAGCGCCTTTGATCAGACGGATGTGGAACTCCTGAGCATGATCGCCGGTAC
>CAZONI010000144.1:0-7034 GCA_964581175.1 uncultured Desulfobacteraceae bacterium
CAACGGCCGGGTAGAAGGCGTCCATGTCCAGGTGAATGATGTGCCGTACTCCCATCTCCACGTCCTCGGTAACAGGTATTGCGCATGTTGCCTCGGAGATCCAGTATACCCGATTGCCGGTGAAACCGCCAAGTCCTTACGATATCGTATTGGGATTAAGCGATTTTTCCTCTTGGGGTCATGTGCTTAGCTGCCCCGGTTGTCGAGGGAGGGAATGCCCGCGCGGCCCCCGAGCCTGAGGGCCACCCTGGAGGCTGCCCAGGAGGCAAAATCAAGGCATCGGGCTGTCACCCATCCGTGCAGGAGTCCATAGACAACCCCGGCATGGAACACATCGCCGCAGCCCGTTGTATCCACCGCCTTCACCGGGTATGCGGGCTGCTCGATCATATGTCCGCCCGCCAGGGCCACACATCCTTTCGGCCCCATGGTAACCCCCACAACCCCGGGACCCAGTTCGGCCATGCGATAGCACGCCTCCACAGGCCCGCCTTCGCCTGCGAGGGCCCGTGCAAAGTGCTCGGACGCCAGAAAATAATCGCTCTGGCGCGCGAGATCGAGCATGCCTTCCCGAAGGGTACCCGCGTCCACCACAACCCGCACGTTTGCCGCCTTGGCCGCCTTTGCTGCGGCAAGAGAAACCTCCGGAAAAAGACCGTCCGTGAGAAACACTCTTGCATGGCAGAGTCCTTCCCGGTCGATCTCTTCCGGTTCCGGAGGATCCCCTGTGGGTCTTTTCCAGAAGATGGTTCGTCTCCCTTCCTGTTCAGGCTCGGCTGTAATGAAGGCAAACTGGGATTCGGCTCCTTTCCTGATGATAAGCCCACTGGTGTCGATTCCCTCGCCGTCGAGGGACTCCCTGATCATACCGCCGAAGAGATCGTCTCCGATCACCCCCGCGAAGCGGCACAAGACGCCCCACCGCGAAAGGGCAACCAGCGCCGTTGCGACCGGTCCGCCTCCCTGGATGACGGTTTCGGTCAGTTCACACTTGACGTCAGGGGAAGGATAGAGATCCACTCTTCCGATAAAGTCGAGAGAACACTGTCCCAGACCGAACACTTCAGAAAGATGAGCCATTTGGAAGTTTATTTCTTGGGTTTCTTGCGCTTGTCACGAATGTAGATTGATTTGGAATGACCGTTAGTCTGGACCCTTTCATCCACATCAAACAGCTTGGTTGCGGCGGCGAGTTCTCCAAGCTTGCTATAGCCATAGTTACGGGGATCAAACTCCGGGGCCTGTTTCGCAATATTACTGCCCACATTACCCAAGTGGGCCCATCCACTTTCGTCTGAAGCCGCATCAAGAGCACTCCGGAGGAGACCCACCAGTTTGGCATCTCCTTTCAACTCATTTGCGGTTTTCCGTTTGACGGCCGGCCCGGCATCTTCCTGGGACCGAAGAACTTCAGTGAAAATGAACTTGTCGCATGCGGATACAAAAGCCTTTGGGGTCTTCTTTTCCCCGAAGCCATACACGAGCAAACCTTCCTCTCTTATCCGTGAGGCCAGGCGAGTGAAGTCACTATCACTGGACACGAGACAAAAGCCATCAAAGCGTTTGGTATAGAGCAAATCCATTGCGTCTATGATCATTGCACTGTCTGTTGCATTCTTACCCACAGTATACCGAAATTGCTGAACCGGCTGGATGGAATGTTCCAGCAGTACGGATTTCCATCCGCTCAGAGATGGTGTCGTCCAGTCACCATATATGCGTTTTACGCTGGCAACGCCGTACTTGGCGATTTCCGACAGAAGCCCTTCCGTGATCAAGGGTTGGGCATTATCTGCGTCAATGAGGACAGCAAGCCTGTTTTGTGATGGTTCAGTCACAGTCATTTAATGTTCCTCTCGATCAATCGGAATTCTGTTGCTCCTCATCGTCGTTTACCGCAGGATCTTTTTTGCCTTGACGGCGGTCCAGCTTTTCCTTCGCTTTTGTCTTTCGCTTAAGCTCTTTCTGAAGCTTTTTAAAACTATGAGTGCTGCGCTTTGCCATGATCCTCCTTTTTTAAATAGTTATACCCGATGGCAATCCTCTCTATACTCATTTCCACACCATCAATCAATCGAGACATGCCGGCCTTGATCTTCGATCTGATTTATTAAAAACGCCGCCCCCCGCCTGGTCTTCCGCCTCTTCTCCCGCCACCAGATCCTCCTCTGCCTTGACGGTTTTCAGTGCGAGGCCGAGCTGCATTGACTTTTAGCGCGCGACCTTTAAGCTCTTTATCATTCAGGCCGTCAATTGCCGACTGCGCCTCAGCATTATCGGGCATCTCCACGAATCCAAATCCTTTTGATCTGCCCGAGTAGTTGTCTGTCAAAACCCTGACGCTTTCGACTGTCCCAAAAGCCTGAAAAGCCTCTTTTAGATCCTCTTCGGTCACTTCGTACGAAAGATTGCCTACGTAGATATTCATTCTGATCTCCTCTTAGTAATTGAAAATATTATAGAAAACTGCCACCTTTGTTCTTCCGTTTCGCGATGGTTTTCCACGCTTCATCATCGCGCCGCTTCGGCACACAATTCGGGTTCTGTGCAGATGGAAAAACGCTTATCTCTTTCGCCTTTCCTGCGGCGAATAATATTGCCGGTACCTAATTGAGGTATTGCCTTCTCTTCTCTATCCTTTGCTTGATCAAGGTGATTAAGCATCTTCTTAAGTTTTGCTTCTAATTCATTCCGTGTACCTTGGTTCATTATTCCTCATTCCTCCTTTTCTTATATGTGTTAGATGATTCGCTCTTCTTGAAAGAGTTAGCTAGTTTCCATCCATAAATGGCTATTTTTCACAATCTCATCGTCAATCTGCGGGATCACTTGTGCGACGTACTAAAGTACGTCTCCGCATAATCCCTTGATTTTCTTGATCTTGCAAAAAATATCTCATTTCTGGATTGGAAACTTGCTGGTGCCCAAAGGTGATTAGTGGATGGGCACTGGCTATGTTAAGCCTCCATATCTCACAAACAGGGACCATTTCCGAAAATGAAAGCCATCTCATTCCAGAAATTACCGGTAGTGCTGCTGCCATCGGATAAAATAGACGCTGCTCGGATCGTAAGATGAGGCTGAAAGATAAGCACATAATGAGACGAGTAAGTTCTACCAGAGGAAGGGAGAAAAATAAAATTCTACTTCTTGCACCCTTGAGCTATTAAAAAAGCACCCAACAGAATACAAACGTCCCATCCGGAGTATGCTTAAGGCATTTTGAGCACTTTCCTCATGCCACGGCCTTTTCTTAGGGTTGGGCTATTAATATTAACCCGACAGAACTGTTTATTTAATGGCTTCCCAAGATGCCGTTATTATCTCCGGTGCGAATCTCCTGCTTTTGTTTGTTGAGGTTGTCCCGAAGAAAAGATTCACGCACACCCGAGAAGCCTTTTGAGTGCCGCCTCATACTCCCTTTTTTTAATATATAACCTTTGGAGGCGTTTTAATCCATCGCATGGTTTATTATTGTGTGTTGAAGCTGGGCGGCGCTGAAATTTTAATCCTGATTATGTCTATCTCCGGTAAAATTTTCCCAAAGGGCAGCTAGCCTGATTAAATGTGTTACTATTTCTACAACGGCATCACCAAATGCTTTTTACGATTATTCAAAATAGTTATATTTTTCTACTTTCTTTAACTTATAATGCATTTTAATTCAGTAAGCAAGATAAGTCAAGTCCTTTTAATTCAGTTTTCTTAATATCATAACCCGTTCTTAATATCCGTTGTATTCTCCTTGTTTATCTTCATGATCTCTTTCCTTTTCAGATAGATTTTCTCTCACATACGTTCCCGCCTACAAGTACGGCGTCAGCAATCGCGCAATGCCGTCGCGTAGGCGAGCCGCCAGTGGCGGCCATCGACCTCCTCCATCGTCACAGGATGGGCGCCGTTCCGCTTCGTGTCGACCCTCTGATCGAGCCGCTGGGCGAGTTCGGCGTCGTAACATTCCAAGTTGAACTCGAAGTTACGGCTTCCACCCACCATCCGTACAAGTCGCTGGTAATCCCTCGATGAACGGGGAAGTTCGCCGCGTCGTTGCTGTCCAGTAGATATATCTTCACTCTGCCGACCTGCACCTGCCAGGCGCGCAGTCAGACGGTGTAGCCGGGCAAGACGATCTCCAACCGCAACCACTCCCCGTTCAGGTGGCGCAAGGGCGTAATCGGCAACTGTCCGGGGTCGTTATACGGGAAGAGAACCTGTTGCGCACCGTCCTTGTCGATCACCTGGCGAAAATAGCCTTGCTGGTAGAGCAACCCCACCCCGCCTGGCCACACAGTTACCATTGTCGAGGAAGCTTATGCTCCTGATGACATCGACCAAGATGTGGAGTTGGTGGGCATCACCGTCTTGACCGAACTTGCACAAAGATCCTATCGTATCGCTGACACCTATCGCCGGAAGGCGGTGAAGGTGGTGATGGGAGGGATACACCCCACTGTATTGCCTGACCGAAGCCTTGGAGCATGCAGACGCTGTCGTCGTGGGAGAAGCGGAGGGTATCCTGGTCACAATTTGTATCGGATGCCGTCTCGGGGCAGATGCAAAGGCTATATCGGGCCGGTAAAATGACCGATCTTCAAGGCCTACCGAAGCCACGGAGAGATCTCTTCCCCGGAACCGTTTTTCTCCTTGAAGTATTCTCGAACTTTCGCCCTGATCTCACGGTCTGTCATCTTGTCAACTGTTTCAATGCCGACGATACTTCCACTGAGTTTGTTTCTCTCGATACGTCTTTGCAGCTCCCCCTTTGCTTCGCCGGGACCAAATATCAAAATAGATTCCGCATCGCGAATACACGCAATTACGGCATCGTAGTAAATGTTGAGATGTCCCGTATACCTTTTCTGGCGGCTATCATCTGCCGGTACTTGCTGGGATTCATAGGGAGTCGTAGAACGTATGCCACCGGGACGTCCGAGCTGTTTTTCAACCTTTGAAATGACCAGCTTTATTTCTTCCCCTTTGTCCGTAACCGCCACGATAACAGCCTTCCTATGATCAATCCACACGCCCACATTTGTTTTCATCAATTCCTCCCTTATCTCTCATGTTCACCTGACAAGAAATTGCGGAACTCGAGTCCATAGCTCTTTCTCATTGAGGCTTGATTCCCCAAATCTCGCTATTTATCGTTTGTTACTCGGTTTCGCCATCTTTGGGCTTGCGATTTTTCCAGCGCCAGATAGCCCAGGAATTCGAAAACGTCTATGCCCTGGAGATCAGCTGGTTCCCTGCCTCGGACATATTGCATGACCCAGGCAAGGTCTGAATCGCTTTCCGGTGAAAAGGCTCCCTTCTTCAGCCCTAACGACAGGTCTTTTTCGTTGAAGAGGAGGAGATGCTCGAAAGAAGGAACGTCGCCACCGTTAAGCTTTGGTCTTGCAAAGGCCTGTAAATCCTGCTCCGGAACTCCAAGGGACATGGGCTCAAAATCCAGCAGTTCAAAAAAGAGAGCGAAAGACTCCTGTATTTCTTTAATGGATTTCCGCTCCAGGCCACTGCGTGCATCATCCAGCAGCAGCTCCAGGTCATCCCTGGTATAGGTGAGATCCAGCTTCAGCAGAGCGTTGGCATGTAATCTCTTAAGTGACTCCTTCCCCTCACTCACAAGCACATCATGATGATTCATGATCTTCTTGATATTTCTAATGCTGAACATCTCCTGCCAGTAGGGGCTTTTGCGCAGTGCTACATCGGCCACGGTAGTGTGGTAGATGGGCAACTCATTGTCGAACACCACAACCTCCATGATTTCACCCTTCAGAGGGCGCACGTAGAGGTGGAGATTGCTTACCTTCTTGTGCTCAAAATCCGTCATGTCGAGAAGGTCCTGGGCGAGCACCTTGTCCAACCACCACCTTCCGGGGGGTTCTCTAATGGTGGAAACGAGCTTTTTTAAAAGCCTGTCGAGCTTGATTTTCGCTTTCAGATTCTCTTTAAAAGACATGACGACAACCTCCTATCAACCCCCAGCTTTCACATACGATTTGAAGTCCGCATACGCCTTACGGTTCAGCCGGAGATTGTTCCTGTATGAGAAATTGCCCACCAGGCTGATCAGCGCTTTGCGGCGTTGCCAGAAGCTGCTCCAAACCCTGCGCAGAATGCGCTGCATGGAATAGAAATCCAGGTCGCAGGAGATCATCTCTTCGATAATACCCTCCAGAGACAGATGCTTATACCGGGCCACTGGAAAGGTCAGTGTGAAATATTTCCAGTCCTCCGGAAAGGCATTTAGGGTGATGCGGTCCTCCGATTTCATCTGGTCCCACAGGCGAGTGCCGGGCAGGGGAGTCAGAAACAGCGCGTTGAGATTGTCCACGCCGTACCGGCTGGCCGCCTCGGCGATACGTTTGCCGATGCCCGGTTCGTCTACGTCCAGACCGATGATAAAGGAACCCGCGACCAGTATGCCGTGGCGCTGGATGCGCCGCACGGAGGCGCGAAAATCCCGGCCCTTCAGAAGGTTGAATTTTTTACCGACCTCCCGCAGTCCTTCCGGCGAGGGCGTTTCAAATCCGATGAAGACGCCGATGCACCCGGCCTTCGCGGCCAGCGCCAGGACTTCTTCGTCATCGGCGAAGTTAATGGTGGCTTGGGCAACCCATTGCTTTCGCAGGTCCGCCCGTGCCATGGCACGGAACAGGTCCTTGGTGCGGGCGATGTGTTCATGGCGCGTGCCGATGAGATTGTCGTCCACCACCAGCACATGCTTTTCAGGGATCAACCGGAATTCCCGCACCACATCCGCAATGGATCGCTGCCGGTAGTGGGCGCCGTTGAAGGCCGTCACGCTGCAAAAACTGCAGTTCAATGGACAGCCGCGTGTGGTCTGGATAGCCCCACAGGCATATCCCGTAGCCAGCAGATCATGACGGGCGATCGGCACGCCGCTTATCTCGGCGAGCCCTCCGTCATACCGGCGCTTCAGGCTGCCATTCCGGGCGTCCTCCAGGACCCGCGGCCAGATGCCCTCCGCTTCCCCCGTGACGACCGAGTCCACACGCTCCATGACCTCC
>CAZONI010000145.1:0-6993 GCA_964581175.1 uncultured Desulfobacteraceae bacterium
CCACCGCTTCCTTCTCTTATAGTGCTTCACATCCCGATAGCTTTTCTTCTTGCCCACTTCGGTCAGACCGAGATAGAACTCTCTGACGTCTGCATTTTCCTTTAGTTTCTCAACCGTATCATCCAGAACGATCCGGCCGTTTTCCATCACGTATCCGTGATCGGCGATGCTCAAGGCGAGCCGTGCGTTCTGCTCCACCAGGAGGATAGTGACTCCTCTCTCCCTGTTGATCTGCTGAATAATCCTGAATATCTCGGAGACAAGAAGCGGCGAAAGGCCCATGGAAGGTTCATCCAGAAGCATCAACCCGGGCGTAGACATGAGGCCTCTTCCGATCACCAGCATCTGCTGCTCGCCCCCGCTGATATACCCTGCGAGCACATTCTTCCTGGCCTTCAACCTGGGAAAAATCTCATAAACCATGGACATGTCGTTCTTCATCCCGGCCCTGCTCCTGTTGGTATGACCGCCGGCAACGAGATTTTCCTCCACGGTCAGATCCTCAAATACGCGTCTCCCCTCCATGACCTGAAAAATTCCCATGCGGACGATCTGCTCCGGATACTTCTTGTCAATCCGTTTTCCTTTAAAAATAATGGAGCCGTCAGTCACTTCACCGTCTTCCGATTTCAGAAGTCCTGAAATGGCCTTCAGGGTGGTGGTCTTACCGGCGCCGTTATTGCCGAGGACGGCAACCATCTGTCCTTCCTGTACCTGAAGCGACATGCCTTTCAGGACAAGGATGACATTATGATAAATCACTTCGATGTTATTTACGACCAACAGCGGCTCCATGATCATGCTCCCAACCGGGAATACGTAATGTCTTCTTCTCCCAGATAGGCCTTGATAACATTTTCGTTGTGCCTGATCTCCTCGGGCCTCCCCTCGGCGATCTTCTCTCCGAAGTCAAGGACACAGATCCGGTCCGAGATGTCCATAACCACCCCCATGTCATGTTCAATAAGGATGATTGTCACTCCCCATTCTTCGTTTATGTCCAGGATAAAGCGCGCCATGTCTTCCGTCTCTTCGAGATTCATGCCCGTAGCAGGTTCGTCCAGCAGGAGCAGCTTCGGCTTCATGGCCAGGGCACGGGCAAGCTCCACCCTCTTTTGGAGACCGTAAGGCAGGGTTCCCACGATATGCTTCCTGATGTGTTCTATTTCCAGGAGATCGATGATCTTTTCTTCAATCTCCTTGCGGAGCCCCAATTCCTCGTGTCGACACTTCCCGCAGTAGATGCCGCCGGACAGGAAACCCGCCCTGAGATGGATATGGGCGCCCAGTTTGATATTGTCAAGGACACTCATATGGCCGAACAGTTCCACATTTTGGAAGGTCCTCGCAATACCAAGGACACCGATCTTGTGGGGTCTCATCAGTGAAATGTCCTGCCCTTCAAATATTATCCTTCCCCTCTGGGGGTGGTAAAACCGATTGATGCAATTCAGGAGACAGGTCTTCCCCGCACCATTGGGACCGATAATCGAAAAGATCTCTCTCTTCCTCACCCTGGTGCTCACCCCGTGAAGGGCCATGATTCCCCCGAAGCTCAGGAAAATATCTTCCACCTGCAGCTGGTATTCGTCGTCTGTCATTTTTCTATTGTGCCTGCTCCACCTGTCTTATTTTCACGGCCGTTTTCATCCTGAAGGCCTTCCCATCCTGGTACCGGATATCGGCCTCCACATGGATTGCATCCTTTCTGCCGTACATGGCCTCAATAATGTCTTTGTACCGCTCGGACACAAACTTTCTTCGCACCTTTCTCGTCCTGGTCAGTTCATCATCATCGGCGTCCAATTCCTTGTAGAGGAGGACAAACTTCCGTATCTTGGCCACCTTCGGGAGAGACCTGTTGGTCTTTGCGACTTCACCCGCGATGAGGTCGTAGGTTTCATCCTTCTGGGAAATGTCCGTAAATGTGGTGAAGGCGATCTGGTTGTTTTCCGCCCACTTGCCGACGTTTGCCATGTCAATGGCAATCATGGCCGTGATAAACGGCCTTTCCTGACCGATCACCACGGCATCAATGATGTATGGGCTGAACCGCAGTTTGTTCTCGATGAGCTGTGGGGAAAACTTGCTGCCATCGGTCAGTTTCATAACATCGGACATCCGGTCGATAATGATAATATGCCCGTCCTCCTCGATGAGAGCCGCATCCCCCGAATGGAACCAGCCGTCACGCAGGGCCTCTTCGGTCGCCCCGGGATTTTTGTAATACCCCTTGAAGATGGTGTCACCCCGGGACAACAATTCTCCTGAATCCGACACCCTGAACTCAATCCCGGGAAGGGGCTTTCCCACGGTATCCAGACGTATATCATCCGTGCGGTGAATAATGGAGGCCGCTGTTTGTTCGGTCATGCCGTAGGCCTGTTTAATATTGACGCCCAGGGCCTGAAACAGGTGAAATATCTCCGGGCCCAAAGGGGCGCCGCCCGTATACACGTGACGTAAGCGGGAAAGGCCGAGATAGTTCCTGAGCGATCTGAATATGAAAAGATAGGCCAGCCGGCCCAGCACCTCCCACCCGATGGGCGGCCTCCTTTTCTTTAAATTGAAGTCCGCCATCCGGTACCCCACCGGCAGGAATACGCGGTAGAAAAACCTTTTTATCCAGGCCGCATCCTGAATTTTCACCTGGATGTCCGAGCACATCCTCTCCCATATCCTGGGCGGCGCCAGCATGATATGGGGCCCGATCTCACGGATATTCTCCCGAACCGTTTCCACCTTCTCAGGAAAATTTACCGTAAAGCCCTTGTACAGGGCCCAGTAAACGCCGAATTCCTGTTCCCCGATCCAGGGGAAGGGAAGGAATGAAACATATTCAAAGTCGTCTCTCGCCGCATCCACCTCGTCCTGGGCCCTGGCCACGCTGAACATGTTCTTGTGGGTAATCATACTCCCCTTGGGGAGCCCGGTCGTCCCGGAGGTATAGTTGATCATCCCGACGTCATCGGGGAGGACTTCTTCGATCATTTCCTCAAAGAGGTGCGGTTCTTTTTCTGCCGATTCACGGCCCAGCTTCCGTACATCTTGAAAGTAGGCCAGAATGGGGTCGCCGTACCGTCTCATTCCCTTGGGGTCGTCTACGATCACTTTCTTTACCAGGGGACACTTCTCCTTGATGTCCAGAATCTTGTCAGCCTGTTCCTGGTCTCCTGCAACCACAAAAATGGCATCGGAATGATTGATGATATATTCCACCTGATCGAGATGGCTGTCAGGGTATATCCCCACGATTGCCCCGCCCAGTGACTGGGCGGCCAACTCCGAAAACAACCCCTCGGGCCGGTTGTCCCCCGCATACGCAAGCTTGTCACCGGCCCGAAAACCGAGGCAGCGAAGGCCAAGGGCGAAATCCCTCACATTTTCGTAATATGCCTTCCAGGTGAATGATTGCCAGATGCCGAATTCCTTCTCTCGAATGGCAACCTTTGCGTCATCAAACCGGAGGGCATTTTCTCGGAGCAGTTGGGGCAGTGTCTTGAATTCAGTCATAAAGAAACGCCTTCCTGCCGGGTAGTGCCCATCCATATATATACATTCTGGACCCCAGCCGGTTTCTCTGTTATTCGGTCTTGATCCAATCCGAGATCGGTTCAAAGGTCTTCTTGCTTATGTCAGCCCTGTACACCCTTCCATAGGGGATCTTATTATTAATCACCGTGTAGGGGCACATGAGGCCGCCCGTATCGACGTCCTTGAGGGACTCGAGCGCCTTGACCAGTCCGTCTCCGTTGAGCTCTCCTGCCTTGTCCGCCCGCCTCAGGCATTCCACGAAGACCTGGCCGGTAAAGAAACCCTGCATGTAAGACGTGGGCCTGTATTTCACATTCGGATGGTGCTTTTCATTCCAGGCCCTGATTTTTTTGATCATGGGAATCTCTGTCTGCCAGTAAAAGGCATACGGCATGACGCCCAGGTACCCTTCGGCAAGGGGACCCATTTTGTCCAGGAGCATTTTGTGCGTGCCCCAGAATGTTCCCATAAATTTGGCGGTCAGGCCATAGTCCCGTGCCTGCTTGATGACGGCAGGAACCGGTGAGAGCACAAATCCCTGAAAAATAATGTATTCCGCCTTCTTGCGCTTCAGATCCAGGACCTGGGAAGCAACGTCCACGCCCCCCACTTTGGCGACTTCCTCGGCCACCAGATTCAGCCCCAGCTTCTTGCACATGTCCCTCCCGTACGGGACCGGATCTTTTCCGAATTCCGTGTCACTGTAGAAGAAGGCCACATTGGCGCCGGGTTTCTCCTTGGCGATGTATTTCAGCAGGATGCCGAACATATCACTGTATGTGGGGCCCGGGACAAATACATACGGATTCCCGGCCTCGTCGGCCAGTTCGCTGGAAAACGAAGTCGAACTGTAAAGGATCTTGTAACGATCCTTGATTTCAGGTGCCATGGCTTTCCCCAATCCGGTGCTCTCCCCATACATGATAATGGGGTTATCCCTGGCCATGATACGTTTGAATGCGGCCACCGCCACATCCACCGTGTAGGTCCCGTCCTCCATAATGTACTTGATCTTCTTGCCATTGATGCCGCCTTCAGCATTTGCCATCATCAGCGCGTCTTCCAGGCCCGCATTGATATGAACACCGGCAAAGGCAAAACGCCCGGTAACCGGCTGCACGGCGCCGACTTTTATTTCTCCGGCGGCAGATACGGGTCGGCTAAGCACTGCCATGGATAGAACACAAAAGACTATCAGGCAAACAAACGCAAAGATATTCTTTTTCATCCTTCTCTCCTCCCGATCTGTAGCACTCTCGTTGAAAACAGCTCTTTCTCCTCCAAATTCAAATCACACCGCAACATGTCACTTTTCTATCACCTCCTCCTGCACATGTCCGTGTCGTTAAAGATGAGCGAAAAGCTCCGGGCCACCATCAATAGGAAAAAGGCCACAACAGAAAAAAGGCCTTGATGCGTCGCCAGATCTCTGCGAGGCCGCGAGGTTCGAAAATAAGAAAAAGAACAATCAATGAACCGAAAACCACCTCCTTCAGCGGGATGAACAATTGGGATGTACCGGCAAAGATGTCCTTGAGCGCCCCTGACATGACATTCAGCAACTCGGGTACCAGCGTCATAAAAACAGCCCCGAAGATGGATCCGAGTATGCTCCCCAGCCCCCCCACAATAACCATGGCCAGGTATTGAATGGACAGGTAGAACGGGAAGTGTTCCGGCGTTACGATCCGCATAAAGCCGACCCACAACGCGCCCGCGATGCCCGCATAGAAAGAGGATATGGCAAAGGCGATAAGCTTGTAACGGAAGAGATCGATTCCGATGATCTCGGCCGCAAGATCACGGTCCCGGATCGCCACAAACGCCCGGCCCACCCGGCTCCGTACCAGATTGCGGGCATAGACCACTGCCAGCACAACAATAACAAGGGTCAAAAAGTAAAACCGCTTTTCCGTGTTGATAAGAAACGATCCCAAGTGTGGCGGGGGGACATTAATGCCGCGAACCCCTTGTGTCAGGCTTTCCCAGTGGATGAAGAAGAAATCGAAGATAAACTGGGCCGCCAGGGTGGCGATGCAGAGGTAGAGGCCTTTCACCCGGAGGGACGGGATACCGATGATGAGGCCCGCAATGGCCGCCATGATTCCGGCGCAGGGAAGCGAAATCCAGAATGAAAAACCAAGGCGAGTCACGAGAATGGCTGAAGTGTACCCGCCCACACCCGCGAACGCCGCATGCCCCAGAGAAATCTGCCCCGTAAAACCGGTCAGGAGATTCAACCCCACCGCTGCGATTACTGCAAAACCGATCATGTTGGCTACGTACAGGAGATACGGATCGGCCAGGAAGGGAAATGTCACGAGAAAAATGAGGAACAAGCCCAACCAGAGTTTCACAAAGAGGGATTGAAAGATCTCTTCGTCCTTTCTGTACGTCTCTTTAAAATCGCCGCATCTCATGGTTCGATACTGTTTCCTTCCACATTGTCTCACACTCGCTCAACGATCTGCTTCCCGAACAGCCCATAGGGGCGGATCATCAGGATAATCACCAGGACGAAGAAAGGCGCCACAGCCTTGGCGCCCCCACCAACCAGAGGATCTATGTAGATACCGGTCAGGTTCTCCAGGATGCCGATAATCAGCCCGCCGAGGATAGCCCCTCCGATGCTGTCCAAACCCCCCAGTATGATCACGGAGAGGACCTTCAGGCCGATATCTCCCATGTAGATGCTGATACCGCTGATATTCCCTATGACGATCCCTCCTATGACAGCCGCAATGGCGCCGAAACTCCAAGAAAGGGCAAAGATCCATCTGACGCTGATGCCCATGGAGAGGGCCGCCTGCTGGTCATTGGCCGTTGCCCGCATGGCCACCCCTGTTCGGGTAAATTTGAAGATCAATATGAAAATGATGGTTCCGGCAATGGCAAACAGGAACCCCCAGAGCAATCCGGAAGGGACAACGGCAAAATTGAGATTCAACGGTTGAGGGGGAAATATTTCAGGAAAGGAGCGGTAGTCAGGGGACCAGATCAGATGCGTGAGGCCCTGCACCACGAAAGCCAGGCCGATGGTCACCATTATAACGGAAATGATGGGTTCACCTATGAGCGATCTGAGTACGACCCTTTCAATCACAATACCCAGGACAAAGGCAAAGGCAAGAGTCCCCAGGAAAGCAACCCAAAAAGGAGCGCCGGAACCGGCGAGGATGGTCAGACAGACAAATGCCCCCAGGGTCATGAAAGAACCGGTGGCGAGATTCAGGATGCTCGTGGCCTTGTAAATGAGCACATAGCCAAGCGCAATAAGCCCGTAAACACCGCCGGTGGCGACGCCGGTTACGATAACCTGCAGCAGGATATCCATGACAGAGTCCTTGAGCTCTCACCGTGATGTCGGCAAAAAGGCAGGTCGACTATCAAGGTTCATCTCAAAACGACAAGATCATTTTTGCTGGATGCCGAAGAATTCTGCAAATCAGGGTTGAAATA
>CAZONI010000146.1:0-6920 GCA_964581175.1 uncultured Desulfobacteraceae bacterium
AACCCCCGACCCACTGATTACAAATCAGTTGCTCTGCCGTCTGAGCTACGCTGGCCTTCTCAACAGGAAAAAGATAAAACTAAAATTTAGTTTGATCCATGAATTTTATCAATAGCCAAAATCAGCTATTACCATGATTTATACCAACATATCTAATATTAATTCAGATTTGCTCTGTTTTTCGTTCAATTTCGGCATTTTTTACCTTTCGGATCTTTCCAGGGGCCATGTTCTTTTTGGGTGGAATCCTTCAAACCGGTCGATTAGTACTTGAACCTTCTTGCGCTTTGTGATAGGAGGTATATCTCTAAAATGTAAATGTATTATGCGGAACAGGAATAAAAACTTAATCGAGGAGGAGAAAAAATGGCTGCTTTGTTGGGCGGAATAGTTGCTCTGGTCCTGGGGATAATCGGCATCATTTTTTGGTGGGGATATTTTCTTCAAATACTGCGGGGGAGTATTCCGCTCATTCTTCTGCTGGGCGGTGCACTGGCCACGTACCTCGGATTTGAAGAGTTGAAAGATAAGCGAGCGGCTGATACCTTTGAGGAAACGAGCACCGACCTCAAACAGGAAGTGGATTCCCTGAGGGAAGAAATCAAAGAGCTGAAAAAAGAGGATCCAAAGCCGGAAGAAGAAAAGAAGGACGAAAGCAAATAGGTAGACCAAGACACTGCAGAAGGGCCTCCGGACCTCGTCGTTCAACCGGCCGGAGGTCCTTTTATTCTCAGTGTTCCATTATTTCCAGTGCGTTGAAAAAATAGCCTATTTCGAACCTTGCCGTCTCTTCGGAATCGGATCCGTGCACCACATTTTTTTCGATATCCGTCGCAAATTCGCGCCGTATGGTCCCTTCCTCCGCCTTCTTGTAGTCGGTCGCTCCCATCAGGGTCCTGTACCTCTGTATGGCGCCCTCTCCCTCCAGGACCAGCACAACACACGGACTGGATGACATGAAATCCGTGACGCTCCCGAAAAAGGGTTTTCCTTCGTGGACCCTGTAGAATCCCTTCGCCTGATCTTTTGTCATCCTGATCATTTTCATCGCGACGATCTTGAGCCCTTGATCTTCAAGGCGAGTGAGAACGGCGCCCACCAGATTTCTTGAAACACCATCAGGTTTTATTATTGCCAGCGTTCTTTCTTCCATAAATCGATAATCCTCCTCCGGTTAATTTCGTTGACCTGGACCTTTACCGTTGTTAAAGTTAAGTCTTTATATAAAGTGGAAGAGCGTCCAGTAGTCAAGCGATTTATGGAAATTCCGGGTTACCATCAAGACTCCATCTTCGCGCTGAGAAGAAATTTTTCGAAAGGGAAAAATGCAACATGCCTGACAAGACAAATACGATGGAAAAAATAGAGAGAATGGATGCGGACCATGTTTTTCAATTCAACTGCTCCCCGGGTTTGGCCTGTTTTACCCAGTGCTGCCAGGACGTCACGATAGTGTTGACTCCTTATGATGTTCTCAGAATGAAGAACAGCCTGGGTATCTCTTCAGAAAAATTTCTGGACGAGTATACCCTGATCTTTCAGAAAGGCAGCAAACTCATCCCGCTGGTTGTTCTCAAGATGGGGGAGCAGGACAAGAGATGCGTATTTGTAACCGCGCAAGGGTGCTCCATTTATGAAGACCGGCCCTGGCCGTGCCGGATGTATCCCCTGGATTTGAACGATGACGGCACATTCCGGATTATCGCCGACAAAGGCCGGTGCCTGGGGTTGTCGGCCGGTGAAAGATGGCCCATTTCCGAATGGCTCGTTGATCAGGGTGTAGCTATCTATCAGCAGATGAATGATCTTTTCTCACAGGTTACTACCCCCCTGCAGGCAGCGGATCTGGATATTGACAATCCCAAAATATACCAGATGACTTTCATGGCGCTTTACAACCTGGATAAATTCAGGGAATTTGTTTTCAAGAGTACCTTTTTGGATAAATTTGAGGTGGATCCAGCAACCGTCGAAAAGATCAAGAGAAGCGATATCGAACTTCTGAAGTTTTCTTTCGACTGGGTCAAGTTCGGGATTCTGGGACAGAAGACCCTGACAGTCAAACAGAAGCAGGAAGCGTGATTCAACGGATACCGAATATATGCAACTCACGGATACTGAAAACACAACCAGCATTTTCACACCGCTGACAGGAGAAGTCTTCCATTTCAACTGCCACAGGGACGTATCCTGCTTCACCAGCTGCTGTGCAAAGCTCCGGTTGATCCTGACGCCCTATGACATCATCCACATGCGCAAACGCCTCGGCCTCTCCTCCGGCGAATTTCTGGAGCGGTACACGGACACCCTTCTCCGTGAGCACCCTCGTTTTCCCATGGTCAAACTCAACATGCGGGATGACGAAGGCCGGCGTTGCCCGTTCGTTACCGCGGAAGGCTGCTCCATTTATGAAGACCGTCCCGGCTCCTGCCGGCTCTATCCGCTCGGACGTGCCTCTACGCTCGGTCACGGCAAGCAGGCTGGTGCTGCTGCCAGGGAGCAGTATTTTGTAGTCCGTGAGGATCACTGCAAGGGCTTCAAAGAAGAGAGAGCATGGACACTTGAAGACTGGCTTTCACACGAGGGATTCCGCACGTACATGGATGTAAACGACAGGTGGATGGAAATCTTGAACTCGCCGAAAAGTTTGGGGCCTGAAAATTACCTGGCGAAGAAACATAAAATGTTTTTTATGGCTTCCTATGACATTGATCGATTTCGCAAATTCATCTTTGAAAGCAGATTTTTTTCACTGTTTGAGTTTTCATCCGAGAAGAAAAGGAAAATAGCAGCAGACGACGAGTCCCTGCTCTTATTCGCATTTGATTGGCTGAAGTTCAGTTTGTTCGGTGAAAAAACCCTTACCCCTCTTCATCCTTTCTGACCCGCGAACCGATATAGCCGGGGCGTTCGCAGATCATTGCATCTATCTCCCCACTTTTTTCCGACAGGAATCGAAGAATCTGATCCGATTTCGTCTTTATTGCCGGGGGATTCTGTTGCGTAATGTCCACTCCTTTTATGAGCAGCCCGTTGTCGTACAGATAGGCTATGATCATATCATCCGCATCCAGCTCCACCCGAAATTGATCGCGCAGATACTCCAGCCAGTAGCCGAACTCATGGGGATGTTCCACATGTTCGACCGGGATTCCGAGTTCGAAGCTCAGGGGTTTGGCAAGGCCCGGCATCAATTTGGATCCTGCCAGGTAGTCAAACACGTGGGCCAGTTGGTGGATAAGAGCGCTGTCGCCAATGGCGGGAGTTATGGCAATATAAATATTGTCCGGATCACTCATGGCGGTTTTTTGGATATTCACCATAACGCCGCCGCTTCCCCCCTCCCTGCGATCCAAAAGACGACCATCGCCGAGACTGAGCGCCTCATAGGCCGCGTGGTCTATAAACCGGATTCCAAAATGACTCCCCGTAAGATTTTTGATATCCAGTGCATCAAGCATCTCTTTTGAGCGGCCATAGGCCACTTCCGGAAGGCTGGTGATCTTCTCCCCCATTTCATCGGAGAATTCGCTCTCGCCCCCCGAGAACAATTCATCTTCCCTTCCGAGGTGGCACTTCTTGAATTTTTTCCCGCTCCCGCAGGGACAGGGATCATTTCTTCCGATCTTTCCCATGACTCGGCCTCATTCATCGATGATACTGTCTTTGTGCGCTTCGTCGGACCAGCACGGCAGGGGCCCTCTTGATCCTGTTTTCGGGTCCACGCGATTCCGGTACGAGGCCTTCACATTCTGTGTTTTCATCATGTGATCCCATCCGCGGACAAAATAGGGACACTCATCGTTAAAGCAAACCCACTGAAAACCTGTGTCCGCCCACGTTGAATTGCTGGGAGGCCGCCATTTCTTCATGGTTTCGCCACAGTATTGACATTTGGATCTTTCAACTTCACTCATGGTTTCCTCCAATTACAAAAAAGAGAACCAAACCCTTCAAGACGGAGCGCCGAGGGTTTGGTTCTGATAACGAGCGAAAATCGCCTTCTTTTACCCGACGGCCTCTTTCAATATGGCTTCAGGTGGAATGACGTTGCGGTCCAGAGCAGCATCTTTTTTCAGATCCAAGCCAAAGGCTACGGCCATCAACTGGGTCAGGTACACGATCGGCACGTCCAGCTGGATGCCGTATTTCTTGTTGATTCGATCCTGATACATCTCCAGGTTCATAGCGCACATGGGGCAAACCGTGGATACCAGTTTCGCCCCGTGACCGAGAGCGTCTTCCAGGATATCCTTCACCAGTCCCATGCAATAGTCCATTTCCGGAAGAAATATTCCGGAGCCGCAGCAGGAAATCTTCTTGGCAAAAGGGACAGGCTCAGCCCCCAGTGCTGCCAGAAGACGATCCTGGACAACGGGTTTGACCGTGCTGTCATATTCCCCGTATGGACGAACAGACTGGCAGCCCACATAGCCGGCAATCTTGAGCCCGTTCAAGGGCTTGGTCACCCGTGCCCGTATCTTTTCCACGCCGATATCGTTATAAAGCACATCCTGAATATGCCGGACCCGTATGCCTCCCTTGTAGTGCAAGCCGCCCTCTGCAAGGCAGTCATTGACCTGCTTCAGGAGATCCGGGTTTTCCTTGATCTCGTGGTTCACTTTGATCAACTGGATGTAGCACGAACTGCAGGGCGCCACTATATCGTAATTTCCTTTTGCCTCGGCCATAGCGAGGTTCCGGGCATTGAGGACCTTGATGGCCAGATCACTGGCGCCTGCATAGGAAACACTCGCCCCGCAGCAATTCCAGTCCTCGATCTCTTCAAACTCCATCCCAAGGGCCTCGCAGGCGGGCCTCAGCGACTGGAGAAAATTGGCACCGGTCCCTTCCAGACTGCATCCCCAGTAGAGATAGTATTTCATGCCTCGGTACCCCCTTTCCCTTTCTTCTCCGCCTTATCCAGCATCTTCCTGAGCGACTGGATTCCTTTGATTTTTCTCTCCGGCAAAAGCTTCATCCTTCTGTGGAGAAGGAGTTTGATTCCCACGTCCATGAAGTCAAGCATCTTTTTTATCCCGTTTACAACTCCATCAGCAAAAAAGACACGCCTCGGGAGGTCTTTTTCATCAACACGGCCAAGCCTATATACCTGCTTCCAGAATTCCTGCCCGAAGCTTGCGGTGTCCTTGCGGGAAACATATCCCTGTGCCAATGCATAGTGCGCCAGCCCGTGCATCACGTCCATAACTGGAACCTTTCTGGGGCACTTCACCACGCACGTGTAACAGGATGTGCACAGCAAAATGGCCTTGCTTCCCAGGACCTCCTCCCGTTTCCCCGCCCTGACCAGGGAAAAGATCTGCCGGGGAGGATAATCCATCTGGTCTCGCAAAGGACACGAGCCGGCACAGACACCGCACTGCATGCACATCTTTATTTCGTCCCCGAAATCCACTTTTCCGGAGACTTCCTGCGCAAAAGACGGTTCATAAGCTGCCATTATTTTTTCCTCTCTTCATTTGAATGTGTACGGTCCCGCTAATTAGTTTCCATCCATAAATGGCCATTTTTCACAATCTCATCGTCAATCTGCGGGTTCACTTGTGCCACGTACTAGTATAACTAGTACGGTACGTCTCAGCGTAATCCCTTGATTTCCTTGATCTTGCAAAAAATACTCGTTTCTGGGTTGGAAACCAAACGGTGCCCAAATTCTATTTTGTGGATGGGCACCAATTAGGGCTGTCGGGTGCATTACCACCCCTTATAGGGATTCGGTCCAACTTTTTCTATGGTTTCCATGACTTCATCGATAATCCCCGGGATCCTGTCATAATCGGTAATGCTCACCTCCACATATTTGACTCTCTCGGATTCCAGAGCGAGACGATCCAGGGTCTCGGACACCTTGCTTAACCGCGTCTCGGCGAGTTCGCTTCCCTTGATGAAATGGCACTGGTAGTCATCCCCATGCCGGCATCCAAGCAGGAGAATGCCATCGATGCCGCGAGACATGGCATCAGCCACCCAGACCAAGTTCACTGATCCCAGGCATCGGACCGGGATGAAGCGGATATAGGGGCTCCATTTCATTTTCTTGATACCAGCCATATCGAGGGCCGGATAGGCATCATTCTCACAAACAAGCGCCAGGACCCTCGGTTTTTCCTCGTCTTCTTCAGGCACCTCGATTGCCTTGATCATGTTGCCGATCATGCCGACTGAGTAATTCTTGAACGATATGATCCTTTCAGGACAAGCGCCCATGCAAACGCCGCAGCGCCGGCACCTTGTGGGGTTCGGAAGCGGGTTTGACTTCTCATCTTCGTTGAACACGCCGAACGGGCATTCTTCCGTACACCGCTTGCACTGGGTGCAACGCTGCATAGCGATTTCAGGAAAGGACATGTCTCCTGCGCGGGGGTGAACCGCGAATCCCTGAGCCGCGGCTTCAGCGCACTGGATGGCCTTCATGGCCGCGCCGGCGGCATCGCTCCTGGCAACATCGGTCTCCATGGGCCTGCGGACGCAGCCCGCAGTGTAGATGCCGGTTCGCCTCGTTTCATAAGGAAAACAGATAAAGTTGGAATCAGGGAACCCGTACTTGAGGGTGGGCAGTTCAGGACCCTGGCGATAATTCAGGTGCAGGGTCGGCGTTGCGAAGAAACCCGAATCCGGAAGAACTTCCATCATCCCTTCTTCATCGGCCCCTTCCGCGTCGGCGGGGGCCTTGATCCTGGGAGTAACTTCCGGCTTCGCCGCCGGCACCATACCAACGGCCAGAACCACCAGGTCCAGATCCTCCACCTTGACCTTTTCTCCCAGGAGTTCATCGTCGGCCTCCACATAGAGTTTTTCGCCGGCTTCGCCCACGTCCAGGACGGTCCCACGGATGAAGATGTCCCCGTCATTCTGGCCCTTGCGATAAAAGTCTTCCGCCTGGCCCACTGTCCGTA
>CAZONI010000147.1:0-6741 GCA_964581175.1 uncultured Desulfobacteraceae bacterium
TTTGACATACGTTGGAAAACGCTGGAAAGACCTTCTGCGAAATGTTCCAGCCCCCGGCCCATATCGATGTTACCGGTCAATTCTTCGCGATTCCGGGTTGAATCTGCGCTGAATGCCTGGACGGAGTTACCGATTAGTCGTTTAAGCCAGACATAGCAGAAGTCCATCAGTTCTGCATACTGGACATTGCCGAAATAGGGGGGATCGGTAAACACGGCATCAATTGAAGCGTCGGGCAACTTGGAGGATGCGGCATCCTGACAAGAGATATCGATAACACGAGCAGGCCGGTCGCCATTGCCGTCGAAGCGATCGCCGATCCATTCTCCATCGATTGGGATTATTCTCTTTGAGCGGCCCTGGTATCTTACTTCAAATGGATGATCGCAATAGGATTTCGCTTTCTTGAACTTCTCGATGATGTTTGCCCAGCCGCCGCTGCCCACGCACATACTGCGGCCCGGTTCTATGATTCCGAGGAAATTCGACTCGCATTGAATCAATCCAACCGGAAAACCGTGAACCGAGAAAATATCAAGAGACTTCAGTGCCCTTGTGTCGTAGCGGCACAACATATTCTGATAACGGAGAAGGTTGGACAAGTTGGTGGCAAGCGCATTTCGCACTCGCTCATTTTCCGTTTTAGCGATAATACGCGCGGAGAGTTCAAGGCCGACAAGCTGGCGATCATTGAACATTTCCCGATAGCGTCCGTATCCCCAGCGATGCAGCCGATTGGTCTCATCCCCGCTTGGTATCTTGTCATCTGGAACATACTGCCGGCGCATTCTTGTCCACGTTTTTTCCGCCTTGGCAAATCGTTCAAGGTCCTGAGAATCGGGCTTTTTGAAGAACCTTCCAGTATGAGCGGGTTTGCAAGAGGGGCAGTGGTATTCGATGGCAAAGAGACGATGGCGAGGCGGTCCGAGTTCGGCATCAGGAAACAAGTTATCGGTTGCGCACGCAGGGCATCTGCAGTGGCTTCGCTTTGCCGGTCCGTCAAGAACCAAATCAGCAGAGCAATGGCTGCATTTTCCGGGATCGTTTCTGTCGTCTGTTTCCGCCAAGTCACCGCAAGTGGAGCACACAAAGACGTTCTTCGGATGCCTGGAATCGGCTGCAAGGAGATACCCGGGAAACAGGTCTATATCTTCCCCGCAGCTCCTACATTCCTTGGTTTTTACCCAGAGGAAGTATTTTACGTGGGCATCTTCTGAACCGCATTTAAGACAGCGGGTTCGATAAAGATGTCCGACGACTTTTTCGAGGGCCAGACGCAGGGAATTTGCTGCCTTCATGTATGCGTCCGGATCGAGATGTTCGATTTCCTGTTTGACGATCCACCAGGACATAGGGTTGATGTCAAACCCCGTGACATTGCATCCGATGCGGTTGGCCTCTAGGATCGGAGTCCCGCCGCCCATGAATGGATCTGCAACGTGGATACTCGGAAGGCTATTAAAGTTATAGAAGGCTTCTTCCAGCGGCTTGTCCGAAAACTCGGACAGAAGCAAACCTCGAAATAGGGTTCCCGGTCGCCGGGCGAACCATTTGTGCACAGCAATGACAGGACGATAATTCTGCTGAATCTGCTTCTCCCGGAGTGCGAGATCTGCGATAAACGGTATTTCAAATTGTTTTTCTATCATTTTGTTGTATTATCGACCTTACACCATGCTGCGGAACGCAGAGGTGAGGGGCTTGGGCCTCTCGACTCTCAACCGCCCTGTTCGGCAGAGCCGGTTCATATCAAAATACAATCAATTGGGAAATTCGGAAAGAACTTCCTTCAGTGCATCATCAACCTCTCGGATGTTCTCCAAGACCTCTTGCGGTGCCTTGCCCTGTAGACAAAGGTTCCCGATGATAAGAAGAAGCGGAGGCATTCGCTTCAGGTTTCGGGCAGTCTCCCAGCTCATCGCTTCATCAATATGAAATATCGCACGGTCCCAGCCTTCGAATCCCGCGGCATCAACCACGGATTCTCTTAGCAAACTCCATGCGCCTTGGAGATCAGAAAGGATTGTCTTTTCGTATCCTGTTGGTTCTTGTGTAAACGCCATCATTTCAGTCCTTCATAGGTGCCGAATCGCCACAGAACTTCTGGTGTGAAAGTCCCCTATGTTTGCTTAAGAATCTCAGAATCTTCGTCCAGCGGTAAGAATCGAATTCCTTTTGCCATCATTTTTTTAACCTCATGGCCTCATAATAGCCAAAATAAAGTTAATAAGTTAAGGGCGTGCCCGTACACGCCCCCTTGAGCGTTTTGTTCTGTCGCCCGGGTCAGTTTGGTTTTCTCAACCTTGGGATTTCATCTGAGTCTACCAACAACCTGATTGACCTTGCTTGCCCTTGGACGCGACTGATGAGACCCTTCTCCTCCAGTTTCAAGATCATCTGGTGAATTGTCGGCGGCGTCGTCCGGAAGAAGCGTTGCAGGTCTGCTTCAGCCGGCGGGCGCCCGTGCATGATCGTGTAGTTGTATATGTATGCCAAATACTGGCCTTGCTTTTCAGTGAACCTGTCACTCATCCGCATTGTCATCTCCTAGCATAACGTATTGCTCACGGAGCGCGGCTTTTTGCGCTCCCGTGGAGCAAATTGTTCCGTGCCTATTCTTCCTCAGGAAAGGCATCGTAGTAATCATCACAAAGCATATCGTGGTACCCCCATCCAATTTTAGAGGACGAAGTCATAATCGCTTCTAATCTGCCTTTGAATTCATCCTGGCGTTCTTCTGGGAGGGTGAGGACCTTATCAATGGCCCGTCGGTACATTCGGTTGAGGGCGTCATAGAATGCTTCGTCTATGTCACCGAAATCCAGAGTGAAGTTGTTGTCGCACTCCACGAAAAATGTCATCAACTCCGCCTCGCCAATAGGGTCCCCCAAGGCCTTCGAATAGCTGCTTATCGCCCTTTTTGCTTTCGATACTTGAATCGGGCTGTTACCGTAGACGTCGGGATACATGCATTTTTCTATTGTTTGCTTGTACGGGCCGAGGGGGTCGTCACCAACCTCGAACCGGGTATGGAGAAACGTCTTATTCTCATTCGATAGCCGATAAAGGTCAGCAACCAGCATGATCATTTGTTTTTGATCAAGATTGACTAACCCGGCCTTTACTTGTGACCAAGTTGGGCTTTTCATTTTCCTTTTCGCCGACATCCAGTAATTCCTCCTTTCGTGTCACTCCGACCTTCAATGTCTGACCTTGTATCGAGCCATGCGGTTACCCTCGCGAACTTGCCCTCGGGGTCTTCAGACACCTTGCCAAGCTCCACGATGACATCTATCTTGTCATCTGAAAGAGAACCACCGCAATAGCATCCGTTGCCTTCGATTGCTTCAACAATGAAGGCATCCTGAAACGCATCGGCATTCATCTTTGTATTACGGGTTGCAATGAGTTGACAGCCCCATTCTGCAAATTCACCATCGCAAAGAATAGGCTCATCCCCTAGCGAAAAACCGAAAATCAGCTTATAATCTGACGAATGTTCCCCCCGTCTCCCCGTCCCATGTTGGGCCCTTTAGGTATTTGCCTGCATAGCTTCCGCATGGAGTTTCAGGCCAAGAGCGCTGACAACCTTGAGTATTGTATCAAACCCAGGTGTGCGTTCTCCTGAAAGGGCTTTGTAAAGGCTTTCACGAGACAAACCTGCATCTCGCGCCACCTGTGTCATGCCCTTGGCACGTGCAATGTCTCCTAAGGCTTTAGCAATAAATGCGGCGTCGCCATTCGCCTCTTCTAAGCAGGCTTCAAGGTATGCCGCCATTTCCTCTGGGGTGCGAAGGTGTTCCGCCACATCATATTTGCTGGTTTTTGTCTTTGCCATAGCTTTCTCCTATAAATTATGAGATAGACGTAAAGCGGTTTTGATGTCCTTAGACTGACTCTTTTTGTCACCGCCAGCCAATAGAATGATCACCTTTTGTCCCATCTTTTTGAAGTACACCCGATATCCGGGCCCATAATCAACCCGTAATTCCGAAACACCTTCAGTGACTGGCTTTACATCCCCTGCTGGGTTTCCTGCCGCCAACCTTTCAATCCGAACAAGGATACGAGCGCGAGCACGGATGTCTTTTAATCCGTCGATCCATTTGGCAAAAGTCTCACTCTTGCGGATTTCAATCATGGTAATATTGTAGCCATTAGGCTACACTTGTCAAGAGATTTGCTGAATACCGTGAGAGCCGATACCGAGTTGACCGGCGGGTTCACCGTGATAGCGGGCGATGTATGGCTGGCCATCGCGGAGGTTCTGCAGGTCGAATGTTTGGTTCCTGAGGCGCGAAGCGCTGAAGAATCGAACGGGAGACCAGGGGAAGCGGGACATTCAGCTGTTGGCCGCCTCTTCGGCATGGAGGGCGTCAAGGACAGCGCTTGGATTCCTAGATGCGACTCGCAGCAATGCCTTGGCAGGTCCTTCCGGTTTTCTTCTCCCTTGTTCCCAATTCTGTAAAGTTCGAACACTGACCCCTATCATCAACGCGAATTCAGTCTGCGAGACATTCAGTTTTTCCCTTACGGTTTTGATCTCAGGAGGTTTGATTTCGTACACACGACTTGCCTTTTTATGTCCGGCCTTGATATCACCAGCCTCCTTGATGCTTGCGATCAGCTTGTCAAAATGCTCCTTTTTCATCCCAAAAACTCCTTTACCATCTTCCGGAGCAGCTTAAGATGTTGCGGCGTCAGGTCTTCTTGTTTGGTCTTCCGATAAACCTCCACTTCCTCGGATAACGCTTCCCGCTTCCGGCCGCAGCATCAGTACCGACTGGAGCTCACGGTAACTCTCACCCGGAAGATGTCCTAAGATTTCCTTTGTAAAGATGGAGGTTTCAATGAAAATCATGATGGCAGTATACGCCATTGGCGTATTTTGTCAAGGGGAGTCTGCTCTGTCGCTTCTGGTCAATACCGAGTCAACCAGCAGGTTCTCCGTGAATAGTGGGCGGTTTTTGGCTAGGTATCGCGGAGGTTCTGCTGCTCGAACATTTGGTTCCTGTGGCGCGAAGCGCGGTGGGTACACGCAGTTCAGTTGTCTTTATAGCGTGCAACCGTTCGTTGGCTCTGTAAGATTGGATGTTGCAAATTCACCATCGTCAAGAATATGCTGATCCTTCCTGATAGAAAATCGAAACTCAACTATAGCCTGACGGACGTCACTCATTCCACTGTCTGACGGATTTCCATGAATATGGCCTGAACCGGACATGTCGTCACACAGAGGCCACAGCCAAGGCACGCCTCAGCATCATATTCCATTTTATCATTTCGAAATACTCGGGCCCCAAAAACACATCTATCAACGCATTCACCACAATTAATGCAATCCTCGGAAGTCATGACAGCTACATATTCCGAATGGATCATTAAGTCCTTACGTTCAAATTGTTTGACTATCTGCAAATCATGGCAACAACATGGGCAGCAGCTGCATAATGCAAATATTTCATGATCAGGCATGTATAGACTGAGATGAACCAAACCGCTTTCGTTCGCCCTTTTCAGAATTTGAGCCGCCTCTCCTAAATCAATCCGGCGAGCCTCTCCCTTTGTTACGAGCTTATCTCCGACATCATTCAATAGGAAGCAGACCTCTAAGGGATTATCGCACCTTTTGTAATGAGACCTACATTCACAATTCTGAACCGCCACCGATTTTGCATTGCGAAGTATCTCCATTGCCTGCTCTGTCGGAAGCACCCATTGTTTTGCGTCGAAAGATTCTGAGATGGACACTCGCTCGGTATTTAATTCACCGCATAACGCTCCGCATAACCGGCTGGCAATGAAGCGCAGCGGAATTGCCAGTCCGAGTTGATGCGGTTGTTCGAGCATCGATTTGCAAACACGCTAAAGTTGCCATACCCCATGCACCAAGCACAAATGCTTGTTGATTTTTGCAATTGTAACCTTTGCATCAGACCTATCCAGCTTTAATGTGAAGTCGGGAGGGTTTTTCCCGATAGGAATATTAATCGTTGGGCCATCAGCTGCGAAATGCTCTCGTCCGACATTCATTATTTGAGAGAAAAGGGGGACGGGAATTTCGACAAGTTCATAGCGATGCAAGGATTGAAAATACCGTAGCTGCACAACGGCATCGACTCCATCGCAGTACTCTTTAAAAAGGCGACGCGTGTGCTCACGGCGCTTCGTAGCAGTCCTGCAATCCTGAATCCATGCAGCTTCAGTAAGCTTGCTGATATGGAGTGTATCCTCGCGAAGGCTTTTGGCCTTCGACGACTTCAGGCTGATTCTTCTTCCATCAACTATTACATCCCAGAACCGTTGCCCATCAGGTGCTTCCTCTACCTTGTGCCCGGCATGCGAGCAGGCCGCAATAAAAGCGGAATCGAAGCTTTCCTGAAATAGGGGCGAACCCATAAAACAATGATGAGTAAGAAGTTTCGACCGGAATTCGCTCTCGAACGAATCGCTATTGAAAGGAGACTTCGGATTCATTTCCACCTTGCAGTTCGTTCGCAAAGCACTGATGAACTCTTTGAGCCTTCGCTCCTCAGCCACAGTTACGGAAACCGTAAAATCAATCATAGAAAAGCTCCTGCTGGCCTTTTTTCATTATGTCCGATTGTCTTAGGTTAGCCCCTTGTAGGAGTATATCTTTGATTCGGGGTTGCTTCCCCGTCAGAATCCAGTGGGCAAGGTGTGCAAGCTGATAGGAAATCAAGGGAGGGACCGCATCGCCTATGTGACGGTACATGTTCG
>CAZONI010000148.1:0-6616 GCA_964581175.1 uncultured Desulfobacteraceae bacterium
GGAGATCGTTGGTCTCGGCCTTCACCACCTCTATGGGCTCTCCGCGAATGGAGCCCGCAAAATCATATTCAGACTCGAAGGCGGAGAGCCGGGCCGCCCCCATGAGAAAAAGAAGCGGGTCACATCCCACAATCACGCAGACCGGCATGGGTTTGCCCATGGCCTGGTATTTTTTGAGCATGATGTCCGAGTGCTTGCCTTTGATGAACTGCGTGCCCAAGTGGTTCTTGTCGAGAAGCTGCAGGCGGTAGGTGCCGATATTGACCCAGTTGGATTCCGGGTCCTTCGTCACCACGAAATGGGCCGTGCCGAAGAACCTGCCTCCATCGAGGGGATAAAATTTGGGCGCGGGGAACCTGAAGAGATCAATATCGTCCCCCATCATGATGTTTTCCTTGCAGGGCCCGGTTTCCACCAGTTTCGGCGGGACGGCATTGTCATGTTTATCGACCCACACCTTCATGAGATCCACGAGCGTGAAGTCCCTGGGTTCATTCATGATCAGGGCCAGCCGTTCCGTGGTGGTACACACGCTGGTGATTACGGGAGAATCATATCCTTTCACATTTTCAAACAGGAGTGCGGGCCCCCGCTTTTCTTCATTCAGCTTGGCAATGTGGGACAACTCCAGGTTCCAGTCCACCTCCGCCTTGATCCTCTTGAGCATCCCCTCGGCTTCCGCCTGTGCTATGAAATCTCTCATGCTTTTCATAACGTATCTGCCTCCTTTTGGAATAAAAGTTCCCTGTTTTAACTTTTGATCGCTTCAGTGACTCTCCTCCCGCAGGGCGGGACGCATCAGGTATCCCACCGGGGGCGCAGGGAAGAAATGGCTTCTTCCCTGCGCCACAAGCTCTTCTGGACCCCGGATCTTTACCTGTCATTCCTGCGAAAGCAGGAATCCAGACATTTCAAATAAATATGGATTCCCGTATCCAACCTGGCGACTATTCTACGAAATCTTGATCCGCTTCATGGCCTGTTCCATGAGAAGCTGATACCCGCTCTTCTTCCCGATAACCGATTCCTTTTTCTTCTGGCTCCAGACCGTCTCGGGCCGGGCCTGGACAATAAAGACGTTTTCCGGGAAAGTCACATCTTCATCGATGGCCCATTCGATATCCATGGGACGGGCGTAATGCTCCTCAATATATTTCGCCATCTGGACGAGTTCCATGACCTCCCGATCATCCAGGCAGCACCTGGTCTGTCGATCAGGAGCCACGTCAACCTCAACCACTCCTCCCGTACCGGCGTTATAGACACATTCGATATGCTTGGCGGAAACGGTCTTCTCACTTACCTCCATGATTACCTTGTCCACCACAAACTTGTCGGGGGTCACTGAGCCGGACACCACGGTCTCGCCCAGTCCCCAGCTTCCTTCGATGACCACCTTGGACGGATCACCGTTTGTCGGGTTCAGGGTGAACAAGACCCCGGCGGCCTTGGAATGCACCATTTTCTGGACCCCCACACTGATCAGCACCTTTTCATGCGGGAAGTTATTCTTCACCCGATAGCTGATCGCGCGAGGCGTAAAGAGACTGGCCCAGCAGTGCTTGACACGTTCTACCACCCGGTCCGCCCCCAGAACCCAGAGGTAGGTGTCCTGCTGGCCTGCAAAACTCGCGGTGGGCAGGTCTTCGGCCGTAGCACTCGAACGAACGGCGACCGGGACAGTGTCGGTGCCGCAGGTCCTGCAAAGGGTTTCATAGTTTTCCCGTACCGCTCTGTTGATCTTTTCCGGCATGGCCGAAGAGCGCATCAACTCCTGTATTCCGGCACTTGCCTTGTTCAGGGATTCCACGTCATTCACATCCAGGTCTGAAATATGCGCGAAAACGGCATCTCCTATGCCCGTCTCCGCTATGAAGTGCTGGTAGGCGGCAGTGGTGACAGCGAAGCCGGGAGGCACCCGGATACCCGCCTTGATCATTTCCCCCAGGCTCGCGTTTTTCCCTCCTACCTGTGGAAGAGATGTCTTGTCCACGTTATTGAAGTTCAAGATAAGTTCCATTTGTCATCCCCTCATGGTCTTGATGGGGAGAAGGAGGGAGGAGATCCCTCCTTCTCCCGGGAAAACATTGGCAGGGCTTGCTGCTAAGCCCTCTTGACGATGGTGACGGCGCCGGTGTCACCGTCGACCCGGATGATATCGCCGGTCTTGATGACGGACGTGGCGATTCCCGTACCGGTTACCGAGGGGACCCCATACTCCCTGCAAACAATGGCTGCATGACTGGTCAGTCCGCCGATGTCGGTGACGGCGGCGGTGATTTTCGTGAAGACCGGAGCCCAGGAGGGATTTGTAGAGGGACAGACCAGGACTTCTCCGGGCTGGAGTTTTACTATGTCCTTCAGCATCCTCAGGACACGCGCGGGGCCTTCCGCAACTCCTGCTGAGGACGCAAACCCTTTTACCTCGGAGACGTCTTCGCCCTTCACCTCTCCCATGCCTTCAAGCCATTCTTTCACCCTGTCGGTGGTGACACCCCAGAGCATGATGGTAAAGGGTTCGGCAACTTCCTCGGGCGGTACGCCGAGTGCGGGAGTCGGGTTCCAATTTGCCGCAGCCTCCAGGATGTCTCTCCTTTTTTTTGCCTTGGCCTTGTAGTAACTCCCCCTCAGAGGGATATCCACCCCCAATGCCCACCCGGTGGCCACTTCTGTCAGGATTTCTGGCACCTCGTAGCGGTTGAACATGAAGATGTCGTCGGGCCGGTCCAGCATCCTGTTGTCGACCAGCACCTTTCCCAGTTCCCTGATCTTGGAAAACCAGATAGTGTGGAGCCAGTGTTCAACCCAGAAGAGGTGGTCTTCAGCGTAACGGTAGATGGTCCTGATGGTCTTGTAGGCATCGTCAAAGGCCTTCCGGTCATCGTCGGTCTTGATGAGGTTACGGTATTCTGCAACGATTTCGTCCCGTTGCTTGTTTATTTCATCAAGAGCCCGCTCAATGGTTTCGCCGTTCTCGAGACGTTCGATATACCCTTTTATATAACTGAAGGGAATGTCCAGATTGGTCAGCCAGCTTCCTTCGTGGTGGAACCACCCGCTGCCGCAGGAGACGTAAAACCAGGGGTCCTTGGCATTCTCAAACTCCTGGAGCCAGTTTTTCCCCTCGCTGGTTTTATCCAGTTCGGCTATCTTTTCCTGGGCAGGCATTTCCTTCTTAAGCACCTCTGAGACGATGCTTGACGTCCTGGCCACTCTTGCCAACCGGCAGAGTTCTTCTTCGGGCTTGAACATGGAGACATACGCACCCGCAACCATCTTCCCGATGGCGCTCTCGCTGATGCCCGGAAAAAGCTTCCTGGTCACATCCCCGAACATGAGGTAGGCCAGGTAGGTCAGGTTCAGCATCTCAAAGTGGTACTGCCATCCTTTGATCATCAGGTTTGCAAGCTTGTCAAAGGCGGTCATGAGGTCATAGGACGCATAATATCCTCTGGGTGCGGGGAGTACCTGATCTTCGGGAACAAACTTGGGCAGTTCCTTCGGGACTTCAACGGCGGCCATTTCATTCCCGAGCGCTTTGAACTTGGTCAGCCATTTTTTCCACAGTTCTTCGTAATGCTCGAACACGTAAAACACGCGCTTTTCAAAGAGCGCGGCTTTCTCACCGATGATTTCTTCCGGGGGCGGGGCTATGGCGCATATGTACATGTAACATCCAACCATCCTCTGCGCGATCCCTTGGGCCGGAGGGATACAAAATACCCTGGTAGTGTACTGGGAGAGTGAAATCTGCCAGGCCTCCTGGAAAATCTGGTCCAGGGGCGGCATGGGTTCCGGGGCGTGAATCTTGTCCAGATACCAGAACTGCTTGCTTTCCCATTCCTTCCTGTCATCCGAGAAGAGGTAATGGGAAGGGTACATTTCTTCCCAGCCCTCAAGCTCCGGAGGAACCTGGTACTCGTGAGGATCCGGAAATCTTCCTGCTTTTTCATCTGCCATCTTCAATCCTCCTTCTGCTGTTGGTGGTTAGTAAAGATGCGCCGGTTGTTCACAAAGCGGAGTTGCAGTCGAATGAGGTCTGACCCGGATCTGATGCTGAATAGCTGCAGGAGAACAGGTCGAGCGCAGGGGAAAAGACTCCAGGCTCGGATCAAGCTGAACAGTATTCTGTCAGATAGTAAAAATTCTGAGAGAAATATGCAACGTTGTCAATTTCATTATTATTATGATATGTATAAATAGGCTTTATGGATTGTATTGTTTTATAAACACTGTTTAAGATTCTGCGGAAGCCCCAATGATCAATCTGCACCATTTGAGAGTCTTTTACATGGCTGCAAAGCACCAGAGCTGCACTGCCGCTGCGCAGAGACTCTGCATTACCCAGCCGGCGGTGACTGCGCAAATACGGAAACTGGAAGATCAGTGTGCGTTGAAGCTTTTCAAGAAACGGGGGAGGAATATTTTTCTGACGGATGAAGGTACGGCACTATACAGCTATGCCAGGCGCATCTTCGAATGTGAACGAGAGGTTGAGGACGCGATAGAGGAAATGAGGAACCTGAGGCGTGGTGTTTTGCGCCTGGGGACTACCAAGACCTATGCCCGCTACTTTATGCCCCTGTTGATCACCACCTTTCACGAGACCTATCCGCACATAACGGTGCATCTTGATGAAGGAAGTTCCCTGGATATGATCCACAGTCTGCTGGATCTGAAAAACGAGGTGGCTGTCATTGCAAGGGCTGTTGAAGATCCCGCGGTTTCCTTTACCCCTTTCAGCCAGGAGGAACTTGTGGTCATATTGCCTCCTTCCCACCCACTGGCTCAAAAAGCGGCTGTGTCCGTCAGGGAATTGGCCCGGGAGCCCATCATTATGAAAGAGGTCGGATCGGGGACCCGACGGAAAGTGAACGCCTTGTTCAAGCGATATGGCTGCACCCCCAATATCCTGATGGAGACGAGCAATGCCGAATTCATCAAACAGCTTGTCCACCGGGGTGAGGGATTTTCTTTCCTCGTAAAAGAGGCTGTTGCCGTTGAACTGAAGGAGAAGAAGCTCGCCACCGTTCCATTGGAAGGAGAGGAGTTCTACCTGGATGTGAGCATAGCATATCTCAAGAACGAACCCCTCAGCCGGCCGGCGGAGGCCTTTCTGGATATCCTTCTCGAGATGGGTCAGGGAAAGGAAGCACAACGGGGTTTGCGGGACATCATGATACGGATGTTTGAAAATTGGAAATAGTATCAGGCAAACTCTTCCAAAGCCCGGATCAATGTCGCTGCAAATTCAAGGTCGTTGATATGATGCGGCAGTAAATGGAGGGAGGAATCAGGCCTCAGGGTCTTCTTCAATGTTGCCGCAAAAATTTCAGGAGCTACGGGATCATACAGGGGGCCTTCCTTGCTGTCAAAGGCCGAAAAGCCTCCCATGGGAACAAAAACAGCGCATGGGCCTCTGCTTCGATTGCACAGGCCGGCTACTGCCTTTGCCAGGATTTCCATTTCATCGTGGGTTGTTCGAACGACTGTTATTGCTGCATTGTGGCTATGATAAGGGCGGTTTGGGAAGCGTTGTTGGGCCGCTTTTACCGGCCCGGTCACCAGAAAATCCATGTTGCCGGGTACCAGGATCGTCGGTATCCCTTTCTGCAGGGCGGCTGCTCCCCGGTCAGGTCCGGCATCATAATCTCCGCCGAAAACATGATCAGCAATCTCGTGGAGAGAAAGATCCAACACCGCCCTCACATCCTCCTCGAGGACCATCTCCTCCATGGCCTTTCCTCCCGCCCCGACGGTATGGAAGACAACAACCTCCTTGTCATCCCTCTCCAGATGGGCCCTGACCTTTTGAGCGCATGCCTCTGTGGTGCCGAGTGTTGAGATAAAGACGAGAGGTTTCTCCAAAGAGAGAGACGGTTGTGGGTGCTGCATCATGCCGGCCATTGCCATGGCGCCGTTGTGCAGGACTTTGTTGGTAATGCGGTTGAGCCCGGAGATATCACAAACCGAATGCAGCATGAGGATATCCTTGGTTCCCACAAAATCATGCGTGTCTCTGGAGGCCATGGTAGAGATCATGACCTTGGGAAAGCCGACAGGGAATGAGCGCATCACGGCTGTACCGAGAGTGGTCCCCATTGATCCACCCACACTAATCAATCCCCCGATTTCACCCCGCCCGTACAGGTCCCGGGCACATCTTATAGACCCATTGATCATCACTTCCAGTGCCCTTCCTTCATGCCCCATGCCCTGGACTTCTGCCAAGGTCTTGTCTCCAGCCCTGGCTACTTTTTCGCGATTGATGCTTACCGGAACGGGACTTTCCCCACGAATGCCTGCGTCCAGGATCAAATTCGGAATGCCCGCCTTTTCCAGACAGGCTCGAAGAAAAAGGACCTCCCTGCCTTTGGTATCCATGGTGGCTACAATCAGCACATTTTCCATCTTTTATTCACCCTGGCTGTCTCTTATCACTCCATTTTCGGAAAATCTTAGTTTCAACTAAACCCTCCACCTCTCACTCCTCCAATGCCTGCAAAACCAGCTCATTCAGATCCATGACCCGAAGAGTGTCTTCCAGACCTGCCACCTTGCGGGCATCCTCCAGCATGATGCGGCACAAAGGGCATGCGGTTGCGAGGATCTGCGC
>CAZONI010000149.1:0-6606 GCA_964581175.1 uncultured Desulfobacteraceae bacterium
ATAAGTCACGAAAAGACGGCGCCCTCTCACCAGTCACTTCAGAAAAGGCTTCCTCATCGAGCTTCTACGAGGTTCCCAGCCGATGCCTCGCGGTCTGCCGGAGGAGACTCACCCAGGAACCCGGGACTTCAGGATGAGATCGGAGAAACCAGCTATTCGATGCCGGAAAACCACGACCTTAACCTGGAGGACCAGTGCGAAGGACTGCACAGTCTCCGCCATGCCCACCGCGCATCCGTCCATTGCCGGCCTGTGAGAAGGGTTTCACCGTAGACTTCCTGGTTGAAAGCGTTGATGATGGTATCGATCTCGCTTCTGAGAGGCGGAAACCGGCGCGCCAACCGCAACCCGTATTCCAAAGGCGTATCAGTGCTCGAGACAGGCAGACCGCTGTGACGGCCCCAGCGCAGCAGGGCTCCGTAGAGCTGAAAAGCCTTTCTAAACCCTGTCAGCCGGAGAGTGATTTTTTCCCACAGGAGGAACAGGAATGCCCGGAGTCTTGCCGCCCACCACAAGAGCCGGCCCCCCCGAATGGACCGCTTTCCACCTCGATCCGTTCTCGAAAAGAGCCATCTCACCAGATACCAGACCGCTATTCCGAAGGCCACTGCAAAAAGGATCACCAGTACTCCCCCAAACCCCCACGCCAGGACCCTGCCCAGGAATTCGGACCACCAAGTGCTTTGAGGATGGGGAGCGAATGCCGGGTGCAGATCATTCGAGGATGGAGACGGGGATTCCGGCCGGAGGCTTCGCCCCACAAACAGAAGCCGCAAAATGGCGATCAGAATAGGGCTCAGCGGCTCCGCCGTTTTTTGCATGAGGGTGTATCCCGCTTCCGCAGCCTTGGTCAGGTAGGGCAAAAAGAGTGTAACCCCGGCCGATCCGACCAGCAGGACAACCGCAGCAAAACTCAGGACCATGCCGATGCCGCGGTAGCCTGTGAGGAATTCCTTTTTTGCGTCGCTTCGGCCGCGGGCCAGTCCGATGGCCGTCAAACCGAAGCAAAAGAAGGGGAACACCATGAACGTTGAAACACTCTCCTGAATGACGACGCCCTCTTTGTAGAACGATATGAACTTTATCAGAAAGAGAAGAAACAGCGCTGACAGACCTAGGTCAAAGCGGCCGCAAATGCTGAAGTATTCGTCGGATCTCCCGGCAAATCTCACCCCCGCCAGCCAATACAGAACAGCCAGAAAAAGAATCAGGGCCAGGAAGAACCACTCCGGAATTCCTCTTGAGCTCCTGAAGCACTCAAACACCCAGGCGTAGTCAAGATATGGATATGACGGGTATAAGAAGGAATGAACCAGCCTTGAACCGGCGAACGCGAACCCCAGGACCTGAAGCAACAGGACAGTGACAATACGCCAGCCTTTTCCCCTATGGAGCGTGGTAACCGCTACCGCCGGCGCAAAGATGTAAAGCCCCTCCGCCAGCGGGAATGGCTTATGAAACAGGGCAACCATCACGAAGTTACCCCAGGCAAGGAGCCAACTGAACTCCACGCCGGCGCGGCATATGAATGAGAGCATGTTCTTTCCCGCCATTATGGCGCTCCATTGCAATTCAAGCGCAGCGCCCCCAGGTCATAGACCCTGGTTTCGAGATTTGGTCTATCCACTTCGGGAACGTCGCGGCGCCGGCAAACGAAAAATACCGCGGGTGTTTTTCGTCGGCGCAAATAACGCTCTGTTGCCACGGCTGCCTGGTCTTCTTGAAAGGAAAAGTGGACGCAACCGACTGACCGAACGAGGCTGAATCGTCCCAACAGCATGTCTAAGAGATCTCCTTTTGCAGCCATCTGCAGCCTTGCAAGCACCTCCAGGAGTGCGGGCAGGTGCTGCACGTTCCTCGCTGCCGGTACCGTGGTGGGGCCGTCCCCGACGACCCTGCCGTTTGTCAAAAGCCCCACGGAACAGCCTTGCCTGTCCAGCTGGACGGCCAGCGATGCAATTGCTTCGAGGGTTTCCTCAAATGCATCTTCCGCCCTGTTTTTCGCAAATTCATCCACGGAGAGAAGAAGCAGAATCTTTTCCTGCTCTGTGGGCTCGAAGAGCTTCTCCTGCAATCGGCTGTGCCGTGCGCTTGCCTTCCAGTGAATAAACCTGGCCGGCCGCCAGTGCTGATAATCTGTCGTGCCAAGGATATAGGCGGGATCCTGAACGGGACTCTCAGCACCTGGAGTACCGAAAAAATCACGCTTCCCAAGCAACAGGGGTTTCAGAGGTACGAGCTTCGGGTATACGATGACCGGCGGTCCCGATTCGACCATTTTTTCTCTGGGGAAAAACCCCAGAAGGTCACCCACTTTGAACCTGGGTGACCCTGTGGGATGAATCCCCCTTCGCCGGGCGACAAGCTCCCACCGGAAGCAAACCCTTTCGTGCCAGAGCAGGCTGCTTTCCCTTGTGGCGGATTCATCCTCTGACAAGAGGTTAAAAGAGCCGCCCTGACTCATCCGCATCTGCACCCACACGGGCAAAAACTTTGCGTTCACTGCTTCCACTTCCAAGCGAAGGGTTTCACCCGGAAAGAGCCTCCCCTTGTCCACCACTGCCCGGCACGTCACCCCGGCAAGGCTCATCTTGCTCCAGAGTTTTGTCCCTGAAGCAAGGCCCAACACAACAAGGGCCAATAGAGAGAGGGCCTTTTGACCGCAGAGCAATGCGACAAAGAGAAAGCATCCTACGATAATCAGCACAGGGAATGTGATAAAGACGGATGGCACCCGGCCTTCATCGGTTTCCATGGGGCTTCCTCATTCAGCAGGCGCAGGCACCGGTATCCGCTGGATAATCTCGTCCAGGATCTGCTCCGGCCTCCTGCCTCGCAGGCGTTCCTCCTCACGGAGGATGAGACGGTGGGCAAGGACGGAACCCGCCAGGTACTTGATATCATCGGGGAGCACATATTCCCTGTCCCGGAGCGCGGCAAGCGCCTGGCCCGCCCGCATCAGGCCCAGGGAACCTCTGGGACTTGCTCCAAAACGCAAAGCGCCTCCGTCCCGGGTTGCACCGACAATGTCCGCGATATAGGACTTTACCGGATGGGAAATATGGATGTTTTTTCTCAATACCTGCAGTTCGGCAAGCTCTGAAGGATCGGCCACAGCGGCCAGGGCCTGCAACGGGTCTTCTTCCTGAAAACGTTCCAGGATGGAAATCTCATGCTCTTTATCGGGATATCCGAGGGTGATTTTGAGAAGAAAGCGGTCGAGCTGCGCCTCAGGCAACGGAAACGTCCCCTCCAGTTCAATGGGATTTTGAGAAGCCATGACGAAGAACGGGTGAGGAAGGCGGTAAGTCTCACCGTCCACGGTGACCTGCCTTTCCTCCATGCTTTCGAGCAGGCTGGACTGGGTCCTGGGGATGGTCCGATTGATCTCGTCAGCCAGCAGCACGTTCGCCATCACCGGCCCCGGCTGGAAAATAAACTGACCTGTTCTCTGGTTGTAGACATTGAAGCCGGTGATGTCCGACGGCAACAGGTCGGGGGTAAACTGAACCCGTCTGAAGGCGCCTCCGATGCTTCTGGCCAGGGACTTGGCCATGAGGGTCTTTCCCAGGCCAGGGACATCCTCGATGAGCACGTGACCGTCTGCCAGAAGAGCAACAAGGAGCAATTCGATGGAGCGCTCTTTACCCACAATCACCCGGGAGACATTGTCCATGATTTTCCGGCACAAGCTGAAATCCAAGGTCTTTCCTCCAGGTCCGTAAAAAAGCTTCTTCAACCCCGTTCCAGAAAAGGATACTAAGAGAGCGGCCGTGCGGATGTCAAGGAAAAGGCAGGGACTGAGACCGGGCCTTCTTCCAGGGCGCTGAACCATGGGCATGAAAGGGAAATTTCTGTTGCCAAATGACCACAGAGTGATATAGATTTAGGACATATTCTGATGATTATGATGATATAACCGTTCCTCCATGACGGTCACAGTTAAGATAGGCCCAAAACCGGCCGTCAGCCGGCAGGATCAGCATCTCACCGGCCATTCGGTACCCGACGCCCGCTGATCTCATGAATCCGAAGGCGTTCATCATGCCCGCCAAAGGGAAAAAGACCAACTCCGCGGGAAGGCCGGCCATTGAAGGTGGAATGGAAAGGGCGGACCTGGAGAGACAGCGTCCCTGCAGACCGACGACTCCGCAGAGATCAATCGGGGTAGGCATGAAGAAGAAGATCGCCGGATCAAGGAAATCGAAACGCCCGGATGAGGTTCACACACGGACCGAGTTGGAGATCCAGAACGAAGAGCTTCGCAGCCCTCAGGGCGAGCTGGAAGAATCAAGGAACAGGTACGTTGATCTCTACGACCTGGCGCCTGTGGGATACTTTACCCTGGGAAGAAACGGTCTGGTCCTTGAAACGAATGTCACGGGCGCGGATCTGCTGGGGACGGAAAGAGCCAGTTTAAAGGGGAAATTATTCGCACGATTCGTGCTGGATGATGATCAGAACATCTTCTTTTCTCATATGGGCACGCTTGTTGAAAACGAGGCGCCCCAAACGTGCGAACTGCGCCTGGTAAACAGGGACAATACGACCATTTACGCCCGGATGGAAAGCGCGCCGGTAAGAGATGGAACAGATGATGTTGTCTGCATTCGATCAGCCGTGGTTGACGTTACGCAACAGAAGGAAGTGGAGTTGGCCCTCAGAAAGAGTGAGGAAAGATTCCGTCTCATCACCGAAACGAGCCCTGATATTATTTTCCAGATAGACCCGAAAGGGACCATCGTTTATTGCTCGCCGTCCATACAAAGGATTCTGGGGTATGCTCCCGCGAAGACCGAGGGCGGGCTTTTTCAGAAATACGTTTTGCCCTCTGAACGTCCGGCAGTGAGACATAATTTTCGGCAGTTGATTCTCGGGGAAGAGATCAGAGCTTTCGACCTGAGAATCCTCAGCAAGAGCGGAACGCCGGTGCCCCTCGAGATCAATGCGTCCCCTCTATTGAGAGCCGGAAAAGTCGAGTTCATTCTTGGAATCGCGCGGGATATCACAGGGCGCAAGGCCATGGAGGATGATTTGCGCGAGGCCCGTGACGAGCTGGAAGTCCGGATCCGGCAGCGCACCGCTGAGTTGCAGGAGGCAAACGAGGCCCTCAGAGCCGAAGTGGTCAAACGCAAGCGGTTTGAGGATGCCCTGAGAGGGTCCACGCAAAAGATCCTCTTGGAAAGCGAGCGGAGGCGTTTCCTTTCCGGGAAGCTCGTGGACACTATTGAGGGAGACCGCCGGGATGTGGCCATGTATCTGCATGATGAAATCGGACAGATGCTCGCCACATTGAAGATGGATATCGAAATGCTCGGCGACGATGCTTTCAAAACCAAAGTTCAGCCCAAAGAGAAATTGGGACAAATCAGGGAGAAGATCCTGACCGTTATGGGAAATGTCAGGGACATCTCCAAGAAATTGCGGCCGGACATGCTGGACACCCTGGGACTCATCCCTTCTCTCCGGTCCCTGATTCGAACCTTCAAAGAGGAGGACAACCTTTCTATCGACTTTTTCCATGGAGAGATCCCTGAAGGGTTCGACTCCGGGAAAGCGCTTGCAGTCTATCGGATCATTCAGGAGGCCTTGAACAATGTCACCAGGCACGCGGCAGCAACGGAAGTATTTGTAAACCTGGTGGTGAAAAACGACAGCATTCTGTTGAGTGTGGAAGACAACGGGCAGGGTTTCGATTACGAGAAAATGATGGAGACTGCCGCCACAGGAGGTTCGACGGGCATCATGATTATGAGGGAGAGAGCCGTGCATGTCGGCGGCGAATTAAGTGTGGACTCGAAGATCGGCAAAGGCACCCGGGTGATGCTGGAGATGCCTATTAGATAGGAATCAGGGACCGGGGTCACAAGGAGAACAGCTCACCTTCGCGGCAGCCGATACAAGCTGCCTCACCTACGAAAGGCTTAGCTTATGGCGCAGAATCAGGCAACGGCACCGCGCAAGGGCAAGGCGAAGGTCCTCATCGTGGACGACCACTGGGTCGTGGTGGAGGGGATCAAAGCCGCACTGGAGAATCACGATGAATTTGAGGTGGTAGGCACGGCTTCGGACGGCCTCGACGCCATGAGGCGCGTGAAATCTTTAAAACCTGAAATTGTGATCATGGATATTTCCATGCCGAACATGAGCGGCATAGAGGCCACTTACGACATAAAGAAATCCAACAAGAAGACTCGAATTATTATTTTTACCATGTATTCGGACAAGGAGTATGTTTTGTCGCTTTTCAGGGCTGGAATATCGGGGTACGTGCTGAAAGAAGAAGCCATCTCGGACCTGATCCTCGCGCTGAGGGCGGTGAAGGCGGGAGGGACGTACTACAGCAGGGCAATCCAGGATATTATTCAGGAACATATGCTGAATCTTGAACTGCGGGATCGAAAGCCTGCCCGGGAGGCTGAGGACGATCTTATCCATCTCAGCGCCCGCGAAAAAGAAGTATTTCCACTCTTGGCTGACGGGTTGAGCCCGAGAGAGATCTCAGAGCGACTCAATATCAGCCCCAAGACGGTTGAATCTCATAAGTATAATATCATGGAGAAGCTGAATGCGAGGTCCGTTTCCGACCTGACCAAGATCGCCCTC
>CAZONI010000150.1:0-6553 GCA_964581175.1 uncultured Desulfobacteraceae bacterium
CGCTGATAAGTCACTGAAAAGACCAGCCCGGAGCCTCGGAACGGAAGAAATGGCTCCCTCGCTGTGCGGCATAGTTCAATGGATACTGATTCTTCCAGGCCCTGGATCGGTCAGGCCTATCCAGGTCTTGCATCAGAGGCGGTGGGTTTAGCGCCCAAGATACGCCTGCTTGAGCTTTGGGTCGCTTAGCATCTTCGCGGCATCCCCCTCATAAACGCATACCCCTGTTTCAAGAACGTATGCACGCCGGGAGATTTCCAGTGAGGCCACGGCATTCTGTTCAACCAGGAGGATGGAGAGTCCATTTTCCTGGTTCAGAGTACGCAACTGTTCAAAAACCTGGTCCACCAGTTTGGGCATCAGCCCCATGGAGACCTCGTCCACCAGGAGGAGTTCCGGGTCTGAGATAAGTGCGCGGGCTATGGCCAGCTGCTGCTGTTCACCGCCGGAAAGAGTGGCTGCCGGTTGTGTTCTTCTCGTTTCGAGTAAGGGAAAGAGGGTGTAGAGCCACCCGATCCGCTCTTCAAGGGGGAGCTTTTTCCGGAGCCCATAGGCGCCCGTCAACAGGTTTTCGGTCACAGAAAGACGGGGAAACAATCTTGCACGTTCCGGGACTATCCTGATGCCGGACCTGGCACGTTTGTAGGCAGGAAGACCGGTCACATCATCGCCTTTGAGAAAGATACTGCCTTGTTTCACGGGAACGATACCCATAATGCTGTTTAAGAGGGACGTCTTTCCGGCTCCATTTGCCCCGATGATGGAGACCAGTTCCCCCTTCTCAACGTGGAAGCTGACCCCGGCAACGGCACGGATATCTCCATACGTTATACTGATATCGCGGGCCTCAAGCAGCAATTGTTCCCCCTTTTCCACCGAGATATGCTTCGATAACCTTTTCGTCTTTCTGGATCGACTCGGGATCGCCCTCAGCGATTGTCCGTCCATGGTCAAGGACGATAATTCTATCGCAGAGGTTCATCGCGACCCGCATGTTGTGCTCTATGAGCAAGATTGTGACGCCGCTTTCACGGATGTTCCTGATCAAACGCTCCAGCCTTGCTATCTCCTCGTGCCGCAGTCCCGAGAAAGACTCGTCAAGGAGCAGGAGTTTCCTGCCGACAATGAGGGCCCGTGCGATTTCCAGGCGTCGGAGGTTTCCGAGAGGCAGGAGGTTCGCCTTCCTGTCCGCCAATTCTGCGAGGCCGACCTTTTGAAGCACACTCATCGCTTCTTTCCGCTCACTTCCTGTCTTCCACCCACGCCATATCTTCAGGAACGAACCGTACCTCGAGATACCCCTCGCAGCCAGCACATTCTCCAGCACGCTCAGGCTTCCAAAGGGCTTGACAATTTGAAAGGTACGGCCGATTCCCGCTGCCGCCACCTGGTAGGGCGCCAATCCATCCGTGCGCGTATCTTCAAACTCGATGATGCCTGATGTCGGTTTGTACACACCCGAAATAAGATTGAAGCACACTGTTTTCCCAGCCCCGTTCGGTCCCAGAAGCCCCAGGATCTCTCCGGGATAAATCTTCATGTTGACCTTGTTGACTGCCTTGAGACCGCCAAAGTGCTTTGAGAGGTCCTTTGTCTCCAGCAGCGATTTCATCATGTCCGTTCTCCCAAGAGCCGAAAAGAAAATACCTTTCGCACAATGCTGTTCTCTCCCAGCAGTCCGGCCGGCTGAAAGCGGATCATGAGAAGCAGGATGACCGTGTAAAAAAGCATCCGGTAATTCACCAGCGGGCGGAAGAGTTCAGGAAGAACGCCCAGCAAGAGGGCCCCGAGGACAGGCCCCCAGATTGTTCCCATTCCGCCGAGCACTATCATGCCGAGGAAGGTGATTGAGAGGGGAAAGGAGAAATCGGTCGCGCTGAGGAACCGCATATAGTGGGCATACAGGGCGCCTCCCAGTCCCGCCATTGCCGTTCCCAGCACAAAGGCCAGGAGTTTGAACCGCACGGGTGAAATACCCATGCTGGAGGCAGCCTCCTCTTCTTCACGTAACGCGAAACATGCCAATCCTCCCCAGCTTCTGGTAAACCACCAGCACACGAGCAACACCAGCGCGAGAAATACGAGGCAAAGGGCGAAAAAGGCCGTCCCGCGCATCTTCACCCCGAAAAGAAGGATCCTTGGGATACCTCCGATACCCAGAGCCCCGCCGAAGAAAGGAATGTAGAGGAATACCGCCTCCACGATGAAATTTATGCCAATGGTTGTTATGGCCAGGAAATCGTCTTTTACCCTGAGGCTCGGGAGCCCGAGCAAAAGACCGATAAGTCCGGATATGAGGATCACAAGGGGCAGTGCCGCCCAGAAAGAGAGTGCCGCCTTAGTGGTCAGAATGGCAGAGGCATACGCCCCGATGCCGAAGAAAGCCGCATGCCCCAAGGATATCTGCCCAGCAAACCCGACTATGACATTAAGTCCGCAGACGACAATGGCGTAGATTGCTATGATGGTAGCGACCGTAATAAGATATGAACTCAAATTGGAACCTCCATAGCAACAATTATTTCGATCCCAGCAGTCCCTCGGAACGCCACATGAGCACTGCAATCATTGCGATGAACGCCAGAGCATCCCTTGGCAGCGGGATATTGGCATACCCGATCAACAGTGTTTCAGCCACACCGAGCAGGAGCGACGCGATCACGGCGCCAGGCACGGAACCCATTCCTCCTACAACAATGAGCGCCAGGGTCTTGTACGCTGGAACAGCCCCCATTGTCGGGTATACCTCGTTGTAGTAGATCCCGACAAGAATGCCCGCAATGGCAGCAATTGCGGAGCCTATGATGAATGTGATACTCATGATCCAGTGGCTGTTGATTCCCATGGCGTCGGCGATGGGAATATCCTGGGATGTCGCCCTCATGGCGAGCCCCAACTCCGTTCGCGTGGTGATATACCACAGGAAGAGCAGAACGGCCGCAGTGATGCAGTACACGGCCATGAGGGTCTCGGAAATGGTGATTCCCCCAAAATGAAGAGCAGGAAAAGGGAGTTTCGCCGGAAAGGTCAGGATATACGGCCCGGCCACGAGTCTGCACAGTTCCTCTATTGCCAGCATGGCGGCAATACTGCCGATAAGAGGTACGTAGGGAGGATACTTGAGCAAGGGAAAGTAGATGAAACGCTCGATCACTAAGCCCAGGAAGGCACAGAAGGCCATTGCTCCGACGAAAGCCAGAAATAGATTTCCGGTGAGATGCAGGATAAGGACCCCAATGTATGCACCCACAGTGTAGACGGCGGCGTGGGCAACATGGAGTATACGCATAACCCCGTACACAAGGGCCAGCCCCAGGGTTATAAGGGCGTAAATGGAGCCCATGGCAATGCCGTTCAGGAACTGCTCTAAGAAAAGCTGCATAATGAGATACCGGTGTCAGCTGCTGGAGATTTCCGCCTGTTGGGATGCAGCCCTCTCGAGAACATCCTGTTCCAGTTGAACGACAAGATTTTCTATTTTCTGCACCCGGTCGGAAATAGTCGAAACGTAGGCCTTATCTCTTATGGATCCCAGATTGATTCTCACATTGTGGAGCGCGCCGAGAGCACCTGTTCTTGCCATCATAACGCCCACAAGCCCATCCGTGTAAGCATTGGGGTTCCCCTTTTCCAGTGCGGCCTGCGCGAGGGGCATGAAGTCCAGCACATCTTCTGCAACGGACAGGGGAACTTCTGCAGCCAATCGGAGAGCATCCTGTACGGCGAGGGAGCGGGCCTCTTTTTCGGTCTCCGTGCTTTTGGGCATCCGGAAGGCTTCCATCACTTTTGCATAGGCCGCGGAATCCAGGTCAATGGACTCTGTAAATTTTTTCCGGTAGTGGGAAGCCTTGCGGGAAACGGCCTTCATTTCTTCCTCCACGTCTTCGTATCCCTTCCTCCCGATTGTCAGATTCGCCACCATTTCCACCAGGCTTGCAGCGACTGCCGCTGCCAGGGCCGACATGCTCCCGCCTCCGGGGGCCGGTTCGCTGGATGCGGTTTTTTCCAGCAAATCACAGATTTTTATTTCGCTCAGCAATGTTTAAGTTCTCCTTTCCGGGTCCTGAAAAGCTTGAATTTGTTGAATCACGAGGCTCAGGGAGGAAGCTGTTTCTGAAGTGACTGGTGAGAGGGCGCCGTCTTTTCGTGACTCATCAGTGGGGGAACCCGCAGCTCGACGCAGTCGAGAATGCGGAGGGGGTAGCTATCCCACGCTGGTAAGTCACTGAAAAGGCCAGCCCGGAGCCTCGGAACGGAAGAAATGGCTTCCTCCCTGGGCCTCACCGAGGCGCCACCTTATGGCCTACACGTTTTTCCGATCTTGAGCCGTTACACTTTTGACTTGTCAAACACGAGCAGTCCGTTCTTTATCACCTTTTCCACGGTATTCACGCCGATGTGGTAAGGGATGAACCGATACGAGGGAAATTCGAGGATGACCACATCGCCTTTCTTTCCCACATCCAGGCTTCCGACGGTATCCGCCCTGTCTATGGCGGCAGCACCGTTGATGGTCAGGGCAGTAACCGCTTCTTCAACAGCCAGACCCATGTAGAGCGTGGCCAGGGCGAAGAGCAGGGGGATGGATTCGGAGAAACAGCTTCCGGGATTCAGGTCGGTGGCCAGGGCAACCGCGCAATTGTGATCGATCATACTGCGTCCCCTGGCATAGGGCTCCCTGAGGCTGAAAGCCGTGAGAGGAAGCAGGGTAGCCACCACACCCGCATCTGCAAGATCCTTTATCCCCTGGTCGGAGGCATGGAGAAGATGATCTGCGGAAACAGCACCCAGTTCAGCCGCCAGTTCCGTTCCCCCGAGCTGCACGATTTCATCGGCGTGAAGCGTGAGTTTCAGTCCCAGTTCCCGGGCCCTGAGCAGCAGGCGCCGGGACTGATCCACGGAAAAGACATCCTTTTCGCAGAATATGTCGCAGAATTCAGCCAGTCTTTCTTCCGCCACCTCCTCGAGGACCGTCTCTTGGATGAAATTCAGGAACTCCTCTGTCCTGCCTTTATACTCCAGCGGTACGGCATGGGCGCCCAGGAATGTCTTCGCGATATCCACCGGATGAGTCCGCTCCAGTTCGGCCATGGCTTCCAGTTGCCGTATTTCAGTGTCGCGGTCTAAACCGTATCCGCTTTTCCCCTCCACCGTGGTCACGCCGAAAGAGAGCATGGAATCAAGTCTTTTCCGGCCGGAGTCCACGAGTTCTGCGAGGGAAGCCTCGCGGGTGGCTGAAACAGTGCTCACGATGCCCCCGCCACGAGCCATGATATCCATGTAACCCATGCCGTTCAACCGCCAGGAAAATTCTTCAGCCCGGTAGCCGCCGAATATGAAGTGTGTGTGGGAGTCCACAAATCCGGGCAGGACCGCCTTTCCACGGGCGTCAATCGTGTTGAATGTCTTCGGATCAGAGTGCTCAGGAAGTTCGGATGTCCTCCCCACCATGGCGATCAACCCCTTTTCCATAACCACGGCGCCGTCATGGATCACCGTGAGCTCAGCCATTTCCCGGCCTTTCTTGGCCTTGAAGCCACTCGGGGTCACCACTTCTGCAGCATTTTTGATAATGATATTCCCGTTCATCGGATCAAAACCTGTTACTTGAGAGGCGCAAGGCTTAAGGCGTAAGGCACAAGAAAAGTAAAATCGAATTCTTCTTGGTCTTTTGAAGCCCGAAGCCTTATGCCTGACGCCCTGTGCCTTTCTTATTCCATGAGATGCGATTCCAGTACCTGCTCAGGAGAAAAATTCTCAATGCCCAGGTAATACACTGCACAGTCAATGAGTGCGGCCATGGGGACCAGTCCGATAATCTCACTCCCCACCACGTTAACGCCGTACCGGCGGGCTTCCATCGTTACGAGTTCGAATGACTGGTAAAGTGCGGTTTTGGTGAAGTCCGTCATATTCATGGAAACCTGGACAATCCCCCGGTCCTTCAATTCTACGCCAATGGCCTTGCAGTACCGGAGACCCCCCGTGATAAAGCGGACCTTTCTCGCGATTGAATCGGCGATTTCAAGATTTCCAGTGTCCAGGTTAACGTTGAACGCAACCAGGGGCATGCGCGCCCCGATAGCGGTTGCGCCGGCTGACGGGTGTATCGCGGCGGGGCCGAAGTCCGGCAGCCATTCCGGCTGAGTCATCTTTTCGGCCATACCTTCGAACTGGCCCTTTCGTATGGCGGCAAGATTTCTGCGGTGGGGTGTTGCGGCAGACTCTTCGTAAAGGAACACAGGGAGATCAAACGCCTCTGAGACCCGGGCTGCCACATCTCTGGACAGCTCGACTGCTTCTTTCATGCTGACATTCTTGATGGGAATGAAAGGGATTACGTCCACGGCCCCCATACGGGGATGCTGTCCTTCATGTTTCCGGAGATCGATGAGTTCCACTGCCTTTCCCACAGCGGCCACAACTGCCTTTTTGAGTGATTCAGGGTCCCCTACGACCGTCACTACCATGCGGTTGTGGTCTTTATCGCTCTGGCAATCCAGAAGCTTTACTCCCTCGAAGGCCCTGAACGGCTCCACGATGCTCTCCATGG
>CAZONI010000151.1:0-6549 GCA_964581175.1 uncultured Desulfobacteraceae bacterium
GTGCAACCAGGTTGTTCAATGCCTGACGGGTGGCCTGGCGCAGTTCGTCCACCGGGGCGCCTTCATGGTAGGAAAGCCTGATCAGGGGGCTGTCCAGGTGGATGTCAGCCGCATGGATGAACTTTATCATCGCTGTTTCCGCATTTCGGAAATCGGAGTCATTAAGCCTTCGTGGTTTCTTTTCGGCAGTTTCATCTATGTCCCTCCCTCTGCCGCCGCCGATTCCTTGACTTCAAATCCTATCTTCCTCTTGGGCTTGTCCTCAGTATCTATTAGCTGCTTTATGGCCTCGAACACGACCCCGAATTGCTCATCGTATTTACTTTCCATCGCTTCGATCTTTCTTTTCAGTTCCTCATGCGTGGCGAGCATCTCGCGCAGCTGCGTAAAGGCCCTGATAATCAGAATATTCACCTGAATGGCCCTGTCGCTGTTGAGAACACTGGAAAGCATGGCCACGCCTTGTTCGGTGAAGGCAAAAGGCCTGTATCTTAAACCCATCTTGTCACGATTGGAGGTCACAAATTGTGACCTCCAATTTTCAAACTCTTCTCTTGTAAGCTCAAACATGAAATCTTCGGGAAATCGTTTTATGTTTCTTCTTACAGCCTGCTTTAACACCTTCGTCTCTACACCATAAAGCTCGGCAAGGTCCCTGTCGAGCATAACCCTTGTATCTCGTATGATGTAAATCTTACTCGCGATCCTTTCCCTTGGTACAATATCCGGCATCGGTAATCTCCTGTCTCGCGGTGATTATTCCCAAGTCAATCCAGGGTAGGCAGAACCATGGTTTCTTTCACAAATGATTCCACGTCGTCAGGAAGAGGTTTGAGGGCAAGTTCTCGAACCGCGCCAAGAAGGTCCCCGAGGCGATCTGTGTCAAGCCCCAAGGTTACATCAATGTCCCTGGTCATTCGCGGTTCTCCGTATAACAGGACGGCCTGTCCCCCGATGATCATGTAGGAAAGGACATGCTTTTATACTATCAGATGCAGGTCTTAAAGTCTCCTTTATTCCTGCATCGGGTTAAATACCCCTCGCTTACGACGTTGCGGTCGTTCCCGCGAACCCTGCCCTCGAACCCGATCGGGGAGCGGGCTACGCTGGATTCCGGATAAGCCCTGCGGGCTTTCCGGAATGACAAAAGAGGGATACCCAGCAGCCTGCTGCGGGATAGTTCATTTTTCCCCCCTTTTGCGGTAAGACGGCGGAAAGGAAAAGGCCGGAACCATGTTTGGTCCCGGCCTTTCCTCGCTGGTCTTTTCTATCAGGGCATAGCCAACACTCTATTCTCCTTTCCTTTGTCAACTACCTTGCATTCTGCTCCGATAAGCGTGTTCTTGTCTCCAAGACACAGAAAATGAGCAGACGAAGCCTTGAATTCGCCGACATCATTCCACGCAAATGTGTTGCCGTTTGATTTGATGTCGTTATATCCGACGGCTCGTAAGGCAAATGCCCCTGTACCGGTAATCTTGTTTCTGGCGATGAAACCATTGGAACCCACTTGACTTATCCCCGAAGAACTTGATCCTCCCCCAACCTCAACCTTGTTGCCTAGAATGGCGGCTCCGTCTGCCAGGCAACAAATACCCATTGAGCTGTCACCATTGGTCTTCACGTAATTTCTTATTATAGTGATCTTAGAATTTCGGCGCGGATCTGAGCCGCCGGACATATCAACAAACCAACCGGCCACTATTCCATTGGGAGTTGAGGGGCTGGGATACGGAATTCCAACTGACGGGGTGACAATATTGTTTTCGGCGATCAGCAGGCTGCCCCGGCCTTTTTCGTCAAGAGAATTGTCCAGTGATTCTATGGAATTTCGGGAAACATTTCTAATTCTATTCCCCTTTATTTCAATTGTGGCGCCCCAAGTGCGAATGAAAAAGGCCGCCTGACCCATTGTCATTTTCGGGTTCTCACATTTGAGATCAACCCTGTTGTTTTCAAAGATCAGATGTCCCGTCGCCGCGCCCGGGATAATACTGTCTTTGTGCGCAAAGTAGGTTCCAAGAATCGCTCCGGCATTGACCAGGAGTTTTTCCCCTCCCTTCCATTTCCGGGGAACTGAGAAGGGGTGGACGTTTGTGATTGTGTTTCCGGATATTTCCGCGCCGCTGGTGAACGGGAAATGCATGGGGGCCCAGGTAGCGCCGTCAAAGTGTATGTTCTTGATCTTGATCTTGGGGCCGTGATAAGGAAGCGGAAGTTCTGTTGCCGGCAAAGGGCTGTAGAAGGTCCAGAAACCCCCGGTGATTTTTGTTAAGGGCGTGCCTTTGCTGTCGCTTTCTCCCGTTATGTCGACGCCCTTAGTGATATTCACCCGACCCTTTTGGCCGAAATCAAACGTTCCTTTTAAAAGAACAGTTCCACCCTGATTCACGGCATCCTGAACAGCCTTTACGTCCTGCTCCGGATTTCCCGTGCCCGTTACCATGGAATCGTACGGCTGAGAAGAAGCCGCTGAAGCCGACTGTGGAAGAAAACCCAAGAATCCTATCAACAAAACGACAGCTATTAGTCTTTTCATCGTTCTCCTCCTTTGCTCAAATCCAACCCGAAACAATAAGCCGGGCTCCACTTCTAATGAAGTGATCGGGACTTGGCTGCTCTCAGAGTGAACTCATAACTACATCATGAACTTTACCTTCGATGAATAATCCTTGGGCCTTTTCCAACCTTTGCCAATACTCCTGATCGACCATGATTTGCTTGTTAATTTTCTCCAAAGTTGCGAGATCTTGATAGTCGCAGATCCACCGAATCGTTCCTACATCGCCGAAGGCATCGATGAAAACATCTATCGAGGACAAGCCTTCATACTTTTTGACGAACTCCGCGATTTCTTTTGACCAGGCTATGGCCGGCATAGCTTTTCCCGTTACCATTTGCGCGGTTCTAATCCATCTGATCATGTCGGGACCTCCTTCTTTATGAGTCATCTGCAACCCCAGTAAATGCGGGTTCCAAGGTTGGCTTTTCAGGAAAAGGGTAATATTGCCTGGCAGTTCAGGGCTCCCAACAGAACATCAACAGTCCTGCAAGGAGCAAGGTAAGCACATTTTGAGGTGATACCCCATGAGCGCCTCCGGGATGAAGGCTGAAGATACACTTGACCCTGGTTATTTTCCTATTGGCCGTTCAGAAAATCAATCGGCAGAAAAACTGATTTTTGGAGAGAAATACACTGATTTTGCTCGGGGAAAACCCTGAGTTTGGAATTTATTGGAGCAAAGCACGGGCAGGTAAACGACCCTCGACTGCAATACGAAGGGCTTTTTGAGGGGCCCTGGATTCCGGATCAACGCCCGGTTCCCGCGACCCTAAGGTGATGACAACTGAACGGCCTTAGAATCCGTAGGTTTTCTTTAACAGAAATATGTCTACCAGAGCCTGGTCCCGTCGCTGCACCAGCGTGTCCTCATCCTGGCTTTGCAGTTCCTTTTCCACGCCTGCGATCAGTTTTTCTTTGAGCGCTTCAGTCAGTTCGGCGGTGCCGTGTTCTTTCCAGCGTGCTTCCTGCGTGGGGCCAAGATGATCCAGATACTGTCTGTAGCCGCCTGCACCGCCGCCAAGGTGGTAGGTGAGATGCGGACCCATCAGGGCCCAGCGCATACCCGGACCGTAGCTGATGGCACGGTCGATGTCTTCAACATCCGCAATACCTTCGGCAGCAAGATAAACCGCTTCGCGATACAGGGCAGACGTCAGGCGATTAGCGAGGTGGCCCACCACTTCTTTTTTGACTCGAATGGTCACCCGCTCCATGGCCCGATAAAACGCATCCGCTGTGGCCATGGCCTGTTCGGAAGTTCGTTTTCCCGCCACCAACTCTACCATCGGCACCAGGTGCGGCGGGTTCATGGGATGGCCGACCAGGATACGCTCAGGGTGTCGAGCGTCGCATTGAATGTCCGACGCTTTTAATGACGAGGTGCTGGAAGAAACAACCACATCGGCAGCAAGCACGGATTCCAGCGATGCCACTATTTCACGTTTGACTTCAATGCGTTCAGGCCCGCATTCCTGAACGAAATCGATGCCACTGAGCAGGGCTGCGTCAGTGAGAAAATCTGCTTCCTGAACCTGTTCGGACAGTGTCAATCCGAGATCCGACAACAGCGGCCAGGCATTTTTGACAAATTCACCCAGTTGATTTTCCGCCTCCTGCCTGGGATCAACCACCGTCACCTTCATACCCCTGGCCAGAAACAGGCCGGCCCAGCTCATACCGATAAGACCGCCGCCGATGACAGCGACATTCCTGATCTCTCTCACGTCACTTTTCCTCGCGCGGAAACTGCTGTTCAAATTGTTCCCGGGTCACAGCATCGGGCAGTCCGGCTGCTATGTGCTCGTCCAATTCCAGCCCCCAGGTGTTGATCATGCAGCCGAGAATGACATACATGCCGTGGATGGCGATGAGATCCATGATTTGTTTAGGAGAGAAAAACCCAGCCAGTTCGGCCTGAAGACTCCTGTTCAGGCTGTGGCCGGCTACTAATTCATCGACAGCCTTGAGCAGCAAAGCATCCTCCGTTTTCCAACCTGCCGCATCGCCTCCTTCTTTAACCCGCTCGATTTCTTCCAGACGTAAACCGCAGGCCAACCCCCGCTCCACATGCGAACCCCACTCGTACCAGGCTTTCATGTGCACAGCCACTCGCAAAATAACCAGCTCGCCCCAGCGCTTTCCCAATGACCCGCCGGCAACGGAGTAATTGCGAAAACTCCACCAGGCCTTTAACAGATCAGGGTGATTGGCCATCAGGCAGTGGACATTAATAGGGCGTCCTTGCATGTCATCGACGATCGGTTTTAACGAATCATCCCACTGTTCGACGCTCAAAGGCTTTACGCTGTCTGCTTCGCTCATAACTCGGACCCGCCTCGAAAATTTCATGTTAAAAATCGAGATCCATCTGGAGCTTCCTTCGCGAATAATGACACATGGAGGATTTGCTTGTCCAGGATGAAGGCTGAAGGAAGTCCGACAAACTCCTAGGGCATCTTTGCACGGAATTCCTTTCTTGCTGCTTTCGCTTCATCGGTCCCGAGCCAGGAGATATAGTCCGAACGTCCGCGGGAACGGAAAAGCGGATTGCTGAACACATCCGCCCAGAAAGAAACCGGCTTCAAGGTCTTTTGGTAGTCGGGGTTGAAGGAAGCCCATTTACGGGCATGCTCTTCCGACCGGAAGAGGTTCATGCCCGCTCAGCGGTACGGCCGGGTTTCGAGCGAACCGCCCACCTCGCTGTGCGTATAGCCCACCATCGTCTCAGGCTGGATGGAGAGAAGTTCCTCATCCTTCATTTCAATCACCATGCCCTCTCCGCAGTCCAGGCAGTTGGCGTCGAGACGTATCATCTTGCCGGGGAAAAGCCAGCGAACCGCCAGCGATTCGAATCCTCACTGGGCGAACCATTTCTGTTCTCCTTCTATGGTCAGCCGGTACTGGGTGGGCTGGTTGTTGAAGGGCGGGAAAGAGGCGATCCAGTCCGTGTCCGGATGGATCCACCCCGGCACCCCGGCGGCCATCAAGTCGTGCACCAGCCTGCGTCCTTCCTCCATGCTCAGGCCCAGGGCCTTGGCAAGTTCGGTATAGTGGTGCGCCTGCCCGGTTTTGATGAAACGCTGCATGACTTCGGAATAGGCCCGATCCAGTAAAGCGGTATCTGCCATGGCGATGTCCTCCTTAGTAATTGGATTCATAAGTCCGATAACCTAATCTTTGTAGTATTTCACCGCCCGTGAAGCCTTCTTTTCCCTTTCCGCCGTCTCAGCGGAAAGGGAAAAATCAAATTCTTTGCGAACTTTGCGGCTTTGCGGTGACGAGAAATTGTCCAATTCTGATACGACACGTTGTTGCCGACGCCGTGTATCAGATATTTACCATCTTCATCGCGGCTTCCGGATAGCGCAATCCGGCCGCAATTTCGGGGGGTGCTGCCTTATTAAGGCTTCCGACCTCTTCCGGCGTCAGCTTGACATCGAGCGCGCCGACATTGTCCTCAAGGTACTTGATGCGCTTTGTACCGGGAATCGGGACCACATCTTCTCCCTGGTGCAGCAGCCACGCGAGGGCCAACTGTGCTGGAGTGCACTTTTTCTCCGCGGCGATTTTTTCGATTTCAGAAACCAACCGCAGGTTTTTCTCCATGTTCTCGCCCTGGAACCTGGGACTGTTGCGTCTGAAATCCGACTGGTCGAGGACGTCGAGCTTCTTGATCGCCCCGGTAAGAAATCCTCTGCCGAGTGGGCTGTACGGAACGAATCCGATCCCGAACTCGCGGCACGTGGGAAGTATCTCGGACTCGACATCGCGGGTCCAGAGCGAATACTCGGTCTGCAGCGCCGTTATCCGGTGAACCTTGTGCGCTCTCCGTATCGTCGAAGGAGCGGCCTCGGACATCCCGAGAAATCGCACCTTGCCTTCCTCGACGAGCCTTGACATGGCGCCGATTGTGTCTTCTATCGGTGTCTCAGGGTCGACCCGGTGCTGGTAATAGAGGTCTATGGTGTCTACGCCGAGCCTCTTCA
>CAZONI010000152.1:0-6477 GCA_964581175.1 uncultured Desulfobacteraceae bacterium
GGGTTTGCCCCCCATGGCGGCAATATCGCTCAAATTGACGGCGACGGCCTTTTCTCCCAGGTGTACGGGGGCAATTTTCCCCATCATGAAATGGACATCCTCTATCAGGAGGTCCGTTGTTATCAACAGGACTTTTCCGCCGTAAGGTCCGATGACGGCACAGTCGTCCCCAATGGCCTGGATCACATCTCCTCCGGAGCGCAGGCAATCGTTCATGATGGAGCGGATAAACCCGAACTCTCCCACATCTTCAATGTTTTTTTTGTCCTGGTTCATGCCTTTCCCTGCATCTTATGAGAAATATGGGTTGTTTGAAAAGCCTTTTCTTCGGAGTTTCTTACATGGAATGTGACCTATATCGTACCCGTTTTCAATTTTTTTCTCTTGATAATCATTAGACATTCAGTTAGATGAAAGTCCATGATCCAACCTGGTAAGCAGAATGCCGTGACCGATGTGGAGGGGCTTTTGGTCGGCAACTATACCGACCTGGAAGCCATGTGCGGGGTAACCGTCGTCGTCTGCTCCGAAGGAGCAGTAGCTGGAGTCGATGTGCGGGGTTCAGCTCCCGGTACGCGGGAGACGGACCTGCTGCAACCGGGAAATCTGGTGGAGGAAGTTCAAGCGGTAGTGCTTTCCGGCGGTTCGGTCTATGGCCTGGCAGCATCGGACGGTGTGGTACACTGGCTCTCCGAGCAGGGGTTCGGGTTTCCGCTGAACGATTCGCACGTGGCTCCCATTGTACCGGCAGCGGTTCTCTATGATTTGGGGAGAGGAAATAGGTTCATACCGCAGATTTCCGCAGATTGGGGTAAAAAGGCATGCCGGGCCGCCTCAAGCGAAGCCCCGGTACAGGGTTGTGCGGGGGCCGGAACCGGCGCCCTGGCCGGCGCCATAAAAGGAGGTTTGGGAACCGCCAGCCTGATGATGGCATCTGGTATCACGGTGGCGGCACTGGTGGCGGTCAATTCTCTGGGTACAGTCATCGACCCCGTCGCCGGCCGGCCCTGGGAAATCCGGCTGGAACTGAACGGGGAATTCGGGGAACAGGGGAAGCGTACAGTAACCCTCCCAAAAGCTTCGGAGGGGCTGCCCGCTCAAAACACCGTCATCGGCGTGGTAGCAACCGATGCCACGCTTTCCAGAGTTCAGGCTCAAAAGGTGGCCCAGATGGCCCATGACGGTCTCGCCCGGGCCATTCGACCGGCCCACACCATGTTCGACGGGGATGCGATTTTCTGCCTGGCCACGGGCAAACGGGAATTGCCCAACCCACCGGGCGTCTTCATCGCTGCGCATGCCCAGGCAATCAACGCACTCGGCCATGCCGCAGCAGACTGCATGTCCAGGGCCATTATCCGCGGTGTTCTGTCGGCCAGCAGTGTGAAGGGCATGATCGCCTACCGCGATCTCGCGGAGAAAAATCCGTCCGGCGATACCACGGAATCATCGGGCCGGACCTGAACCTCTCAAATCCTGCACTTTACCCGTTTACCCGTTTGGGGCGCTCAAAAAACACATCTTTCAGGTTGTTATGAACAGGTGTATCCTTCAAGTATCCGGGTTGAGCAAGTCCTTCGGCGCCATACGTGCTCTTCGCGAGGTGGACGTAAAAATCGCTCAAGGGCAGATTCATGGACTCATCGGCCCGAACGGTTCGGGAAAAACGACTTTCTTCAACTGCATCTCCGGACTGCTCAGGTCGGATTCCGGAACCGTGGTCCTGGACGCCGAGGACATCACGAATCAGCAACCTCAGGTCATCGCGAACCTGGGGATTCGCCGCACCTTTCAGGGAGGAAAGCTCGTTGGCGGCATGACCGTCCTCGAAAACGTCATGGCGGCAATAAACGAAAGGGTCTGGCCGGCTGCGGTGGATGCTCTGCTGCACCTTCCATTCGTCCGATCGCGCCGGGAAAGGCAGATCGAGGAGCGCGCACTCCGGGCGCTCACCATGGTGGGAATGGAGGGAACGGCGGACCACTGGGCAAGCGATCTCGTGTGGACGGAACGCCAGCTCGTCCAGATCGCCCGGGTCCTCATCTCCGAACCGAAGCTCCTCCTGCTCGACGAGCCTGCCTCAGGCATGGGGGTCCGGGAGATGGAGAAGGTGGAGGAGATCATCCGCAACATTCGAGATATGGGCGTCACTGTGGCCGTGGTGAGCCATGATGTAAAGATGCTGATGAACCTTTCCGACTGGGTCACGGTTATCAATGACGGCGAAAAGATCGCAGAGGGGTTGCCCGCGGATATTCAGAAGAATGCCCGGGTGCTGGAGGCCTATCTTGGCGCAGAATGATTCAAGGGTGCCACTTCTGGCCGTCGAGGACATCTCCGTATCTTACGGTCAGGTGAGTGCGGTGAAACACGCGAGTCTTGCGGTTTTCTCCGGAGAGATCGTGGTCCTCATCGGCGCCAATGGGGCCGGCAAAACTACCTTGCTGGAGACCGTTCTGGGCATCAACACCCCGATTTCAGGGACTATTCGCTTTCTGAAAAAGAGCATCGCCGGGGTGTCGGCCGACCGCAACGTACGGGCCGGTCTCTGTCTGGTGCCCGAAGGACGGGGCGTTTTCGCATCCATGAGCGTCCTCGACAACCTGCTGCTCGGGGCCCACCATAACATGCATAACGCCTCAAACAGCATGCGACGGGTGTACGAATGGTTTCCGATCCTCGAGCAGAGAAAGGAACAGATCGCCCGGACGCTGAGCGGCGGGGAGCGCCAGATGCTGGCCATCGGCAGAGCTCTCATGTCGGCGCCCCATCTGATCATGGTAGACGAGCCCTCCATCGGACTTGCGCCCATCGTGGTAAACGACATCTTCAACATCATTTCGATGCTTAACGGAGAGGGGTACGCGATCCTTCTTTCCGAGCAAAATGCCTACAAAGCGCTCAAATGCGCACACAGGGGCTATGTGCTCGAAACCGGCAGGGTGACCCTTTCCGGAACGGCTGAGCAGCTTCTGGATGATCCAGGCGTCCGGGAAGCGTATCTGGGAGCGTGAGGCATGCAGGCTCTGATCGCTCAAATCATCAACGGACTTTCCCTGGGAAGCATCTATGTCCTCCTGGTCACCGGGTTCAATCTCCTGCTCCTGGTAGCCATGATCATCCATTTTGCTTACCCGCAGGTGGTGGTCTTTTCCATGTACATCACCTGGGTTGTGCTGCTGCTCACGGGAAACAACATCCTCCTCGGGGTGCTGGCAGCCATCGGATCCTCCGTCCTGTTCAACCTGCTGTCGGCGCCGCTGTTTCAGAAGGTCATGAAGAACCGCGGGGAAGTGGACATCAACAGCACCATGGTCCTGTCCCTGGCGATGGGAATGATCATCACGGACGTGCTTTCCCACTCCTTCAACCACGGCCTTCCCATCACGTTTCCCGAGCAGCTCTCCGGAAACAGCCCCGTGCTGCGAATCGGCCTGATCACTATCCTGAGAGGACAGGTGTGGTCCCTGGCCGTTGGAGTTATGGCGGTGTCCGGATTCTTCCTGCTGCTCTACAAGACCCGTGCAGGCCGCGCATTTCGGGCCATTGCGGAAGATCCCAACGGAGCCCGTCTGGTGGGAATTCCGCTGCTCAAGACCGGTCTCGAGAGCTATGCCCTCACAGGGGTTCTCGGGGGCATCATCGCGCTTTTACTGGTAGCCCTGCTCGGCTCTGCCTCACCGGGACTTGGAGAGCAGGTTGCGAACAAAGTGCTGGCGGTTTCAATCATCGCCGGGCTCGGAAACCTTCCGGGAGGGCTCGTGGTCGGGCTTCTCCTCGGGATCCTCGAGGCCGTGGCGCAGGGATACATCTCCGGTTCCTGGTCCAATGTCATCGCCTTCGTGGTCATGCTCGTCGTGATCCTGATGAAACCTTCGGGTTTATTCGGCAGCAAACTGTAGGGGGAGAACGTGTCACTTCCGCTTTACTATTATCTGTCCATAACCGCGGTCAACATCCTCATGAGCTGGACCCTGTACCTGCCGTACCGCGTAGCGCAGCTGCATTTCATCACCGTAGCCAACATGGCGATCTCCGGCTACACGGCCGGATACCTGGTAATGGCCTTGCATGTGCCCTTCGGCCTCTCTCTCGCGCTCGGATTTCTGCTGGGCGGGCTGATCGGGTATGTCGTATCGCTTTTCATCGGAGATGCCCCCACCTTTGCAGTGGTCATGGTTGGATTCACCTTTATTTACATCACCCGCACGGTCATTGAGAATACGCCCGCCGTTGGAGGGACAATGGGAATGTTCGGCCTTCCGAACATCGGAGGGAGCCCTTCGTTCCATCGCTCTGCGATTATCGCCATTCTTTACGGGCTGGTCATCCTGGTGGGGTTCATCATCCACCGCTTCGACCATTCCAGCCTGGGGCGGGCCGCCTCCGCCGTGTTCGCGGACAAGGACCTTGCATTTTCCCTGGGGGTTGACATCCGGAAGCTCGGCATGCTGCTGCAGACCTTCAGCTGCACGGTAGCGGGCGGAACCGGGGTTCTCTACGGGTTCATCTACAAGAGCTTCCATCTGGACTTCTACACCTTCCAGCTGGTGGGAATCGCTATGACCATCATCTTCGTCGGTGGATACACGACGATGTGGGGAACGGTGGTGGCCGCCCCGGTGCTTTACGGCGTGCCGCTGCTCTTTCCTCCCGCGATCGCCGCCTGGCGGATCGTGATCTACGGGGCGCTCCTCATGCTGGTAATGATTGTAAAGCCGGAGGGGTTCATCACCCGCCGAACTGTTTTTCACGTTGAAGCATTTCTTTCGCGGTCGCGAACGAAACTGAATAACTCGTACCCATAAAGGAGGTCAGACGGTGAGAAAAGGAAAATTTGTGGTATTGGCAGCAATTGCGGCGGCGTTCCTGACAGCGAACCTCGGATTTGCCCAGGCGCAGGTCAAAGAATGGCGGGTGCCGTTTCTGAACTGCCTGACCGGACCGATCGCCAGCATCGGAGAATATCTGCAATGGGGCGCCGAGCGAGCAGCCCTGGAGATCAACGAGGCTGGGGGCATCAAGGGCAAGCCGGTGAAAGTCGTCGGTATCGATACGGCATTGGACCCGCAGAAAGGGTCGGTGGAGATGGCTCGTGTCGTAAGCGAGAACACCCTCGTGGCCCTGGGCCCGGTGCCCGAACCGGTGATCATGGCGGCCATGCCCATCGCGGTGGAAAACGGCATGATGTCCATTACCGCCACCACATCGTACGAGTACGCCGTGAAGTTCTTCCCGTGGACGGTTTCCTGGTTTCCGCCCACAGAGGAAAGGCTTGCGGAGCTGGTGGCGGCCTGGGCCAAGCTGCATCCCGCCATTAAGACGGCCATCCAGTTCGTTGAGCCATACGGCCCCTGGCCCGGCATGGCGGAGGCCCACGTAAAGGGCCTCACCAGTGCCGGCGTCAAGGTGCTCGGGAAGATCGACGTTCCCACCGATGCCGTCACCTTCGGCCCCCTGGTGGTCAAGGCCCTGGAGCAAAAACCCGACGGGATCGTGTTCGTGTGCAATGCCGAGAAGATCGCCAAGATCATCAAGGAACTCAGAGCCCGCGGGTGGACCAAGATGGATCACCTGCTGGTCTTCTCCTCGGGCGACGCACCTGAGCTGTACGCGGCGGGCGGAGCGGATATCAACGGGGTCGAGATCTACAACTATATCAACCCCGATATCAATACCCCCCGCTGGAATGCCTTCAAACAGGCGTATATGAAGGCGCATAACGGCAATCAGCCGCCGAGCCTGTCCACCAATTACTACGACGCACTGTACATGATCAAGCGGGCCATCGAAAAGACCGCTGTCACCGGCAATCCAAAGAAGCTCAAGGAAGAGCGGAAGATGATCGCGGAATACATCTTCAATATGAAAGACTTTCATGGCATCATGTTCAACTGGAACATGAAGGACGGGGTTCCCACCGACAAACCGACCTTCATCTTCTCGATCCAGAACGGCAGGAAAAAGCTGATCAGGGAGGTTAGGCCATAGGGGAAGAGCGGAGAGCTGCTTTCTTTGAAGGACTATGATTCATGGTCTCAACAGGGAAAAAATGATGGCAAGTGAAAGCGTGCGGCGGCTTCTGGGGGCTGTGGATTCCGACGAGTTGATCCAGCTCGCTGCCGACCTGGTTCGGATCAACTCGGTATGGGACCCCGAGGCCGGCACCAGCGAGCAGCTGGCGGCCGAGAAGGTTGCCCGGTGGGCAGAGAAGGAGGGATTCCAGGTCTCTCTTGAACCGGTCGCACCCGGGAGACCCAATGTGATTATCGGCTGGCCTTTCGGAGCGGGAACCCGGACGTTGCTGTTTGAAGGTCACACGGATGTGGTCACCCACGGTGATCCTTCCGATTGGAAATACGATCCCTTCGGCGCCCAAATCGTCGGGCGGCGGATGTATGGCCGGGGAACCAACGACACCAAAGGAAACCTGGCTGCCATGCTCATCGCCATGAAGGCCCTGAAGAGATCCGGGAT
>CAZONI010000153.1:0-6149 GCA_964581175.1 uncultured Desulfobacteraceae bacterium
GAGCACCGCGTTCGGGACGCGGGAGTCGCTGGTTCAAATCCAGTCGTCCCGACCAGAGACAGCCATAAGGCCGCTGATATTCTCAGCGGCCTTTTTTTTGTACCCCCAAACAGGGCATCTTCCGATGAGCGCTGCACCAACCATCAGGGGCGGAGAACGAGTTTTCCCACTGTTTCCCCTGACTCCATAGCTTTGTGGGCGGCTGCGACATCCTCAAATGCGTATGTTTTTACGGGCATTTCAGCGAGAAGGCCCTCTTTTTCCATCTGAAGCAAAGTGTCCATTATTTTTCGGAAAAGTGTCTTTTTTTCAAAGAGGTAGATCAGATTGAATCCGCTTATTGTCCTGTTCTGACCGGTAAGCTCGAATGGATTGAACCGGGGTGTCCTGAAGTAGTACCATATCAGTTTCAGGTAATTCTTTCTGCCTGTATGCGAGAACATGGAGGCAAATCCATAAATGAGGAGCCGTCCGGCCGGTTTGAGATGCTCGTACGATTTCCTCAACGTTGATGCGCCATTGGCATCCAGGATCATATCATAGCCTTCCGGGCTCCATTGTTCGGCCTTTTCCCAGAGGCGCTGCGCTTCCTTGTCGATCACAAAGGATGCACCTGCATTCCTGGCGTACGGTACCTTCTCGTGACGTCCCACGACCCCGGCTGAAAGATTGCCGTTTGCCTTGAGGAGATGGAGGAGCGCAGTTCCAACCCCACCTGCCGCGGAATGGACCAAGGCCCTGTCATCGGGCTGAAGGTGTCCGACGTGGTGGAGGGCATAATAGGCGGTCAGATAGGCAACGGGAAAGGCGGCCCCTCGGGAAAACTCCCAGCCGGAGGGAAGGTGCCAGAGATAATCGGGAATGGTGTTCACTACCGTGGCATAAGCTCCGAAGCGGGAAACCCCGAAGACCCTGTCCCCCGGTTGGAAGCCTTCTATTCCGGTCCCGATCTCAGTGACAGTCCCGCAAAATTCGAGCCCGGGACAGAGGGGGTACAGGTCCCTTGCCGCAGCATAGAGCCCGAGCCGAACGCTTATATCCGCGAAATTGATGCCGCACGCCTTGACCGCAACCTGAATTTCCCCGGCCCCGGGGTCTTTCACGGAAGCCTCACCAATTCTCATCTCCCGGCAGGAGCCTGGTTTTTGAATCGTTATCCTCTTCCCTCGGGATGGCATATGAAATTCGCGTTTATCCGAAAAGGTGTTCTTGATAAGATATGAAGACGGGATGGCACTCGAACGAGAGAAAATCGGATGGGTCTTTTTTCAATTGAGGCCCTCCTGCTCACGCTTGTCCGGGAAGCTCTTCAAGGCATCCAGCCACCGCACCAGCAATTCCATGCTGACAGGATTCTCCAAATTCGGGATATTCCCTGTGGCAAGTGCCGGAATCAGCCATGAAAGAGAGGTCCGAACGTCATGAACCGTGACCACAAGACCCCTGGAAGCAAACATCCGGTCCCGGTAATCCAGCGTGACGCGGATCAGGATATTAAATATCCTGCGCGCACCGTCAGGATATGCCCCCGGTTCTTCCCCGACACTCCTGAACAGGGTCTCGATATCCTTTTCATCCACGTTACACCTTGCCTTTCCCTACAAGCCCGGCAAAATTCTCAAATGAGCGATCAAAGGTGGCCTCAGCGTCTGTCGGGAAGCAACATCCCGGAAGTTGCCTCATTCTGAGATGGTAGGCAATGCACTTGCAGCAGACACCCTTTCTGGAACAGGAATCGTAGGTGCAGTTACATCTCTCAAGGTTTTTTTCCTGTTGGCATTCCATAGTCAGCCCTCTCCCTCCAACCTATTCACTTGGCCTGTTACTCTTAAGTATACCATAGGCTGGTTGAAAGGCACCAGCACTTTTCCCTTGACAAACCGGCCTATTTGTAAAACATTGCTGGCAATTATGTTCAAAATTTGAACAATTTAACCAATCTATATTCCGGGTGAATTCCAGCGACATGGGATCTTGATTGTGGAAACAGAAGACTTGCACATCCTGCGGCTCATGGGGGAGGTGGAAAGGGACGGACATCGGACCCAGAGGGAACTCTCGGCCCGACTCAATATTTCCCTCGGCCTGGTGAATACGTTCATGAAGAGGCTGGTCAGCAAGGGGTACTTCAAGGTCAAGACAATGCCGCAGAATCGTCTCAAGTATTTTCTCACTGCCAAAGGACTAGCCCGCAAGAGCCGGCTTACGGTTGAATACCTCAAATATTCCGTGCATTATTACCGGGAAGCAAAAGACTTGCTCCTTGAGAAATTTGAAATGCTGGGAGAGCAGGGGGTCAAACGCATTCTTTTTTGGGGAACCGGCGAAGTGGCCGAACTGGCGTATCTCTACTTGCAACTGACGGACATTCAACTGGGCGGAGTTGTCGACGATCAGAGAAACGGACAGCGTTTTTTCGGTTTTCCCGTGGACAGTCTTCATCGACTCCGGGTCCCTGATTGGGACCGTATCCTGGTGACGAGGCTTGATGATCCCGAAAGGGATGTTCGTGTGCTCGTGGAAAATGGGGTCGGACTTGACAGGATCATCAGGTTATGAACGAGGATAGTGCCAAGTGGTATGCTCTCCATACCCGCAGCCGGTTTGAGCATAAAGTATTTGACGCGTTGCACGGAAAGGGGATGGAGGCATTCCTGCCCAGGCTCCAGGTGATGAGCAGGCGTAAGGATCGAAGAAAAAAGATTCATGTTCCCATGCTCCCCGGTTACGTGTTCGTGCGCTCTATCCTGACGCCGGAAGATTATTATCCCATTATCAAGACGGTCGGCGTGGTACGGATCGTCAATTTCAAAGGGACACCCGTGCCGGCCAACGACGAGGAGATAGCCTCCCTTATGATCCTGGACGGAACCGATCGAACGGTTCAGAACCGGGCTTATATGAAAAGGGGCGACCTGGTGATGATAATGGAAGGTCCCCTGAAGGGCCTTGTGGGTTTCTATGTGCGGCACAAGAGAAAGAGCGACCGGGTTGTGCTGTCAGTTGAACTCCTGAAGCGATCCCTGGAAGTTGAAATAGAAGACTGGGCCCTCGAGCGGATTTCATCCTAGCGAGGGTTCGTCTCCAAATACGCTTTGGCCGCGAGCGAGGATCGCTGACAGGTATCCTCGGTTCGTGGTGTTTGTGGAAGTCGCTCCTGTATGTGCTTGCGGCGTATTGACGTTAAATAATATAATTTCGATCGGTTAGCATGCATTCGACCCTGTAACCGAAGGGGCGGAGCTGTGCAGTTTCAGAAAGACGGGCGGAGAAGGAGAAAAAGATGAAAATACTTATTACCGGAGGTGCCGGTTTTATCGGATCGCACCTGGCTGAAAATCTCCTTGAAGCAGGACATGAGGTGTTTGTGATCGATAACCTGTGGACCGGCAAATTGAGCAATATCGAGCATATCAAGAATAATAAGCGATTCCATCTCATTGTGGATACGATCTTGAAGGAATCGGTCATGAATGAATTGGTCTTCAAGGTGGATCATGTCTACCATCTTGCCGCGGCTGTGGGGGTGAGGAATATCATGGATCACCCGGTCGAAACCCTCGATATTAATGTCAAGGGATCGGAGGTCGTCTTGAGACTTGCTAATCGCTTCAAGAAGAAGGTACTGATTGCGTCCACTTCGGAGATTTACGGGAAACACATGGATGGCGAACTCCTCGAGGATGATGATAGAATCCTGGGAAGCGTGAAAAAGAGGAGATGGGCGTATGCCTGTTCCAAGACCCTTGATGAATTCCTGGCCCTCGCGTACTTTGACGAAAAGAAATTACCGGTTGTTATCGCGCGCCTGTTCAATACGGTGGGGCCGCGCCAGACAGGGCAGTATGGGATGGTTCTGCCCAATTTTGTCCAGAGCGCACTCCTGGGGAAGCCGATTACAGTGTACGGGGATGGAGACCAGAGCAGGAGTTTTACCCACGTGCAGGACGTGATCGGGGCGATAACCAGGCTTATGCAGGAGCCCAAGGCGGAAGGCGAGGTGTTCAATGTGGGGAGCGGTTATGAAATCAGTATCAATGAGCTGGCCCAGAAGGTCAAGGACATGACGGGGAGTGATTCGGATATCGAGCACATCCCATACGAGAAGGCCTATGGACCGAGTTTTGAGGATATGCAGAGGAGATGCCCCGGAATTCAGAAGATCAAAGAGCTTATCGGATTCGAGCCGTCCTTTGATATAGATGGCATTATCCAGAGCGTGATTGCCTATTTCAAGGAATAAAAACAAGCCAGGCATAAGGCATCGGGCGTAACGCGTATGGTTAAAGGAATTGTTTTTCCATAAGATGAAAACAAGAGGGAACCGGAAAGGCGGGCAGCATGAAATTTGAAAAGAATATCCTCTGTATCGGTGCCGGCTACGTGGGCGGACCGACCATGGCGATGATTGCCTACAAGTGCCCCAGGTACAAAGTGACTGCAGTGGACATAAATCCGGAAAGGATCGGACAGTGGAATTCCGACAACCTTCCTATCTTCGAACCCGGCCTGGATAAGGTCGTGCGCGCGTGCAGGGGAAAGAACCTTTTTTTCAGCACGGAGATAGAACGGGGAATACAGGAAGCCGAGATCATTTTTGTGAGCGTGAATACTCCGACGAAGACCTTCGGGTCCGGGGCAGGCATGGCTGCCGACTTGCAGTACTGGGAAAAAACGGCGCGGCAGATCCGCGACTGCGCGCATTCGCGGAAGATCGTCGTGGAGAAAAGCACCTTGCCGGTGAAAACCTCTTTGGCCATGGAGAGGATCCTTACGGACGCCAATGATCGGATCCACTTCGATGTCCTGTCAAATCCTGAATTCCTTGCAGAGGGAACCGCCATACAGGACCTCGAGACGCCGGACAGGGTGCTGATCGGCTCTCATGAAACTGAAAGAGCGCTGGAAGCAAGGGAGGCTCTCGTTCAGATTTACGCGAACTGGGTACCCCGGGAGAAGATCATTACCACCAACCTGTGGAGCAGCGAACTTTCAAAGCTGGCAGCCAATGCGTTCCTGGCCCAGCGGATATCATCCATCAACTCCATTTCGGCCCTTTGCGAGAAGACCGATGCCGACATCGCTGAGGTGGCAAAGGCGATCGGCATGGACAGCCGTATCGGTGAGAAATTTTTGCGGGCCAGCGTGGGGTTTGGCGGTTCCTGTTTCAAGAAGGATATCCTGAACCTCGTGTATCTCTGCCGCTACTATGGCCTCAATGAGGTAGCGGAGTTCTGGGAAGGTGTCGTCAGGATTAATGACTACCAGAAGAGCCGCTTCGTACTGAACATGCTCAACGCCATGTTCAACACCCTGGCGGGGAAGAGGATCTGTCTTTTCGGGTTTGCCTTCAAGGCAAACACGGGAGATACCCGGGAAAGCCCGGGTATTTTCATCGCAAGAGAGTTGGCGGAAGAGAGGGCGGAACTGGTGATCACTGATCCCGAGGCCTTGGAAAACGCACGCGTTGACTTGGAGGATTTGGGTAAGGATGTCTCCTACCTGGTTGATCCCTATGAAGCGGCCGAGAAGAGTCACGCCATAGCCGTTATCACAGAATGGGAACTCTACCGTGCCCTTGATTACGACCGGATTTACCGGTCGATGACCAAGCCCGCCTTCATTTTTGATGGGCGAAATATTCTGGACCATAGAAAATTGTTCGAGATAGGTTTCAACGTCTTCCCGATCGGGAAGACGCCCCTGACACACTTCTAGAGTTCGGTTTTTCAAGGCAATCCTAAATACGAAAATGACTGACTTGTGTCCATCCACAGATAGGTTTTGGATGCGAGCAGGTTTCCAATTTCAGGATATTCAGGGTGGTTAGAGATCGGGGAAGACGAGAATTCAGAAGCCTCGAAAGCACCTCAAAAACAACTGGAACTTGTTGACTTCTAGTGGGCTTCATGGATAATTCAAGGATGGGATTAAGTATCGCAGGAGGACATTGCTTTTGATAAGAAATCTGAATCGTTGCTGCACGAATAAGAAGGAGAAGGGGTTCACGCTCATAGAACTCCTGGTGGTACTTATCATTTTGGGTCTCCTTTCAGCACTGGTTGCTCCGAAGTTCTTTGGAAAGATTGAAAAGGCAAAGACAAAGACCGCAAAAACGCAAATTGAGCTTCTCGGTGCGGCCTTGGATG
>CAZONI010000154.1:0-6138 GCA_964581175.1 uncultured Desulfobacteraceae bacterium
ATATGAAGAGATGCATCATGCCCGCGGCTATGTCGCCGTGAAGCACGCGTCGTCCAAGGAAAGTGTCCAGGATTGTCCTCTTGAGCGCGTCACGTGAAAAAGGGGTTTTCAATGATCCTGCGCTTCTTCTCCATGTCCGGATGTGCGCGGCGACGCCTGCCAGAAAAAGTGCTGTGGCCAAGCCCGCCAGAGAATAGAAGATCCAAACGTCCTTGATTTGCCAGAACATGATGCGATAAGGCGGCATGAAAATCCCTCAATCCCAAAAATCCCTTAATGCCTCAAGTCGGGTCGCTTTTGATTCTTGGTAAATTTCATTGGCTTGTCAAAGCAATTCATTTTATGCCTGCATAAGATTTTTTCTACATTTATAGCCCACAAGTTTCTTGAACTCAAAAAACGCAAGAGCCAATTCCCTCGCGAGCTCTAACCATTCAACATTTCATCCATCATAGCTGACGCTATTTGTGCGAAAGCCGGATCGTTGATGTGACGGTCCACTTCCCTGACCCGGATGCGGGGGTCCAGATCCTCTTTCAGTTTAGCCATGAATGCGTCCCGCATGGCGGGATCGTAGAGGGGTTCGCCTTCCTTATCGGCTTCGGACCAGCCGTCCATGGGAACGAGGACCTTGACGGTCGAGGGATCGAGGTTCAGCTTTCCCGCGAGCTGACGTGCTATGGCTTTGGTCTCTTCCAGGTCAAGTCGGACAGCTGAACGGAAATCGTAAAAATAGATCTTTCTCTCCTTGAATTCGGCCGGGATACTTTCCCGGGTGAATTCAAGGACCGCACAGTCAAGCCCGCCGGGGACCACAAGGCGGGGGATCTTCCCCTTATTTACCGGCTGAAGCCGCAGCGGCCCGATACCCTTGCAGTATCCTTTTCTCAACTCATCGGCCAGTTCATGGGTGGCCAGGTCCAGGATCCCGTCAAAATACCCCTCCCGGGCCAGCTCTTCCATGGCCATGCCTCCGGTGCCGTTCGCGTGAAAGGGGATGACTTCGTAACCTAGGGCCTCGAGGTTCTCCCGTATCTGCTCCGCCGCGCGGGTAATGAAACCGAACATGGTGAGAGCGACGCGTTTTCTTTTGAGAGGACTTTCCCAGGTGCTCTCCGCCATCGCGCATACCGCTGCTGCGGCCCGGTCCAGGATACCGCCGAGCAGGCTGTTGACTCCCATGATGTCCGTGACGCTGTGCATCATGGTGATGTCCCTGGTGCCGACAATCGAAGACATATCCCGGGAGGCAACCGTTGAAACTATAACTTTGGGAATGCCCACGGGGAGCACGTGCATGATGTTGGCGGCGATGTGGGTCCCGGTCCCCCCACCCGCAGAAATGATGCCGTCAATAGTATCTTCTCCATAGAGTTCCCGGACCTTGTCCCCTGCCGCCGAGATGACCGCCTGGATCATCCCATCCCGTCCCGCATCCTGCAGGTCTTTCTTGATGATGCAGTCAGCGTAAAAATCGATATCAGACGGAAAAGGGGAGGGTCCCCCGGTCCCCACGTTGACCACAAAGGCCCGCAGTCCGCGTGCCTCTATCCTTTCCTTTAGAAACAGGTGCTCTTCACCCTTTGAATCCAAAGTCCCCAAGACAACGATGGTTCTGATCCTTTTCATACGTCCTCCCCACTTGCCTGGATCATGCGAATCGTCCCATACCACCCCTGGTTTTGTAGAAGAATTGAATAATGATTGCAACCGCTTTTTGTTTCTTCGGTTAAAAGCATGTTAAACTCCGGCCTTGTCGGCGCTGTAGGTGTATTGATCCAAAAAAGTGTTGACAAGCAAGGTTTTCCTTTATACGGTACCATATACAGAAAGCTGATTTCATATTATGAAAATATCATCTCTTGATAAGAGTCTGAATATTATCGACCTTCTGAGCAAAAATCCGCGTGGGCTCAGCCTGTCGGGAATATCCGAAACGCTTCAGATTCCCAGCAGTACCGCGCATCATATCCTCAGCACCTTTCTCTCCCACGGGTACATTTCCAAAGATCCCGAGACCAGGAAATACTCCCTGGGATTCAAGTTCGTTTCCATCAGCAAAGGCATTCTGGAAAACGTTGACGTGCGGAAGGTCGCTCATGATCATTTGGCGAGGCTGCATGAAAAGTGCAGGGAGAGCGTTTTTCTTGCTGTGTTGCGTGACGGAAAGATCGCCTATATCGACAGGATCAATCATTTGAGCGGGCTGTCTCTGGCGACCAATGTCGGCTTTACCACGGATCCGCACGCCACTGCCGGGGGAAAAGTCCTCCTGTCCGGGCTGACCCGGGAGGAGGTAGAAAGAATGTACGGGAACAGGTCTCTCCAGCGGTATGGGAAAAATACTGTGGCAACCCTCCATGAGTTGTTTAGGGAACTGGAACAGGTGAAGGCAAAGGGGTATGCGGTTGACGATGAGGAATACTACGAGGGCGTTCGGTGTGTCGGCGCCCCCGTTCGAGCCGGAGGAAGAATCGTGGCCGCTCTCAGTATCACCGGCTCTATTTTTTCCATGAGCATGGACAGGATAAACGAAGAATTGATCGGACTGGCAGTAACAACCGCTGAGAAAATTTCGTCTGAAATGAAGTGGTAGCAATTTTTTCTCTATATGGTGAAATCTAATTTCATAATATGGAAAACTGCAACGCTGGAGAGTAAATAGTGAAGGAGATCTGTATCTATGGACGGGGAGGGCAGGGTTCCCTGGTGCTGGCCCAATTCATGGCAATAGCCGCTTTGGAAGATGGAAAATATGGCCAGGCATTTCCTTTCCTCGGGGGAGGGGGGGAGAGAAGAGGAAAGCCCATAATGGCTTTCTGCCGCTTGAGTGATACGCCTATCCGCCTCAGAAACCGGGTTGATGTAGCCGACTATCTCATTGTGCAGGACGCCACCATTCTCGATGAAGTGGCTGTGTCCGGCAGGGTCAAACCGGGTGGAACAGCCTTGATAAATACGGAAAAGTCCCCTGAGGTACTTGGATTGAGAGAGGATGTTCGGTTGTATGCCTTCCCGGCAGAAAAGTTTGCAAAGAAAATCCTGGGACGCCCGATCATGAATACCGCTCTTTTGGGGGCTTTCGGGGCGGTCACAAGAGAATTGAGCCTGGCCGCTCTTTTAAGCGCGGTGCGAAAAAAATTTCCGGGAGAATTGGGAGAAAAGAATGCCAGAGTCGTTGAAGAAAGCTACAAAGCCTTGGCTGGAGGAGAGTCGAAATGAGAATAAGCGTGGGAGCGGTTGTGCCCGGAGGGACTTCTCGGGAGTATAAGACCGGTAGCTGGCGCGATAAACGCCCTGTCATCGATGAAGATTTGTGCAGGAAATGCGGCATTTGTGAAAGCGTCTGCCCTGACAGTGCTGTTCATGAAAAGGACGAGTTATACGAGATTGACTATGACTACTGCAAAGGGTGCGGATTATGTGCGTATGAATGTCCTGCGGACGCGATTCAGATGGTGAGGGAGGAGAAATAGGATGCACACGACAGAAGTCCTGGAAGGATCCCAAGCGGTAGCGCTCGCAGTGAAGGCATGCCGTCCGCAGGTGGTGTCAGCCTACCCCATCAGCCCGCAGACACATATCGTGGAGGCACTCGCCGGGATGATTGCAAACGGCGAAATGGATTCACAGTATGTACGGGTTGAATCGGAGTTCTCGGCGGCAAGCGTTGTCAGCGGCGCATCTGCAGCCGGGAGCCGCTCCTATACCGCTTCTTCATCGCAAGGGCTGCTCCTGATGACGGAGGTATTGTACGCGAGCGCAGGCATGCGGCTTCCTTTTGTCATGACCGGCGTCAACAGGGCGATTTCAGCGCCTATTACCATACAGGTAGACCACCAGGATACCGTCAGCCTGCGGGACGCGGGTTTGATTCAATTCTACGTGGAAAGCAGCCAGGAAGCATACGATACCCATATTGCCGCGTTCAAGATTGCAGAAGATCCCAGCATCATGCTTCCCGTCCTGGTCTGCATGGACGGATGGATCCTGACGCACTCCTATGAAAGAATTTCAATGATCGGACAGGAGGAAGTGGATGGTTTTCTCCCGCCTTTCAGACCCGCGAATTTTCTGGATGTGAATGATCCAAAGACCTGGGGTTCCTATGCCGAGGAAGATGTGCTCATGGAATTCAGGTACGCGATACATCTGGCAATGCAGCGCGGGAAAAGACGGATCAAGGAAATATTTTCCGAGCTGGCCGGGATTACGGGCCGCGATCATGGCGGTCTTATAGAGGCCTATCGAACCGAAGATGCGGAAGTGATTCTCGTCGCCATGGGTTCTGTAGTCGGCACAATAAAGGAAAGCATCGATAAGCTGCGTTCACAAGGCAGGCGAGTGGGACTCATCAAGATCCGCTGCTACCGGCCGTTTCCCTTTGAGGATATCCTGGGGAGCATCGCGGGAGCAAAAGTGGTTGCTGTTCTGGATGCGAATTTTTCCATGGGGAGTGAAGGCGCTTTGGGTATGGATCTGAAGGCGAAGGTGTGCGGCAGACCCGGAGCCCCGCTGGTCATAGACTTTGTCGCCGGGCTGGGAGGCAGAGAAGTCAACGAGGAGAGGATCCTGGAGATTGTTGAAAAGGCAGAAGAAATGGAGAGATTCGGTCTGCCGTTGGATGAATCATACTGGGTGGGTTTAGACCCGGACAGAGTGCCATAGGGGAGTCGGGATGAAAACCGGGAAGCAATCGAGCGAGGAAGAATTGTTTGTTTCAGGACACCGGGCGTGCCATGGGTGCGGCATGGCCGTGACAGTACGCCATGTTTTAAAGGCCACGGGCAGCGATGTCATCGTGGTCACCCCCACCGGGTGCCTGGAGACATTTACGTCTCCTTACGGGTATTCTCCGTGGCGGGTGCCGTGGATTCACCATGTCTTTGAGAATGGGCCCAGTATCGCTTCCGGCGTGGCGGCGGCGTTAAAGGCCCAGGGAAGGGACCATGTTCGTGTGCTGGTCATAGGGGGAGATGGTGCTACCTTTGATATTGGATTCGGGGCGCTGTCCGGAATGCTGGAGCGGGGTGATGATGTGCTCTATATCTGCGTGGACAACGGGGCGTATATGAATACCGGCGGCCAGCGCAGCGGTGCAAGCCCGATGTTCTCGTCCACCACAACGGACCCCGCAGGAACGCGGTCCCTCGGAAAGATCGAGAGGAAGAAAGACCTGCCCGGCATCATCGCGGCCCACGGCGTCCCGTATGTAGCCACGGCATCCCCTGCTTACAGCAAGGATCTGGAGAAGAAGGTGAAAAAAGCCATGCAATACCACGGCCCACGGTACATTCAAATTGATACGCCGTGCCCGACGGTGTGGGGATTCCCTTCCGATCGGACCCTGGAGGTGGGCCGGTTCGGCGTGACAAGCGGGCTTGTGCCGCTCTTTGAGATGGAGGACGGGAAGATTACGTCTGTGCGAAAGGTCAAAAACAAGATCCCGGTGGAAGAATATTTGAAAGCGCAGAAACGATTCAAGCACCTTTTCGATTCTGAGAAAGGTCGTGATGCCGTGAGGAAGATTCAGGCCCTGGCAGATGAAAATGTAGAGAAATTCGGGCTGTGAAAAGTCCAAAGGAGGAACAGCGATGAACAAAGCCAAGGTGTCGATCGTAAAGACGAAGCAGAATCCCGGGTATGCGGAGATACATGAAGCGGTGAAAAGGGCCTTGGATTTAATAGGAGGAGTCGAGGACATCATTAGGCCGGGAGATCTGGTTCTCATCAATCCGAGCTGGGTAGCGCCTCCCGTAGAACGGGAAGCAGGCTGTATCACTATCCCCGAGATTCCACGTGCTCTCGCCGATATCATCAGGGAACTGGGGGCCCGCCCGGTCATTGCTGAATCTTCAGCCGTGGGGGTAGATACGGAAAAAGTGATCGAGACCTCGGGATACAGGGACCTCAGAGAAATGGGATACGAGGTGGTTAATCTGAAAAAGACGTCCCACGTGGATATCCCCACTGAAAACGGAAAGATATTCGACACGGTTGAGTGCTGGGAACTCGTGCAGCAGGCGGACGTTATTATCAGCGTCCCGAAACTCAAAACCCATGATCAGACGGAGATGACCTGTGCCATAAAGAAACTCAAGGGCCTCCTGACGGACAAGGGGAAAAAAGGCATGCACC
>CAZONI010000155.1:0-6085 GCA_964581175.1 uncultured Desulfobacteraceae bacterium
ATGAAGGCATCGTCACCCACCCCGCGGTACTCCGTGCCGTCGTGGAAAAGGCGGAAACCATGGGGCCGGCCTCCATTGTTGTGGGCGACAACCCGGGCCTTTTCAGCTATGGAGCAAACGAGGAAAGTTTCAGGAAGACGGGCCTGATGGAGGCAGCCAAGGGGTATTATCGGAACATTGGGGACCATTCACAACAGGTTGATTTCAATCGTGATTTCATGCCCACAGTGAGCGTTTCCCAGGCGATACTGGGCGCCGATATCGTTATCAGTCTACCGAAATTCAAGACCCACGGCCTCACCACAATCACAGGAGCCATCAAGAACAGTTACGGCTTTTTACCGGGCGCGCAGAAGGCCAGGCTCCACAAGGCTGCCGGGAATCCGAAACGTTTTCAGGAGGTGGTGGTGGACGTCTTCCGGCTCCGTGTGCCGGACCTGTTCATCGTAGATGCCGTCGTCGGCATGGAAGGAAACGGTCCGGCTTCTCCCGACCTACGGGAGATCGGTCTGATGCTCGCTTCAGACAATGGTGTGGCCCTCGATGCTGTTATTGCGACGCTTATGGGATGTGATCCGGGCCTGTTGCGCTTCCTCCAGAAGGCAAAAGAAATGGGATTGGGAGACTACGACATCAATTCGATTGAAGTAATTGGAGAGTTGATGCCGCTCAAAGATTTCAAGCTCCCACCACTGGGCGGCGATGCTTCTTTTACAAACAAGGCCGTGCAGCAGATAATTCAGGAGAGAACGCTCCTGCGTCCCAAAGCCGATCCTGAGTGGTGCACCGGATGCGGCACATGTGTGGATCATTGTCCGGTATCTGCGTTGTGCATGGGAGAGACTGTCCCCGAGGTGGATGACGAAAGCTGCATCACCTGTTTTTGCTGTCAGGAAGTCTGCCCCGAGAAAGCCATTACCCTGCAGTAAGTGATGGCTCGGGCTCGCTCAGGGAGTCACGCCTTTGGCGGGATTCCGTTCCGAGCCTTCCGGGCTGGTCTTTTCAGTGACTTATCAGCGTGGGATAGCTACCCCCCTGAGCATCATATCCCCGGTACGCCGGATTGGAAGAACGTATCAGCGTTCTCCGCCACAGGTGGGAAGTTTGCTTTGTACTAAGACCGGGATGCTTGCTGCATCTCCGTTTGGGCGAACAGGGCACTAAAAGCTGCAGACAATGACAGCCCTGCTCCGACCAGGTAGGCCCAATGCAAACCGTGCAAAAAGGTATCCAGCTCAGGACCCGTAAAGAGCCCGGCCTGCCCTGAGGCCGTAAAGGGGGCCAGGTTGTACACGATGGTGCCTGCGGTGGCGATGCCGAATGCCATTCCGGTGTTGCGCGTGACGGCCAAGATGCTGGAGGCGATGCCGCGGTACTGCTGAGGCGCACTGCCCATGACGGCGCTGTTGATCGGGCTTTGGAACATTCCGGCTCCCAGGCCGCAGAGGGCAAGTCGCCAACCCACATCGAGACTGCCGGAAGCGCCGCCCAAACGGCTGAGGAGCACCAGCCCTCCGGCATGGATGAACATCCCGCTGAAAGCAAGTCCCCTCACTCCTATCCGATCTGAAAGGCTGCCGCTCACCGGACCGACGAAAAGGGTTACGAGCGGGAAGGCTGTCATCACCAGACCCACTGTGAGCACGTCGTGGTGGAGGCCGTCGGAAAGGTACCAGGGAGTCAGAAACACGACGATGTAGAGTGCCATGAAGTTCAAGAATGAACTGAGGCAGGCAAAGCTGAAACGGCGGCTCTTGAAAATGGAGAGATTGAGCATGGGCTGATCTGATTTCAGCTCTATATGAAAAAACAGCCACCCGGAAGCCGCCGCGATGAGCACCAGAGTGACGGACCGGGGAGAGATCCATCCCCAGTTTCCTCCCCGGTTGGCATAGAGCAGCATGCTGAAAAGAAAAACGAAAGCCGCCACCGCGCCCCAAATATCAAGATGCTGGCCTTCCTTCGTTTTTCCCGGAGGTATGACCCGATAACCCCACAGCAGGGAGACGACTGCTATCGGGGCATTGATGAAGAACACATAGCGCCAGCTCAGATACTGAGCGATCACTCCGCCAAGCACGGGTCCCAGCATCAACCCCAGGGCGATCGCGGTGGCATAGATGCCGATTGCCTTGCCGCGTTCGTACGAAGGGAAGGCGGAAGTTACTATTGCCAGGCCCAGCGCCATCTGCATGGCCACCGTCAATCCCTGCACTGCCCTGAAGACAATCAACATCCAAATATTCGTGGAAAACCCGCACAGGAGAGAAGCGCCGCCGAAACAGGCAAGTCCTGTGAGAAATATCCTCTTGTAACCCAACATATCTCCCAGCCGGCCATATACCAGTATGAAAGAACAGATAGCCAGCAGGTAAATGGCAGGCACCCACTCGGCCACGGAATAGTCAGTGCCGAAGGAACTGGCGATGGACGGAAGGACGACGTTAACGATGCTGCCGTCGATCGGCCCCATGATGACTCCCATCATCACGGCTCCCAGGATCATCCATTTGGATGAGGTGGTTTTGTCATCACGAACCACAGCGCCGCCGGTCATACGTATCTCCTCAGTCACTATTTGGCATGAAACGAAATCATAAACGCTTGGTTCTCTCTTCGCAAGCGGTTAATCCCTGCACAGGTGAACCGACAAAACCCGGGTGTCTCGTGAAGACGAACGGCTTGGGAAAAACCCAGAGACGCCCGCTCCATCACAATTCCTCCTTCCAATCATCCGGGAGAAATGGTACCCTTTTTTTCACTACGGAGCGGACCCGTGCCAACAGTGAGGAGAAAGCTCGGGGAGGAGGGCTTTTCTTGTGGATCGGGAGAACCTGTCCGGGCCCCATCAGGGGTGGAGGATTGGATCAAAATCAAGCCGTTGCAAGAGGTTGGACATGAACAGGATGAATATAGAGACGCTGTGTGCTTTCGCTGAAAAATATGTAAAGGACGAACCCTCCAGGCTGGGGGCCGAGGGGTGGTGGAGAGAGCCGCTTGTCGTCACCGCGCCGGTTGACGACCGTTTTTCGCGATTGCGGGAGATGGCGTCACCTGAGCATCTGCACCCGAGAGATCTGCTTTCTTCCGCGGAGTCGCTTATCGTTTTTTTCATACCGTTCAGAAAGGAACTCGTCAAGGAAAACAGGAATGGTGACAGACCGTGCCGGAACTGGGGCCTGTCGTACGTACAGACAAATGACCTCATCAATCGGCTGGGCAGCGCCCTGGCCGGTGAACTGGAAAAACATGGTTTTAAATCGGCTCTGACCCCTGCCACACACAATTTTGACGAAGTAAAATTGATGGCCCGATGGTCCCACAAGCACTTGGGCTACCTGGCAAACCTGGGGCGGTTCGGCGTCCACCACATGCTGATTACCCCTGAAGGCTGTGCCGGGAGATTGGGCAGTCTTGTGACAGAAGCCGTTCTGGGAGAGAACCCGATCATGCACACGGACGAGGCATGTCTCTTCAAGGCAGGGGAAGAGTGTCTCAAATGCGTCGATGCGTGTCCGCCGGGTGCGTTGAGTGAATCGAGCTTTGAACGCCGTACATGCTGGGAACGGCTGAAGGACAACCGCTCCACTCTTCACTACTTTACCGATCTGCCGGATAGCACCCATGTGTGCGGAAAATGCGCGGCGCTCATGCCCTGCAGCTTCAGGAATCCCGTCGCGGCCCTCTAGCTGCACGTGAGTCCTCCCCTCACTTTTCTTCCTTCCACACATCAGAGAACAGGCGCAGAAAATTGCCGCCGAGGATCTTTCTTATGTCACTTTCTGCATAACCTGCGGCGTGAAGGGCCGCGGTCAGGTTGGGAAAATCGGCGGCCCCCTGGAACCCTTCCGGCAGTTTCAAGGGGAAATCAAGATGCATGCCCGGCCCCTTCCTGGACTTTCCCGTCAGGAGCCAGTCAAAAAATTCCCGGGGTTGTCCTTCCGTAAAGTCGGTGCCGATCCCCACGTGGTCGATCCCCACCAGTTCCACCAGGTAATCCACTACCTTTACAACGTCACGGACGGTGGAGTCGTTCCCAGAGGGGAGGAAAGGAGGAAAGATGGTTGCACCGATAATGCCACCCTTTTTGACCAGGGCCTTTATCTCCTCATCTGTCTTGTTGCGGGGATGGTCGCGAAGGCCCCTGGGGTTGGCATGGGTGAAAGCCACCGGCCGCGCGCTTGCCTCAATGGCTTCCATGGCGGTTCGATGCCCCACGTGGGACAGATCGATGAGAATTCCCAGGCGGTTCATCTCCTCGATCACCTCCAGGCCGAAATTCGTAAGCCCCGCGTCGAACCGCTCCAGGCACCCCTGCCCCACCAGGTTTGCCTCCATGTAGGTGAGCTGGATCACCAGCACGCCCAGGGCGTGAAAAATGGAAAGCAGGCCCAGATCGTTCTCGATTGCGGAGGTATTCTGGAATCCAAGAATAATCCCCGCCTTACCTTCTGCCTTGGCCGCATGAATATCCGAGACTGACCGCACTTGTCTGATCAGATCCGCATGTTCGATAAAGGCCTTCCGCCACCAGGCAATATTCCTGATGGTCCGGTGGGAACTTTCCAGCACGCTTACCGTGCAATTCACCGCGGTAAGGCCTCCCTGCCGCATGCCCTCGAAAACCGGCCTGCCAAACCGGGAAATTTCCAGGCCATCGATGACAATGGCGGCCTCGTGTATGGCCCTGCTTTCCGGATCCATCAACGGCCCTCCCCACGCTTAGCTATACGACCCATTTCTTCCCGTTTCCGTTCCCTGGTTTCCATCCATAAATCGCTATTTTTCACAATCCCTGCGTCAATCTGCGAGATCACTTGTGCGACGTACGAATATCGTAATCACCAACCACACCCATAGGACGTGGTTGGTGATTCAGCTTTTTTTGTTGAAATATTTCCTTCATTGTTTTTTAATATGTACGTCTTACCTTGGTCAGCCTTCTTCATTTGACAAAACAGGGAAATGGCATCAGATGCCTGTTTTCGTTGTTGCTCGGTCTGCTTCTTGTCCTTCAGTCTTTGAACAAACGGCGCAAAACTTTCCTTATTTGCCGGTTTGTGATGATATCTAAGACAAAAATCCAGATAGTACCGCAGCCATTTTCTGTAATGAAAATGGGCAGGAAGGGGTATGCCTTTTTTAATCAACGCCGCGTCATAAAGGATCTTGATTTCAGGGGAGATAGGTTTCATGGGATATTATCCCTTTATGCATAACGCTCAAATTTGGAGTTATGCAGTTAGCAAACCATAAAATATCTCAAAATTATTTGTCAAGCTTTTAATTTCTGAAAGTTATGCAGAAACTATCTATTAACTGGTTAAATGCCCATAAACTGTAAATGAGAACTTTAAATTTTGAATCAATTCTAAAAGTAGTAACAGATTTCTTCCTTTCTTCTCAGCAATTCAATGGGATAAGTGCTAGAAGCTTATTCGAACGCCGCATTTATTGCGAAAGCTTTGGGGGATATTGCCCGGGCAAAAGGCATGTCAGCAGTGGCTCGTGATGCTGGTCTATCCCGCGAAAGTCTTTATAAAGCCCTTTCAGGAGAACGAACTCCTGGTTTTGATACAATACTTAAAGTCATCGGCGCTCTTGGGCTGAAATTGCACGCAGAAGCGGTTCAAGCAAATACTTAAATTGCCCAACACTCATAAGGCCCCCGGTTGTCAGGCCATGTTGGGATGTTGGGGATGGAGTCGAACCCAATGCCAGCAATGCCAAAATAAGGAGCTAATCCCAAAATCAAAGAATCGATGAATTATTTTATCATGCACGATTGTACCCGTGGCTTATTTGGGACGAGGTAAAACGGCAAAAATGGATTAGATCATGATTGAATATCTCCGTTGTTATTAACTGGTTTTTTCCTTACGCGCCGCCTCAGCCGCAGCGTGCATTCAATCGTGGCATGGGAGGGTGGCAAAGAAGATAATATGGCTCGAAAACAAACACATCGGGAAGAACACAAACAGCGGAATGATCTTACTGGAGAACATAAAGTTGGCGATGCCGGACAGATAGTGCTGGCCTGCCTATTTGCAGCAACGTGGATATCCGACACATTCTTTCTGAAGTA
>CAZONI010000156.1:0-6082 GCA_964581175.1 uncultured Desulfobacteraceae bacterium
ATTACGGACCAGGTCATCCGCTTGACCGACAGCGTTGCCGTCATGTCTTACCGTAACAATGACATCGGTGAAGACGGCGTAAGCGGGGTGGCACGTTATGTGGTTGATGCGGCAAGGCGCTATAACAGGAGACACAACAGCCGCAAGAAAGTGCTTATCGGCCTAGAGACAAATAAACCCGGGTCGAGGGGCGTGACCCCGAAAATTACGATCCATAAGATGGCCTGGAAGACACTCTGGACAAAAATCCTGAAGCGGCTGGGGCAAAGATACAGGGAAAAGCCGACAGTGGAGGGAGTCGCCTACAACCACACGGTACCCCTTTTCGAGATGCAAGAAAGATGGGCAGGAAACAACCCCCGTTTCAGGCACCAGTAATCCCTGTTTCGATCTGACGGGGTTCCTTCGGCGGCTTACACCGAGGACGGCCGGCGGATCAAAGAAGGCCGGCACGTTTTCTCATTGCGGAATAAATACGCAGCCATTCAAGCGACAGCCTTATGACGTCCCTTGCCTTTTCCGTTTCCCGCAGGTACTTATCGAAAAAGGCCTCCACTTCCGTTTCCCTGCCGAGGCCGCCCAGAGGGACAACGGCAAGGATAACCCTTTCGTAATGAATGGGATGGAATCGTTCGAGTTCCTTCACACGGGAAACATACCATTCCCACATGTCGGGCAGGGCATGCGGATTTGCGGCCAGCGAAACGAGGGGAACAAACTTGTTCCGGTCAGGAACCTTCTCCAGGACGTATTCCCGCACCTTTTCAATCATCTCTTTTGACTTGAAACAGCCCAGGGCCATCAGGATATTCATCCGCTCATGTTCGCTTTCCGTGGATTGGAGACGCGTATGAAACCAGTCGAAGGCCTCCTCTCCGCCGGACCGTGCACCGATTTGAAGGACGCTTTTCATGATGTCAGGATGGACGGCGCCTCCTTTTTTAAGTGAAGAGAATGCGTCGAGTCCGAAGGTTTCCGCCTCTTTTGAACCATAGAGGACCGCCTGCCAAAGCGCCTGATCCCTCAGCGCGGACAGGTTGTATCTTTCCGCAGGTGCCGGCTCATACCCCAGTCTTCCGACGACCTCTTCGAGGAAGCTCTTCCCTTTCGTCCTGATGCGCTCCCTTTCGGGGTCTTCGACCACCAGGTAGGCGCGAAAAAGATTTCCGGCGATACTGCCGAGAGGTAGAAAGGCATCTTCATCTCTGTACCAGTCTAAGAAGTCCAGGTATTGATCGATCGTCGCCTCACCCCCCATCACAAGGGCAAAGAGGTCGTTCTGCAGTCCCCACCGGTCCTCGGGAACGAGCTCTTTTCGCAGCACCTTCCCGCCGAGCTCTTGCAGGACCCCTGCATCGAGGTATTTGACCCGGAAGAAGCCCGACTGGCCCGCATTCACTTTATAGCTCTTCACACCCGGTCCCATGTCCAGGGTGCCCGTCGCGTCCTCAAGAAGGGTCGTCTTGGACGCCGTTTCCCCATTTTCATAAAAGATCTGCACATGGATGGGAACGAGCCAGGCCTGACGCGAGTCATTGGGGAGATAGGTGAACCTCTTCTGTGACAACAGGAGAGCGTTTCCGCTCCTTCGTGCCTCAACCAGGGGGAAGCCAGGCTGCTCAATCCAGCTTTTCATCATTCGGATGACAGGAGTTTTCGATACCTCTTCCAGGGCTTCCCAGAGCTGGCTGCTTGCCGCACATCCATACTGATTCGTTTTCAAATAGAACCTGAGACCGTCCCGGAAATAATCTTCGCCAAGGTATCCCTTGATCTGCCTCAGGATGCTTCCCCCTTTATTATAGATGATAGGTGCGGTGCTCGCGTTGATGACCACGTGAGCCCCTCCTGGAATTTCAATGGAAAAGTCTTCATGGAGGGCATCCCGGTGCAAGGCCAGTTCGGTCTGTCCGTGGAGGAAAAGAGCCCACACGTCCCATTCCGGATAGTAGTGATCCACCGTGCCGTATGCAAAGTAGGTTGCGAAGCTCTCGTTCAGCCACAGATACTTCCAATCGGACGGGCTCACCAGGTTTCCGAACCACTGGTGGGCTATTTCATGGGCAATCACCTCGCATATCCTCTCTTCGCCTGCCCTGGATGTGATATTCGGGAAATGCAGAAGCAGGTTCTCTCGAAAAGTGATGGCGCCCCAGTTTTCCATGGCGCCCGCCGCAAAATCGGGAATCGCGAGAAGATCGAGCTTCGAGAGGGGATAGGGGACCTCGTAATAGGATTCGCAGAATTGGAGGGACTTCCTCCCGAACTCGAGCGCGAATCGTGCATACTTCGTCATGCCGGGGGTGGTAATCACCCGCACCGATACCTCTCCGGGGTCTGAGATGAATTCGAACTCACCGACGCCGAAAAAAACCAGATAGGTGGACATCCTGGGGGTGCGTTCGAATTTCACCCACTTCTTCCCGTTCCCCAGGCTTTTTTCCTGGACGACGGGACCGTTGGAGACGGCCATGAGGTCTTCCTCAACAACCATTTCAACGTCAAAGGCGGCCTTCTTTACGGGATGGTCGAGGCACGGAAAAGCCCTCCGGGCATCGCTCTCCTCAAACTGCGTCACTGCAATGTATTTCGTCTTTCCCTCTTTTGTGTACCGGCTTCTGTAGAACCCGGTCAGCCTGTCGCTGATAAATCCGACGTAATCCAGTTTCAGCTCAATCACGCCCTCCATGTCCCGGGGAAGGGAAATGCACAGCTCCTCTTTTTCCGGATCCACGCGGAATGCGCAGCCCTTGAAATCTTCCCCGATCCGGACCTTGCAGCTTCTGACCGCCAGGTCGATCATGTCCAGTGTGACCTCCGCAACCGGCTCCTCCGCCTCCGCGCGCAGTACCGTGCTGCCGGAGAATGTGAAGCTCTTGAGGTCCGGTTCCAGGTGGATCACATAGTCGATGGGATTCAGCGATTTCATGGCAACCTCCATTCAGCAAACGGCGTCAGCAACGCCACCGCAGGCAGACGCTATTCTGAGTTCAGGAACTGTTCAACCACCTTCTGAGCGATGATCGGCGCATTGCCGCCGGCCCTGTTGTTGATGAGAACGCTGGTTTCAACGCTTTTCTCGATTGCCTTTCTCATGAGATCCGCTGTCTCCACCACCATCTCCCTCTGGAGCATCCCTTCCACGAGCTTGTCGAACGGATGAGCCTTGGCGTAGGCATTTTCATAGCGCGTTCCAATAGGCGTCATCAGGCGGATGATCCGCTGCCTGCCGGAATTGAAAACCTTCTGGTCCGCCTTCGCCAGCTGTTTTCTTAAAGGCGGCAGCCAGGTCCAGTGGGAAAGCACCTGTCCTACTCCGTGCTTCTCCAGCACCGCGAAAACCGGCGGGCTCAGGTACGCTTCGGTGCGCAGCTCGATATGGTACCGGCTGTCCCCGGGAACGGCTTCAAAGAACCTGTCCAGATCCTCCGCCATCCGCTTTGCCGGCACCCTGTCCTGTTTTCGCTGATACTCCTGCTCGAAAATCATCCCGCTGAAGGTGGGTCCCAGAATGTCGATGGCAGGTTCGTAAAAGCGTGTGGTAAAGATTTCAGGATTCAGGTAGGTCTCGTTCCGGACATATGCCCCGCCGCCCCGGCGCACCTTCTGAGCGGTGATCATCTGGGGGATCTTCAGAACCACACGGTCTCCTTCCTTGATGTGCCGGCGGTATTGCTGGAGCACATGATGAATTCGGCTGGGTTTCCCATCATCATCAAGCAGAGGCGAGTAGAAGGTATAGTCGATCTCAAGCACGGAAAAGTGCTCGAAATACTCTCGGACGCTGTCAACCGGCAGGGTCTCCTCCACGAACGACTTTCCACCCACCTTGTTGGTCCGGCGGCTGGTTCTGCCTGCGTAACGTTCCCTGGTGTAGATCTGGTCCCTCCACCCGGCGTACCTGTCGCTGGCCGTACCTACGAGGACCTTCGGGTGAAGATTTCGGAAGTTGAATCTCTCCAGGGCTTGGTCGCGATCCAATACATCATAGGAGGGCTTCTTCATGGTTTCCTCCTGGGGAAAAAAGTCGAAAATCGGAGAATGGCTCCTCATGAGCTTCCATTGTACACCATATCCTCACCGGGAAGGCAATCCTTAAATACCGTACCTCATGCCATGTCAAGGAGCATGAGCCGGACATAGTGGGAATATCGGCCCTTCTCACCACGACTATGCAGGAAATGGGAAAGGTTATCGAAGCCCTGGTTGAGGCGGGAATCAGGGACAGGGTCAGGGTGATCATCGGCGGCGCTCCTGTCAACGAGCGTTTTGCCGATGAAATCGGGGCTGACGGCTACGGTCGGGACGGCGGCGATGCAGTGGATCTGGTTCTGCGGCTTCTGGCCTGAAGGACCACACCTTCCTCAAAATGAAAGATCCGACCGCGGTCTCTCGTGTGGGCGCGCATAAAAAATAAGTGGTGGCCCCTTTTCCTGTCACAAATAGCGCCCGGATAAGCTCTCCGGAACTCCCGGAGGAAATTTTTCACCGCCAAAACGCGTGAACTACCAACTCTCACAAAACCAATCGCTGATCTTGGGTTTTTCTCTTGACTTGCCCTTTAATGGGTGACCATCTAATGTCATTGTCTTTGGCTTTCTATACTTTTCATCAACTCATTCGCGATATTAGAGCTTTCAATGCGCATGATGCTTTCTTGGGCACTGCCATAGCTCAGAAGATTAATGCTGCCATACCAGACAGTTTTTTGATCCATGACAGCGAATTTCTGGTGAATGTTGGGTCTGAAAACAACCATTATTCCCTTGCCCTTTAGTATCTCCAATACTCGCTCCAAAGCAAATCGATCTTTGCCTCCAAAGGTCTCTGCCGGCCTGGTCACGACAATGGTTCGGATGCCTTTGTCGAGGGCAATCTTCAAGTGCTGTATCATTTGCGTGACGCGTCTTTTTCTCACGAAGGGGCTGACGATCAAGATTTCTTTCTTAGTACAGGCGATATCATTGCTGAAGACAGGCAGAAAACTATCCTTATCAAAAATGATATCCGGTGATGCTGACATAATATCTTCGCCTTTTGCTTTGTATCCCATCGAGGCATATCCTGTAAGCCGTTTTTGATACATTCTTTCCAGCATCTTTATGTGGATATCCACATAATCATAGATCCGCACATCCTTCTTATCATTGGACAGTCGATGAATCCGGCCCGCATATTGCTGTAGCGTACCTTTCCATGAAATTGGCATTGCCAAGAACAGGGTATCCAGACGCGGTTCATCAAAACCTTCTCCGATGAAAGAACCTGTGGCAACGAGGATCAGATTCTTGTCCGCAGGTGTATCGGCGATCTGTTCAAAGACCTCACGTGTTGTTTTTGAGCCCATACCCCCCATCAGCGTCACAACATCCGGCACTTCTTCCCTCAGTCTTTTGGCAAGCGATTCAACGTGAGCGGTTCTCAAGGTTAGAATGATACAGTTTCTACCCCGTCTATAGCTGTCCAGGACGTCTTCGATAATTTGCTGATTCCGCGTGTTGTTATCAACAATTTCAGAGTAGAATTCCTGGATAGTAACATCCTTCTCCTCTCTGTCTAGAGGAGTTCTCAAGGATGTAAACCGTGGTATGATATAGTGGTCAAAAGGTCTTTTCTCAGCCTGTTTTTTTGCATTATCGCGATACCGTATTGGGCCGCAATGCATAAAGAGTATGGGATGATGCCCATCCTTTCGTGTCGGTGTGGCTGTCAGGCCATAAATATACTTGGCAGATGTGGTTTTCAGGATGCTTTCATAGCTGAAAGCCGAAGCATGATGACACTCATCGGCAATGATCATCCCATAGTCTTTAACACAATCCTTTACCTCTCCCCGCCGGCTTAGGGACTGCATAAGGGCAATATCCACAATACCGCTCAGGACCTTCTTGCCCGCACCCAGCTGGCCAATTACGCTTGTCTTTTTCTTTGGTCCTCTTTTCTTGCCTGCTGCAATGGCCATATCCGGCAACGTCTCGTTTACAATCAGAAAATCAGATAGCCTTTCCTGCCATTGTCTGAGCAAGCCGACCTTATCCACCAAGATAAGCGTATTGACCTTTCTTTCGGCGATCAGCTTGAT
>CAZONI010000157.1:0-6056 GCA_964581175.1 uncultured Desulfobacteraceae bacterium
TTCCGTGGACGATTCCCTGGGGACCGATGTACATCCAGCCGCCCGCCGTCATCTGCCCGTAATTCGCCACGCCCAGGGCCATGGCCCTGTGCCAGTTTTCCTGATCGTCGTACATCCCCACCATGAGCGCGTTTGTGATGATAACGCGCGGTGCAGAGGAGGAAGAGGCGAAGAGGCCCAGAGGATGGCCCGATTCCATCACAAGGGTCTGCTCGTCTGTCAGTTCTTCCAGGTACTTTTTGATGAGTTGATACTGCATCCAGTTCTGGCAGACCTGGCCGGTTTCGCCATAGGTCACCAGTTCGTATGGGTAGAGGGCCACGTCAAAATCCAGATTGTTGTCAATCATCACCTGGAAGGCGCTGCCTTCGACGCACTTGCCCCGGTACGAATCAATGGGGAGCCCCTTTATCCGGCCGGCCGGCCTGAAACGGTAGCCGTAGATTCGTCCCCGGGTCAGCAATTCATCAAGGAATTCGGAGGCCAACCTTTTGTGCCATTTTTCAGGGATGTACCTGAGAGCGTTCTTCAAGGCCAAGACTGTATCATGCCTGGAAAGGGAAAAGTGCCTCTTGGGCGCCCTCCTGATACCTGGAACAAATTCCGGCAGTTCCGGTAATTTGTCAAAAACACCCTCAAGCTGAATGGTCATTGCTTTGGATGCCCTGATATTCTGTTCCATTTTCTTGCCTCCAGCTCGCTTACGGACGGCGATCTGTTTGTTTCACAGGGAGCTTATTCGCCCAATGAATTCTCATAAGCTCTCACCGGATAACACTACATGATTGCCTGCAGTGAAACAAGTTCTAATTGGCCCGCCGCACCCCTGAGGTTGACGGTCTACCAGTGGAAGTGAGTTACGAGTCTTGCTATGCCGGTTGCAAGCTCATAGAAACCAAACCCCACAAGCGCCCAGGCGGAAATGCCGCACAATATCCGGTTGACTCTCGGGTTCACCTTCCCAACTGACCCGAACATGATAATGAACACAGCAAGGCACAGTACAAATGTGCCATAGAAGCCGGAGATAAAGCCGATACCCAGACTTTTTGATTTGTGCCATGCTTCAACGAGGATGGGGCCTGCAACCACACTCCAGAAAATATAGGGGTTCGGATTCAGGACATTCATTGCAACGGCGCCGAAAAGGGTTTTCCTGGCTGCATCGGGCATTGGTCTGAGTTGTGGAGTTAGGTCTTTCAGAGAGTGAAAGATTCGCCAGGCAAGATAGAGAATCACGAAGCCTCCTGCAACATGGAGGATATCCAGAGACCATTGGGGGGTTTTGGTGAGTACAAACAGCACCAGAACGATGACGGGACCGTCGGTAAACAGTGGCGCCAGGGCAGCCGGCAGGGTACGTTTCCATCCGTTTCGGAGGGCATAAGAAATCAGGAATGCCTGAAAGGGCCCAGGCATTAACGTGGCCGGCAGAGCCAGTGTAGCGCCTTGAATGAAGTAGAAAAGCAAGGTGAAGCTCCTTTGAGATAGGGAGAGCAGCGCTCCCGGTTTATTGCTTTGTAAGTATACCATTTCAGACACGACGACAAGGGGGAAAAGGATGCTTTGTAATCTTGCTGCAAATGGGATATGCTGGAAAAAAAGGCTAATTCTGCATTCCCGTATAGCCGGAAATCAAGAGGTTTCAAAACAGAGGGATTCGACATGAAGATCAAAGTCAAGGGTGAAAAGCTCGTCAAGGCCGTTCAAAAAATGTACGGCATTGAAATCGAAGTGGAATCTCCTGAAGACGCACGAGAGGCCATAGATCTCATTCTGAGTAAAATGGCCGACGAAGCGGAGATCGACTATGAAAAGCTGGAGGAAATAGAAGTAACTCCTGAGAGACGGTACGAAACCTCCGCTGTGGATTATAAGATGACCTTTCTGCTCACTTTCTCCTTCAAAGATGAGATTTCCGTGGTTACAAGGGTGGCCGTGATCAAGGATTTCCAGGAATTTTTTGCCAAGCTCTGAGGATTTTCTATGATCACCGTGACTCCTGCGATAGCCATTGATGAGAATGAGATCAAAGAGTACTTCATTCGAGCCTCTGGACCCGGCGGGCAGAATGTGAACAAGGTAGCGACCGCCGTTCAGTTGAGATTCGACGCGGGCAACTCTCCTTCTTTGCCGCCGGGTGTGAGGCAGCGCCTCATTCGACTGGCAGGGAAGAGGGTAAACGAGCAAGGAGTTCTCGTCATTGACGCACGGTGCTATCGGAGCCAGGCACAAAACCGCCGGGATGCGACGGAGCGGCTTGTGGAACTGATCCGCTCCGCAGCGGAGAGACCGAAACGCCGAAAAAAGACCAGGCCCTCCCTAGCTGCAGGAAAACGCCGGCTTGAGCACAAGCGGCGGATCGCTGAAAAAAAGAGAACACGCCGGAGCGTTTCACCGGTCGATGAATAACGAAGGAGTTAAGAAATGCTGGGTATTGCAAAAAAGTTCTTTGGAAAATTTGATGCGAATAGTGTGAAAGGGGAGGGGAGGGTTTCTGATAGTGATCTTCGGGTTGCTGCGTGCGCGTTATTGCTTGAGATGTCCCTGGCAGACGGAAAATTCGGCGAAAGAGAGAGGGACCGGCTCCTCAATATACTCAGGCAGGAATATGATCTTTCCGATGAGGATGTCGAGTCCCTTATCAAGAGGTCGAGAGAGGAACTTGATGAGAGCATCGACCTTTGGGCATTTACCAACGCCATAAATCAGCACTATTCTGTCGACGAAAAACTCCACCTCACCGAAAAAATGTGGGAAATTGCCTACGCAGACGGAACCCTCGATCAGCACGAGGACTACCTGGTCCACAAGGTGGCAAACCTGCTCCATCTCAGCCACACGCAGCTCATGGACGCCAAGCTGAAGGCGAAAAAGTCAGCTCGGTGAGGAAAGAAAAGCCGAGGAAGCGAGGCAGCCTTCAGGCCATTCTGCCTTTACTGCGGCCGGAAGATGAGGAGCCATGCCTGGCCGATTGCGACGCTGATTATCATGTAGGGGAACGTCCTCTTCATGAATCCCGCAAAGCTGATACGATACCCGCGCGACTCGGCAATGCCCATGGTAACCACATTGGCAGAAGCCCCGATAATCGTTCCGTTCCCGCCAAAACAGGCGCCCAGTGCCAGGGCCCACCAAAGCTGGTCTCCGGCGCCGGGGATGACCTGGCTGAGATAGGCAACGATGGGAAGCATGGTCGCTGTAAAGGGGATATTGTCCACAAAGGCTGAGACGATCGCGGCAACCCATATTATCAGGGTGACCGAAAGCACAAAGCTTCCGTGTGAGAGATGCAGGATCCAATCGGCAATGAGTGCAAGAAGGCCCGTCTCATTCACCGCACCAACGATCATAAAAAGGAAAATAAAGAACATCAGCGTAGGCCATTCGATATCCTTCTCGATGAGTTGGATGAGGTTGATTTTTTCCGTCAAAATGGCAATGGTCACAAGGATTGCTGCACCCATCAGTGCGGCAATGCTGACTTCCATGTGCCAGTATCCGTGCGTCAGGAAAAGAAAGACGGCGAAACCCAGTACTGCCAGCCCGTAGATAAGAAGGCCGGGATCGGTTATCTTGTATTCCTCCTTGAGGGTCCTGATGTGCTCTTCAATACTGTACACCTTGGCCTGCGCATAGTCCTTGCCCCAGTAAATTTTGGAGAAGATGATCAATGCCACTAAAGCCAGTGCGCAGACCAGACCGAGGGCCAGCAAAAAATTTGTAAATGTCAGGCCCGCATAGGATCCGATCATGATGTTCGGGGGGTCGCCGATCAGGGTAGCGGTACCTCCGATATTTGACGCCATAACTAAGGGTATAAGCATATCAAGGGGGTTGAGGTCGAGAGATACGCATATTTCGATTGCGACCCCGGTGAGCAAGAGCATGGTGGTCACATTATCGAGAAAGGCGGACGTAATCGCAGTAAAGACCATGAGGTAGATAGCAAGGAGAAACACTTTGCCCTTGGCCATCTTATACGCGAAATAGGCGCACCACTGGAATACCCCCGTGTGTTTGAGCACCCCCACTATGATCATCATACCCATAAGGAGGAAGATCACGTTCATGTCAATTGATCCAATGGCCCTTTCAAACGAGAAGATGTGGTAGGCCGGATCGATGGTGCCGATGGTATAGGATATGGTCATCATGAGGGTCGCTCCGATCATGGCGGCCACGGTCCTGTGCAGGAGTTCAAAGGCTATCAAGATATAGGCAAGGACAAAAACCACGGTCGAAATCCAGAAGGCGGGGCCAAGGACCCTATGGAGGACGATATCCTCGCTTATGTAAAAGTTTTTATCCTTGTTTGCCAGTTCATTGCCTTTGAATGTAAGAGTTTTTCCCTGAAAGCTGGCTTTGTAGACCTTGATTTCGATACTGGCGGACTGGATTCCGCCTTTTTCGATCTGGAACCGGGACACGTATTTCCCGTTGTGGGCCGTCTCAAGATGGTCCACTTCTTTCCCGTTGACTATGATGGAGACCTGAGCCTCGGCAACCGGTTCCTTGTGATTATCCAGGATAAACCCTGAGATGTTGATGGTATCGGCACCGGGTATAAGTGCGATTCTATGTTTCCCTGCCGCCCCTTCCTTGGCATAAGAGGTTGAGACCACAGACACCATTGATATCAGCAAGGCGAGAATGAATAACGCTTTCGATCTGGGCATAGCCGTTAGTCCTCCTAGATTACCAATTCTCTTCGTTTCTTATGACAAACTCAGACCCACCCCTACAGAGTGGTTTGGAGGGTCAAAATGAATTGGCCCGGACTCTACAAAACGTTATGAAACGTGTCAAGAAAAAGGTTGAGAATTATTTCTCAAACGAGGCGGTTCACCGTTGACACGGGAAATTGACATTGCTCCACTTTCCTGATATCCACAGGCAATGGAAGCCCAAACCTTTGTCATAAAATCCCTTCTGCTGCAAAATGCTATTATGCTCGTCTCCCTGGGGATAGTCCTCTTTTTTCTCACGCGGTCAGTGATTAAGGGAAAATTCAAACATATGGTTGTGTTCCTGGTTTGGACCGGGATTGTGATCTGGTTTTTTAACAGCCCATTTTTTGGTTTCAGTGAGGTGACGGTGAGCCGGGAAGGAATTAAGGTGAACTATGGGGTCCTCTCGTTCCGTAACAAGACGCTGCCCCTTGACACGCAATGGAAGATCGAAACGAGTCCGTCGGGGCTCCTGAAGATATCAAAATTATATTTTATACAAATTGACGAACACCGGAGCATGAAGGTCAAGGGGAAAAAAGACCTCGCCCTTCTCCGCAGAATTGGGGATACCATTGCACAGATGAAGAAAGGCTGAGATGACAGATCCCTATTCTCTAGTTTCGTCTGTATTCGAAGCAGATAGGGACTTGCTGTGGGATTCAGGGCTGCCAACCTGGCAGCTCGACTTCATTCAGGTTGAAATTCCGAATTTTGGAAGGACGTAGGCTTGCAGTAAGACCCAGCCTACAATGATCAGTAATAAAATCCAGAGACTCATCCGGCTACTCCTTTCCTGTTTCTGCATGTATATCGCTCACTGTGCGCATAGAGCATGTTTTCAACTGAATGCGGCGCACGGCCGCTCTGCTATCCTGCTCACGAGAACCCGCCGCCCGAAGAGCAGTTGGAAGAAGAGAGGGCCTGTCCACGCTCTGAGCCTGACGACACGGAGCTGAAACAGGAGAGGAGCTTATCCACCCCTTTACCCTCACATGCAGGGCAGGCTATATCGCTTTCATCGTCTCCTGCGAAGCAAATGCGTTCAAAAACTTTGCCGCATTCGCGGCATTTGAATTCGTAGATGGGCATGCTAAACCTCCGGAACATGATTTTGAGCAGGAGTAACCCGCACACAGAACAATTTAATACTTCTCGGGCAATTTTCAAATAAAAAAATCAACCTCGGGCTCCCCCGATCGGGGTGTAGAAGGGAATGCTGCTCAGGGAGGAAGCCTTTTCTGGAGTGACTGGTGAGAGGGCGCCGTCTTTTCGTGACGTATCAGTGGGGGAACCCGCAGCTCGACGCAGTCGAGAATGCGGAGG
>CAZONI010000158.1:0-6019 GCA_964581175.1 uncultured Desulfobacteraceae bacterium
GCCGGCTATCAGCCCTTTGAAATGCAGGACGCGAAAGGAAACATCGTCGGCTTTGATGTGGACATGGCCTATGAAATGGGAAAGGCCATTTTCGGCAAAGGCGGAGAGAAGAAAGTCAAACTGGTCAACACGGCCTGGGAAGGCATTATCCCCTCCTTGATGACCCACAAGTTCGACATCATCATGTCGGGAATGACCGCGCTTCAGAGCAGGAATCTGAAGGTTAATTTCTGCGACCCTTACTACTACATCGGGCAATGCCTGCTGGTGAATAAGAAGAACAAGGGAAAGATAAAGAGCTATAAGGACCTGAACAAGAAGGGGATGATTGTCACGAGCAAGCTGGGCGTCACCGGCCAGTTTACGGCGGAGAATCTGATGCCGAAGGCAACTCTCCGGCTCTTCAAAGCAGAGGCTGACGGCGCGCTGCAGGTGGCAAATGGCCTTGCAGATGCCTTCATCTACGATGAACCGCAGGTCCGGGTGTTCGCGGCCAAGTACAAGAAGACCTGCTTCGGAATCTTCAAGCCCCTCACCTATGAACCCCTGGCATGGGCCATCCGGAAGGGAGACCCTGACTTCATCAATTTCCTCGACAATTTTTTGCGCCAGGTCCGCGGCGACGGCCGCTGGGATCAAATGAAAAAGAAATGGTTTGTGGATTACGTGGAAAAGATGGCAAAGGAACAATAAGAGAGAGCAAAGGGGGGGCCGGTTTCGGCCCCCCTTTTTCATGATCCAAGGAGGTCAATTTGTTCTTCAACAAGCGATCCATAATTACCCTGGCCATCGTCGCGCTGTTCCTGGCAGCCGCGTACTATTTTTTTATAAGCAAAGGAATCACGTACATATGGCACTGGGAAAAGATACCCGAGATGCTTTTCTATTACGGGACCAAATCGGCTGGTGAAACGACGCCTGGTGTGCATCTCGGGGTTCTGATGATCGGCTTCATGCTTACGGTGAAGATTTCGATTATCGCCATCATTTTTGCCATTGTACTGGGAACGGTCGTAGGTATTGCCAGGCTTTCCAGTGAACCGGTTACCCGGGCCATCTCCATCACCTTTGTCGAACTCGTTCGAAATACCCCCCTGCTCGTACAGATCTACATCATCTATTTCTTTGTCGGTTCCATGTTGAGACTCTCGGCCTTGACGGCCGGCACCGCGGCACTGGCCATTTTTGAAGGAGCGTATGTGGGGGAAATTGTCCGGGCGGGAATCCAGTCCATTCACAAGGGCCAGATGGAGGCCGCACGATCCCTGGGCATGTCCTACGGGAAGGCCATGCGGTACATCATTCTTCCCCAGGCCTTTAAGCGTATTATTCCGCCCCTGGCCGGCCAGTTCATCTCCCTGATAAAGGATTCCTCGCTCGTTTCCGTTATTGCACTGGCAGATCTCATGTTCCAGGGGCAGCAGGCGGTCGCAAGAACCTACTATGCCTTTGAGATCTATTTTACCGTGGCCGCTCTCTATCTGGTTATGACGTTCGCCCTTTCCATGGCCACCCAATACATTGAAAGGAGGCTTGCCGTCAGTGATTGAAGTAAGACATCTTTATAAGACCTTCAAGGTCCACAATCGCAAGGACGTAAAGGCACTGGTCGATTTTTCGACCCAGGTCGACAAAGGTGAAGTGGTTGTCATTATCGGTCCCAGCGGCTCCGGGAAAAGTACCTTTCTGCGGTGTTTGAACCGCCTGGAAGAGGTGGACAGCGGGGAAATCATTATCGACGGCCAGAACATCCTGGAAAAGAAGGTGGACATCAACAAGGTGCGCGAGGAGCTGGGCATGGTTTTCCAGCATTTCAACCTCTTTCCCCACAAGACGGTGCTCGAAAATGTGACGCTCTCCCAGCTGATCGTCCGCAAGAGGAACAAGCAAACGGCCATGCGGATCGCACAGGAGCTCCTCGATAAGGTGGGGATCCGGGAAAAGGAGAACGTCTACCCGGCGCAGCTCTCAGGAGGGCAGCAGCAACGGGTGGCCATCGCCCGGGCCCTGGCCATGCAGCCAAAGATCATGATGTTCGACGAGGCCACCTCGGCCCTGGATCCCGAGATGATCGGAGAAGTCCTGGATGTCATGAAAACGCTGGCCCGGGAAGGTATGACCATGCTCGCGGTTACCCATGAAATGGGGTTCGCCCGTGAAGTCTCGGACAGGGTGATTTTTATGGATGGGGGACAGATTGTAGAGGAAGGAACCGCCGAGCATTTCTTCAAGAATCCTACCCATGACAGGACTAAGCTTTTCCTTAGCCAGATCCTTTGATGTCCGCGGTGAGCAGATGCTCCCATCAGCCTCTTCTGACGAAAGCGGACGGGGAAGGGCAGGTGTCAACGGGACGATATGGTTTCTTCCAGGTGTTTGATTGCATCCAGAAGGGCATTCGGTTCCTTGGCGTTTTGCACTGTCTTGAGAAATCCGGGATACTGGCATAGCCTGGCAACACTCGCGAGTATCTGCAGATGGAGGTCCGGCTTGTTTTCCGGCACCACGAGCGCGACGATGACCTCCACGGGAATAGCATCCGGACTTTCAAAGTCGACGGGGTCGCTGCATTTGATGAGGAGAATAGCAGGGTCCTTTGTTTCGCTGCTTATGGTGTGAGGGATTCCTATGCCTCCGCCGATTCCCGTACTCATGGTTTCCTCGCGAGCCTTCAATCCGTCGAAGAGAATGTCGGCGTCCTTTACGATTCCGCGGCTTGCACATGCCTCGGCAATGAACTGGAGGACTGCATCCTTATCGGGAAGCGGTACGTCGAGAAAAATACACTTCGTATGGAGGCAATTCCAGATTTTCATGCCAAATAGATTATCAGGATTTCGGCCTTGAGTCAAAAGATAATCTCCGTCTCGGCCGAATGGATAGGGGCAATACATGCAGGCTTTCATCGATAGCGTGATACGGCATTTCTTTTCGGAACCCCAACCGCTTGTCAGGGACGCCTTCTCTGCTTTCATCATCCTTTTCTCAGCCGCCGCAGCATGGCTGATCTTCAACAGGGTGGTATCGGTCCTTGAAAGGCGGTACCAGGACCATCCGGTGTTCGGCAAGCAAGGCAGGATCTTCCAGGTCATTCGAAAAGGAGGGCACTATTGCATTCTGATCCTTGTCGGCGCTTTCGCGCTGCGCTTGATCCAGGCCCCTGGGGCGGAAAAGGTCTTTTTTGCCGCTCTGATCCTGCTCATCAGCTCCCTCATCCAGAGCATCATAAGCCGTCTGCTCCCGTTCCTCGAGACAAACCTGGCCGCAAGAACCAAGACGCAGGTGGATGACGTGGTCCTCGATCTGTCCAAGAAGTTTTCCGGGGTTATTGTCTATACCACAGGAGGTATTCTCGCCCTGGACGTACTCGGCCTCAACATCATGCCTTTCGTCGCAGGCGCCGGTGTGGCGGGGATTGCCATCGGGTTTGCCGCCAAAGATACCCTTTCCAACCTGATCGCAGGGGTTTTGCTCATTATTGACCGGCCTTTCGAGGTGGGGGACCGTATCGAAGTCTGGTCGGCGCCTGCCAATTCAGCCACCTGGGGAGATGTCGTGAATATCGGCCTTCGGGCCACCAAGATCCGGACGACCGACAATATCGTGATCGTGATTCCCAACAATGAGATCATGCGCCGGGACATCATCAACTACACGACCATCACGGAGGAAATCCGGGTGAGGATCCCCATCGGAGTGGCCTATGATGCCGATATCGGGAAGGCAAAGGAGGTCATCTCCGCGATCAGCCTGGAGCTGGATTGGGTCCTGAAGGACCCGCCGCCCAAGGTCGTTGTGAAGAGCTTCGGGGATTCAGCAGTGAACCTGGAGGCCAGGGTCTGGATCAAGGACCCCAGGAAGCGAATGGACACCATATCTTCCATTTCGGATCGAGTGAAAGAGCGGTTCGCGGAACACGGGATCGAGATCCCCTATCCGAAGCGAGATGTGTACATCAAGAGGGGCTCTTCAGGATAAGACGTTGCGAGGGAGACATGAGTCCCATGCGTCTCTCATCGCTTTGGGATCGAGCATGCGCTCTTCAGGAGTCCGCTCCAGCCTTCTGGATCTTTGCCCAGGTGTCGCGGAGAGGGACAGTACGGTTGAAGACCAGCTTCTCCGGGGAGGAATCCTTCGGGTCGACACAGAAGTAGCCCTGCCGTTCGAACTGGAAATACATTCCGGGCGCTGCCTCCGCCAGGCTGGGCTCCAGAAGGCAGGAGGAAAGGGTCACCAGTGAGTCGGGATTGAGGCAGTCCTTGAAGTCAAGGCCTTCATATTCGGTTGCGGGGTTGGCCTTCAAGAGGAGCTTGTCATAGATGCGCACCTCCGCCTGCACGGCCTCGGCCGCGGAAACCCAGTGGAGGGTGCCTTTCACCTTCCTGCCGTCCGGCGCGTAACCGCCTTTGGTAGCAGGATCATAGGTGCAGCGCAATTCAATGACCTCTCCTGTTTTTTCATCCTTTACCACGTCCGTGCACTTGATAAAATAGGCATATCGCAGGCGCACTTCCCGGCCCGGGCCGAGACGGAAGAATTTTTTCGGCGGGTCTTCCATGAAATCATCCCGTTCGATATAGAGCACACGGGAAAAAGGGACCTTCCTGGTGCCCATTGAGGGGTCTTCAGGATTGTTGGTCGCTTCCAGCTCTTCCATCTGGTTTTCCGGATAGTTTTCGATGACCACGCGCAGGGGGTACAGGACGCCCATGACGCGATTGGCACGGCGATTCAGGTCCTCCCTGACGCAGTGTTCGAGCATGGCCATGTCCACCATGCTGTCCCTCTTGGCCACACCGATCCGTTCACAGAACGTCCGGATGGATTCCGGGGAGTATCCGCGCCTGCGGAGTCCGGAGATGGTAGGCATCCGGGGATCATCCCATCCCGAAACATATTTCTTTTCCACCAGTTCGGAGAGCCTTCTCTTGCTCATGATCGTAAAGGTGAGGTTGAGGCGGGCGAACTCGATCTGCTGCGGATGGTAAACTCCCAGTTCGTTCAGAAACCAGTCGTACAGGGGACGGTGATCTTCAAATTCAAGCGTACAGATAGACTGCGTGATCCCTTCGATGGAATCGGAAAGGCAGTGGGTGAAATCATACATGGGGTAGATGCACCACTTGTCTCCGGTCCTGTGGTGTTTCGCGTGCAGGATGCGGTAAACAACCGGGTCCCGCATGTTCAGGTTGGGTGAAGCCATATCGATCTTCGCCCGCAGTACCCTTGCGCCGTCCTCGAATTCACCCGCCCGCATGCGCTCGAACAGATCGAGATTTTCGTCCACAGAACGGTTTCGATAGGGACTCTCCCTGCCCGGTTCCGTAAGGGTTCCCCGGTATTCCCGGATTTGTTCCGGGCTGAGATCGCAGACATAGGCCTTTCCCATCTTGATCAGCTGCACGGCATAGTCGTACAGCTGATCAAAATAATCGGAGGCGTAGTACATCCTGTCTCCCCAGTCAAACCCAAGCCATCGCACGTCTTTGATAATGGACTCCACGTATTCTCGTTCCTCTTTGACGGGGTTGGTGTCATCAAACCTAAGGTTGCAGAGCCCGCTATTTTCTGCCGCAAGGCCGAAATTGAGGCAGATGGACTTGGCGTGTCCGATGTGGAGGTACCCGTTCGGTTCGGGAGGGAACCTGGTGTGGACCCTGCCGCCGAACTTGTTGGTCTTGAAGTCTTCGGCAATGATATTTCGGATGAAATTGGGCTGGGGGAAGGTGTTGTCCTTTGTCATTCCCATTTCTCCTTTCAGGATGCGGTCCTATACTAGCCTAAGCAGTGGTGTGGTGCAAAAAAAAAATGCGTTTGGCACAGGCCATCCTGTTAGAAGAATCCGAGAGCGAATAATTCGGCAGGCAGCCATCAACAATCAGTTTTGGAAACTGGCAAAGGTTGGTGGAGGATGCTATACTCCCTCCATACTGAACGAGGAAGAAAATGATCAGACACAAGATCGCCGTCATTCCCGGTGACGGCATAGGAAAAGAAGTCGTTCCCGAAGGGCTGCGCG
>CAZONI010000159.1:0-5958 GCA_964581175.1 uncultured Desulfobacteraceae bacterium
CCTGGTGATAGATTAACCTCCACAAAGAATATCGGATATCCTTCAACGGCGTTATTGTCGGTTCGCCTGTTCAGCTCATGAAAGAACAGGTAGATTGTTCCTACGGTGTTGTATCTGGCATATTTTTGTATGCTGATAAACAGATCATATAGGACAATGTCATCAATGTTTTCCTTGAAATACTGCCTGACGCTGCCGATATATTCTTCTTGGGATCGGGTATCCCGCGCAACAGACTGAAGTGAATCAAAATGCTTTTTGAAGTAATTGGCAGGATTGAAGGTTGAGGCAGGAACACGCTCAATGCCGAATTCGTCTTTTAAATGGTCAATCTGCTTCCTCTGCAGTTCAATAACGACAAGCTCGATCTGCTTTCTGAGGGCAAGGTTGTATTTCCGGCAGCCGTCAAGAAATGCCTGTGAATTCTGCCTCTCAATCTCTTGTTCTGAAAGGTCGGCGTTGTCGGCGGCCCGCAGTCCTTTTTCAGTTGCGATAAGGACGACATCCCGCTCGGCCACCTTTTGAATCTCTTGCTCAACACATGATCTAAGATATTCCAGGCCAAATTTGTCCGAAAGGGCCTTGTTGATTTCCAACAGGACTTCATCGCCGGAAAGCGAAAGAACGTGCTCATTGCTTCTTACAACGACAGGCGTGGCATCTCCGCCTTTTATCCTTTGCAGGACTGCATCTTGAAAATCCTGAAATATTCCCAAATCAAGGGTCAGCTCATTGTCTGTCCATCGATAATTTATCAGGGTCCTGAAATTGAACCTTGTCTCAGTGAACGCGGCAAAGTAATTGAGGATGCCGGTGGAGAGCTTGGTGGCCTTGCTTTGGTTTTTTATTGGCATGTCTGATCCTTAAGCTGGGGAACCGCCACCCGTAAGGCATGCACGATCCGTTTCAGTCGAGACTTCTGACTCCTTCCAGTCTTTTTCATCAACAAGGAACTTCACCTGGGGATCCAGCATCTCGGGATCTAGTTTTGAGATAATCCGGATTCTGTGACACTTTGAAATCTTCTAAAATTTTGATCCGCCAGCTTCGTCAGCATTGATCATATTCTTCCCGATCCAGACAATTACTGGTTATATCCATCCGGTCTCCCGGGGTAACTTTCCAGGGGTGAGCTCAAATAGGCTCTTGCGTATCTTTCAAAAATGTTTGCCAAATTAACTCTTATTTATCATTATTTTGTTCTTGAGTAAAGGGGGACAAGCACGATTTTGCTCAAAGACGACTCGGATCTTTACCCGGAGGCACTCATCAGTATTTTCTTCTCTTGGAAAGAAAACTCAAAAGATGCTCATCGTTCGCTTGAAAAATCCGAAGGTTTCCTGTATAGAAGAGGAAACTCCAGAGGAGAAAGATCATGGTAGAGGATAAGTATGAGGATGGTCACGACATGATGGACATTGATTTTTCAGGCCTGAACCAGGGCCGCGAAGGCGGGAATCGCAAATTTCAAAGAAACCCTGGTGCTCCGGGATCAGGGAAAAGCACACTACTATTCGCCGGTGCAGCCCTTTTGATCATACTGGTGATCATCGCAATCGTCTATTTTACCGGCAATGGATCATCCGAAAAGACCGTTGAATCCATCCAGGCGCAGGTCAAAGCGCTGGAGGAAAAAACAGCGCCTTTCGACGAGCTGCAGTCCAATGTCGCCGCGCTTCAGCAGCAGGGAGAAACACTGCGGGAGTCTGTTTCAGGAGTGCAAAGCTCCGTTAAAGCCCTGAAGGGGACACTGGATACTGTCAGCCGCGAGGTGGCCTTGCTGAACAAAAAACCTGGCCCAACCTCCGTCCGTGAAAAAGGTCCTCCGTCTGTGAAAAAGGAACGGGCAAGTAAGACTCATCCCGGTTACCATGTTGTACAGAAGGGCGAGAGTTTCTACAGGATTGCAAAAAGGTACGGCATTTCTGTGGGCGAGCTGTGCCGTCTCAACAATATGTCGCTAAAGAGCGTCATTCATCCGGGTCAGAAGCTCCTGGTCACTTCTGCCGCCAAGAAATAGAGCGGGTTATTCAAACACCTCATCTTTGTGACGGTGGATTTCTCCCTCTATCATGTAGATGACCTCTTCAGCGATATTGGTGGCATGGTCGGCGACACGTTCAAGGTGCCGGGCGATGAGCAGGAGGTTGATGAAGCGGTTGGCCCGGTCAGGCTCCCTTTGAAGAGCCTCCTTGACCAGGTCATAACAGCGCTGGTTCAAGGTATCCACCTCGTCATCCATGAGCCCCACCCTATAGGCCATATCCACATCCCCGTTTACCAGGGAATCAAGGCTCATCTTCAACATCCTCTCTACTTTCAAGGCCATCTCGTCAAAGTCAAAGAGAAGAGAAACAGGGCGTGGTTTTGCCACAATGAGCACGCGTTCGGCGATATTGACCGCCATATCGCCCACACGTTCCAGATCGTTATTGATCTTTATGACGGCGACTATGAAACGGAGGTCCACAGCCACAGGTTGGTGAAGTGCTAAAATTTTCAGACAGTCTTCCTCAATCTCCACTTCCATTTCGTTAATGGCCTGGTCCCCTGCAATGATTTCTTCCGCAAGGTTCAAATCCCGGGACTTGAGAGCCTTGACAGCCTTTTGCACGCTCTCTTCCGCCAACCCCGCGATCAAAAGGATCCGTTTCTTTATTTTCTCCAGCTCGACCTGCAAGTGTCTTTTCATGACACCTCCCCGTTAACCGAACCTCCCGGTAATATAGTCCTGAGTCTGTTTTTTCCGGGGCTTCGTAAAAATAGTCGACGTCTCGTCGTATTCAACAAGCTGTCCCAGATAGAGAAAACCCGTGTAATCGGACACCCGGGCCGCCTGCTGCATGTTGTGGGTAACAATCACGATGGTGTAATCCTGCTTCAACTCATCAATGAGCTCTTCAATCTTCAGCGTTGAAATGGGGTCCAGGGCCGAGGCAGGCTCATCGAGCAGCAAAATCTCCGGCTTGATGGCGATGGCCCGTGCGATGCAGAGCCGCTGCTGCTGTCCCCCGGAGATATCCGTGCCGATATGTGCCAGTTTGTCCTTAACCTCATCCCAGATAGCCGCCTTCTTGAGGGCCCATTCCACGCGCTCATCCATTCCGGAACGTGAAAGCCGCTCGTACAGCCGCACGCCGAACGCGACATTGTCATAAATGCTCATGGGGAAAGGCGTAGGCTTCTGAAATACCATCCCGACTTTTGCCCGCAGCAGATTGAGATCTTCACCCTGGCCGAGAATGTTGCGGCCGTCAAGCGATATCTCCCCCGCGGCGCGCTGCTTGGGATACATCTCGTATATGCGGTTGAAGCAACGCAGCAGGGTGGACTTGCCGCATCCCGAAGGGCCGATAAAGGCAGTTACCTGGTTGGCCGAAATATCCAGAGAAATCGACTGTAACGCACGGGATTTGTCATAGTAGAAATCAAGGCCGCGCACGGATAATTTGATCTCGTTCATGCCGGCGGAGAGTCCCTCCGGCGCAGCAGCTTGCCGGATCTCCATATCCGAACCTGCATCTGCCTTTCCTGCCGGCAGAGAGGTCATGGGAAGGACGGAATTTATCTTGTTGTTCATGGCGTTAAAACCTCGATTTCGGTGCTTTCAGGAACAGGCGCACCAGTATATTGATCACCAGGATAGTCAATGTGATCAATACGGCTCCGGCCCAGGCCAGGTGCTGCCAATCGTCATACGGGCTCATGGCAAATTGAAAGATCACGACCGGCAGGTTGGCGATGGGCTCATTGAGCGAATGGCTCCAGAATTGATTGTTCAATGCAGTGAACAGGAGTGGGGCTGTTTCACCGCTGATGCGCGCCACGGCAAGCAGGACGCCTGTCAAAATGCCGCTCCTGGCTGCACGGAACACAATGGCGACGGTGACTTTCCACTGCGGCGCACCCAGCGCGGCGGCCGCTTCGCGAACCGAATCAGGTACCAGACGCATCATGTCCTCTGTGGTACGAACCACGATGGGCAGCGCGATCAGTGCCAGCGCCAGGGAACCGGCCCACCCGGAAAAGTGCCCCATCCGGACCACAAGGACCTCGTACACGAACACCCCCAGAATGATGGAGGGAGCGCTCAGCAGGATGTCGTTCACAAAACGGATCACGGGCGCGGCTTTTGAGTCCCGTGCGAATTCGGAAAGATATGTGCCGGCCAGCACACCGGCCGGCGCACCGATCAACACACCGACGACCGTCAAGGCCAGACTGCCCAGGATGGCATTCCCGAGACCGCCGTTGCTGCCCGGCGGCGGGGTCGCTTGATAGAATAGGGACAGGTGAACATATTGAAGACCCTGGCTCAGCAGAGTCCACAATAGCCATACCAGCCAGAACAATCCGAAGAGCGTCGTCAGCAGAGAAACAGTCAGAATCACAAAGTTGACGAACCGGCGGCGGCGGTAAAGGCCCATATCGGTCAGCGCTTGCATCAGCTCAGACGCCCTTCCCGGCCGGCCAGCCGAAACAGCAGGAACTTTGCTACTGCCAGGACCACGAACGTGATCAGAAAAAGAATCAGGCCCAGCGCAATCAACGACGAGGTGTACATCTCGCCGACCGCTTCTGTGAACTCATTGGCAAGGCTCGATGAGATGGTATTTCCCGGCATAAATAAGGAGATATTGATATGATGCGCATTACCGATCACAAAGGTGACCGCCATGGTTTCCCCCAGGGCCCGGCCGAGCCCCAGCATAATACCCCCCACCACCCCTATCTTGGTGTATGGGAGTACCACGTGACGAACCACCTCCCAGGTGGTGGCGCCGATGCCGTAGGCGGATTCTTTCAGCACTGTGGGCACGACCTCAAACATGTCCCGCATAACGGCGCTCATAAAAGGAATCACCATGATGGCGAGGATGATGCCGGCTGTGAGCATGCCGATCCCCAGAGGCGGTCCGCTGAACAGGGCCCCAATCAGAGGCACAGAACCCACATGATCGGAGACCCAGGGCTGGATATAGTCGCCGAAAAAAGGTGCGAACACAAACAGCCCCCACATCCCGTAAATAATGCTTGGGATGCCCGCAAGCAATTCAATGGCGATTCCGATGGGGCGTTTCAGCCAGACAGGGCTCAGCTCGGTGATAAAGAGGGCGATCCCGAAACTGACCGGAATGCCGATAATCATGGCGATCGCCGACGTGACCAGCGTACCGTAGATGGAAACGAGGGCGCCGAAATCCTTCGTGACCGGGTTCCAGGCCCTGCTGACCAGGAAACCGAACCCGAATTTTTTAAGGGCCGGAGCAGCGCCGACAAACAGGGATATGATAACGGCGATGATTACAATCAGGACCGACCACGCGAAGATGCGGGTGCCATGGTAAAAGAAAGTGTCGATGATCATCCCCCGTTGAATGCGGGATTTCATCGCAGCGCTGAGTGTTTTTTCAGGATGCATTCGTGAACTACGCCGGTTTATCTCTCAGAAGGCCGATTTGAGATTCGGCGGCAAATTCTCCTTTTGCATTCCCGCTCCCGGGCCGTTTCCAGCCCCGAGCGAGAATGCAATAACACACTACCCTCGACACTATTTCCAGATCGGCCTGCCCTGGAGATCTGTGATTTCCCTCTGCCATGTCGATTCTACCAGTTTGACAACGTTGTCGGGCATGGGAATATAATCCAGTTTCTCGGCCATCTTTGCGCCGTTGCGATAGGACCAGGCAAAAAACTTCAACGCGGCCTTAGCAGTATCGGGTTTTGCCTGTTTCTTATACACCAGGATAAAACTCGCACCCGTAATCGGCCAGCTCTCTTTCCCGGACTGGTCGGTGAGGACCATGTAAAATCCCTTCGCATGGGTCCAATCTGCGTTTGCCGCAGCCGCCTGGAACGTCTCGATCGAGGGTTCTACAAACCCGCCGTCACGGTTCTTCAACTTTACGTGGGTCAGGTGATTCTGCAGGGCGTAGGCATACTCCACGTAGCCGATGG
>CAZONI010000160.1:0-5854 GCA_964581175.1 uncultured Desulfobacteraceae bacterium
GAGGGCGTCCAGCCAGGTCTGGAAGGCGGTCTGCTGCTTCAAGCGCATGAGAGAAAAACGATACTGCTCCTTCTCTTTCTGGAATTTTTTCTCGTCAATCCCTTTGTATGCCTCCCACTGGATAATAAACGCACCGGCAGGGCTTTCGAAGACCTTGTCCGGGTATCTCCTGTCCTTGTTCAGGTGAAAGGCTGCCTCCAGCAATTCCTGGTCATAGCCTATCTTGGGGACAGGTCCCCGACGGGTGAAGAATCCGGTCTCCTCGGGACTGGCTCCTGATTCCTTGGCGATTTGTTCCCATTTCTTTCCTTTTGCCAGCTCATGCAGATATTCTTCAGCAGTGGATTTCGCCTTTTCAGCGGCCAGGTGGTTCAGAAAATCCGTCTTCACCGCATCTTTGACGTCTTTGAGCTCCGGAAGATAGGAAGCTTTCCTGCCCGCCACCTGGAAGATGTAGAACTTCCCCTGGAGTTCTATGAGCTCGCTTGCTTCATTTTTTTCAAGTGAAAACAGGGATTGTCTGAGTTTTTCATCTCCGCCAAGCCCGGGGATGGGCTCCTGCAATGAAAAAAAGTCCGTATACCCCACGGGTAACTTATTCTCGGCAGCGTATTTGCTCAAATCGACCTCGTATGGCATCTGGTCTATCAGGGAAAGGCCTTTTTCATGTGCCAGGTCTGCGGTGTCGCTTTTTTTCAGGGCATCTTCGATTTGGCTTCGGGCTTCATCGAGGGTTTTCGTCTTTGCCGGCTGGATGTCCTCTACTTTGATGATATGAAAGCCGAATTGTGTCCTGACCAGGCCGCTGATTTCCCCCTTCTTAAGCTTAAAAGCGGCTTCTTCAAAGGGTTTCACCATCTTTCCCTTGGAAAAGCACCCGAGATCTCCTCCGTCTTTCCGGGAGGGACCCTCTGAATATTCTTTCGCCAGCTTCGCGAAATCCGTCCCCGCGCGTGCCTTTTTCAGGACTGCTTCGGCCTTTTTCCGGACCTTCGCCGTTTCCTCCTTTGTGGCGTCTTCCTTTAGGCGGAAAAGGATATGGCGAGCGCAGACTTTTTCCGGGATCTTGAATGAGTTGATATTGTAATTGTAATATTCCTTTATTTCCTGTTCGGTCACCTTGACCTGATCCTTGAAATCTGCAGGGTCTATGGTGATATAGTCCAGCTTGATTTTTTCAGGAACCCGGTAGTCCTCCTTATGCGCTTTGAAAAAGGTCTCCATGGCGGATGGATCTATCTTGAGGGATGATTTAAACCGGCCCGGTTTGATCAGGAGATAGGCGAGGCTTACCTGCTCATGGCTCAGGGTGTATGCATCACGCAATTCATCATCAGTGACCGGGAGAAAGGTGAGCAGGAACTGCTGTAATTTTTCCTGCAGGAGTTGCTGGGCAATTCCCTGCTCGAAGTCTTCCGGTTTCATGCGATTCTGATCCAGGAGCATCTGGTACCGCCGCACATCAAATTGTCCGTTCGTCTGAAACGCAGGATAGGCCATGATAGTCTTCTGGATTTCCGCTTTCGTCACTTCAAACCCGAGCTTCCGGGCCTCCTGGCTGATCAGTTTCCTGTTGATGAGATTTTGCAGTGCCCTGTTCTTGAGGTCGAGCACCTTGATAAGGTTATCGTTCCAGGCATCTCCGTACTGCTTCCTGAAAGAGTCCACCATATCCCTGTATTCCTTGTCATAGGCGAGCCGTGTTATCAGGTCCCCATTTACATACGCCAACTTTGAGGCCTCCCTGGATGTAAAGGAATACCCAAAGTAAAAGACAAAGACCAGACTGATAATCCCGATCAGAAATTTAATGAGCCATGACTTGGCTTGCTTGCGCATGAGGCTCAGCATCGCGATAAAACCTCCTCTGAGGAACCGGAATCAAGTGCTTTGAAGAAAAGTGTAAACTGCCCTTCTCAACTTGACAACATTTCGAGGAAACCCCATACCACGATCCCTTTTCATTTGTCCATGATAAAATCGATTCATTCCTGCTTGACAGTACCTCCGGCGGTCCTGTAACCTCTTGAGCACACGAAAATTCTCGAGAAAGGCGCAGACCGGATGATTGATTTCATACTTGGGAAAGAAATAGCCTATTATGTGAGGCAACACCGGAGACTGGTGATCGCCACCATCCTGCTCGCGGCACTTTCTTCCCTGTTCGTCGTCATTCCGGCCTATCTGCTTCAGCCCTTTGTGGATGAGGGCATGAAGAGCGGCGCAAATCCGGTCAGCTGGAAGATTCCCTGGATCGCCTTTAAGGGAGGGTCTTGGCTTTCGCTGCACCGGACCCAGTTGGTTCTGGTTGAAAATATCTCCCCCAATGGACTCCTTATCCTGCTCACCATGGTGGCCTTTGTGTCGGTGGTGTGCAAATCCATTACCATGTATCTGGGAGGTCTTTCCGCTGCCGCCTTTTCAAACAGGGCTGTACGATCCCTCCGAATCGATGTGTTCCGCAAATTTGTTTCTCTCCCCCTGAGCTTTCACCAGCAGAGGAAATCCGGGGAACTGATAGCCCGGGCCACAGCGGATCTGACGGTCATGCAGGGCTGCGTGTCCCGCATCATCATCGGCCTCATCCAGCACCCGCTGACCATCTTCATCTTTCTTATCTACCTGTTCGTCATGAATTACAAACTGACGCTCCTGGTATTCGTCGCTGTTCCCCTGATCGTCGGGCTCGTCAGGCTTTTTGGACGAAAGGTGAAAAAGCATGCAATTCGGGTGCAGGATGCCACCGCGGAGGTCACGAACGCTTACCATGAAGGACTTGTATGCCTGAAAGTGATCCAGGGCTTTTCGAAGGGAGACGAAGAGACGGGAAAATTCAGGGATCTCGCCTCCTATCTCTACGCCCGGGTCATGCACTGGGCCCGGTGGAATATCGGTCTCGGCCCCCTTATGGACGCGACGGTCTTTCTGGTCTTGCCCGCGGTCCTGATCGTGGGCAAGGTCTATTTTCACCATACGCTGGGGGAACTCATGTCTATGGTCTATGCATTCTCCCGGGTGTACGCGCCGACCAAGAAGCTGGCCACCGTCAACAACGATCTCAAGACCCTGCAGGGGGCCACCGAACGGGTCTTCGGAATCATGCACACGGAACCTGGTATAAAGGATGCGCCGAGTGCGGCGCCTCTGCCGCGGCACCGGCAATCCATCGTGTTCGAAAACGTCACCTTCGGGTATAATCCGGGAGAGACGGTGCTGGATCACGTCTCATTTGAGATTAAGGCAGGGGAAATGGTGGGCTTTGTGGGCTCCACCGGGGCCGGGAAGAGTACGCTCCTGGATCTGATCCCGAGATTCTATGATGTGACCGAGGGTCGTATCGTGATTGACGGGAAGGATATTCGCGATGTGACGCTTTCGTCCCTCCGGGGCCAGATCGGGATCGTAAACCAGGAGACTCTCCTGTTCCACGATACCGTCGCCGCGAACATCACGTATGGAAGGCCCGATGCCACTGAGGATGAAATGATTTCCGCGGCGCGAAAGGCCCTGGCCCACGATTTTATCATGGCGCAACCAAAGGGATACAATACGGTGATCGGCGACCAGGGGACGCTACTGTCCGGCGGCCAGCGGCAGAGGATCGCGATTGCCAGGGCCATCCTGATCAATCCGTCCATTTTGATCCTGGACGAGGCTGCCTCGGCACTGGATGCGGAGAGCGAGCGGCTCGTTCAGGAAGCGATTGAGGACCTGAAAGGCGGGCTGACTATCATGGTGGTGGCCCATCGACTCAGTACCGTGAGAAAGGCGAGCCGGATCTACGTACTGGAACAGGGCCGGATCGTGGAATCCGGCGCCGAACAGGCCCTGCTGGAACTGAACGGCCGTTTCCGCCAGCTTCATGACCTGCAATTCATGTAATTAATCGAGAAAAGGATCATGACGAAGCTCTTCGGCACCGACGGAATCCGGGGTATCGCCAACAGATTCCCGGTCACCCCGGAGGTGGGCACAAACCTCGGCCGTGCCGTTGTGGACTATTGCCGCCGGGCGGAATGGCCCCCCGTTGTTGTGATCGGGAAAGACACCAGGATCTCCGGAGAGATGCTGGCGTTCGGCGTGGCCGCGGGCGTGCTCTCGGCAGGGGGAGAGGTCTTGTTCGCAGGTGCGATTCCAACGCCCGGTGTCGCGTACCTTGTCCGTCACTTCAAGGCAGGCGCTGGAGTGGTCCTCTCGGCATCCCATAACCCGTGCGAATATAACGGATTCAAGCTTTTCTCCGCCGACGGATTCAAGCTTACAGACCGCGAAGAAGAACGAATCGAAGAGACGATTCTCTCCAAGGAACAGTGTCTCGCCGGCGGGGATACAGGACGCGCCGTGATGCGGGAAGATGCCTGGCGGTTATATCTGCAGTTCCTGGAAAAAGCGGCTGCCCGGAGTCAACCGCTGAAAGGGATGCGCCTGGTGATCGATTGTGCGAACGGCGCTGCGTTCCAGGTGGCGCCGGAGCTTTTCAGGAAACTTGGAGCGGCGGTGAAAGTCCTCTTCGCCGAGCCGGACGGGAAAAATATCAATGATCGATGCGGGTCTCAGCATCCCGAGGTGCTGCAACAGGAGGTCCTGAAGACCGGGGCCCGGGCGGGCCTTGCGTTTGACGGGGACGGCGATCGCCTGGTGGCGGTGGATGAAAAGGGAGCGGTCCTTTCGGGGGACCAGATCATTGCCATCTGTGCCCGGGACCTCAAAGATCAGGGAAGGTTGAAAAATGACCTTGTGGTGAGCACCGTCATGAGCAATATGGGTTTGCGGTTTGCCCTGGAAGAGATGGGGGTTCAACAGGTAACTACTCGCGTCGGAGACCGGTATGTGATGGAGGCCATGAAAGAGAAGGGTGCCATCCTCGGCGGTGAGGATTCAGGGCACCTCATTTTCCTGGATCATCACACCACGGGTGACGGTATACTGTCCGGCCTCCAGCTCCTTGCCGCCCTGCTCCGGTCACGGAAACCGCTCTCCGAGCTCGGCCGCTGCATGGCGGTATTTCCCCAGGTCCTGATTAATGTCCGGGTCCGGGAAAAACCGGAGATCGTCTCCGTTCCGGAACTCAAGGAGGTGATCCAGAGGGTAGAAAGGGCACTTGGGGACCGGGGGAGGGCCCTGGTGCGGTACTCCGGCACCGAGCCCCTCTGCCGTGTCATGGTGGAAGGAGAAAGCAGGGACGAAGTGGAGCAGTATGCCGCGGAGATCTCGGAAGCCATACGGCAGGCGATAGGATCCTAATCTACTCGAACTCTTCCGATTCATCCGCAGGGTAAAAAAGGGAGAGGCTTTTCTCGAGGATCTTTTTCGGATCCTCATGGAGGAGGTAGTGTTGCGCCTCTTTGCGGAATACGCGTGCCTGTCTTTCCATGACCTCCAATTCTCCGGCAACGCCCGATTGCCGCAGCAGCACCTTTATCTCGTGGAAGAGTTCTTCACTCCCGCAGAGAAAGGTCCCCTCCTGCATGATCTTGCAGGCCAGTTTGTGCCGAAAGGTGTCAAATTTGAGCTGTTCCCGGACCCGTGCGGTTCGCTTGAGCACATAGTCTATTTCTTCCCGCACGTGCGGCGTGATGAGGAGGCGGTGTTTCTCCCGAAAGATCGCGTCGTCGAGACGGTTTATGATGCTTTCCGGGAGATCATCCGGCACGATCACGACTATGTCCATATCGGAGCCGTTCACCATCTTCCCGGTGCTCCGCTCGGGCCTGGGCACGTCGTGGGCCATAGCGTGGACAATGTCTCCGGCAATGATAAAACAGGCGTGTTCGCCGATGGGTATCTCGCTCGCCAGATGTGAAGCCAGGGAACACATGGTGCGGTAGGCGAGATCCAGTTTTGCCCTGCTCAC
>CAZONI010000161.1:0-5834 GCA_964581175.1 uncultured Desulfobacteraceae bacterium
TCCCCAGAAGAAGAGGATGAGCACTATTAGGATTAGCCGGAAGTACGTCCTTCTGCGGAAGTAGGTAACAGCTAGATGGGATAGTCTTTCCATGCATGCTTTCCTTGAAGTGGTGTGCCAACCTCGATTGAGAACCTGCTCCTATTCACCGCTGTTTCGTAAAGCCCGACGGTGGAACCATCTGTACAGGACCACCAGTGCGAGAGCCAGGAAAATCGCGACGACCATGTATTCCCGGGCGAGGTGGATGACTTTCTCATAATGCCTTCCGAACAAATATCCCACAAGTATGAATTCACCGATGCCGAGCAGAACACCGGGCGTATTAAAGAGGGCAAATCGTCTATATTCTACACGAAAGATGCCCGCAAGCGCCGGGGTGATCCAGGAGAACGGACCGCTGAGCCGTGCCAGGAAGATGGACCAGGCCCCGTGCCGCTTGAAAAAGTCTTCCCCTTTCCGGTAATTCTTTTCCGTAAATAACCTTCCTAAGAAGCGGCCCCGGCCGAAATGGATGAAAAATGCCTGACCGTAATACCGCCCCAGAAGATAGCTGGTCGTATCACCGAGAATGCCTCCGGTATAGAACAGCGCCGCAACGATCCAGATATTGAGAATTCCCATACCGGCAAGAATAGGCCCTGCCAGAAAAAAGATCTCTCCGTAGACAAAAAGGGAAAAAGGAAAGACCGTCTCGATATAGGCCCCTCCCAGAAGAATCAGGTAGGCAACATGCCGGTGCTGTTCGAGAAAGAAGAGAAAATGGTCCATGTCCTACCTGACGACCTCGTATTCCTTCCTCTTTCTCACCGAAACAGGCTGCATGACCTGATACAGCCAGATGAGCGTTTGTCTCAGGTAGCCGTGCCGGGCAAATCGTCTGGCAGAGGCCAGGACAGCGTCTGTTTGAAAGAAGAAAAAACGGCCATATCGTCTGGCCTGTTTGAGGTAATCCAGATCTTCTGAATAATAGAGCCGTTCGTCATAGCAGATATGTGCCGCCACGTCGGCCCGGACAATCTGGAGGGAGTAGGATGTGTGGGTCACACGATGCCAGAGGTCGTACACGCGAAACCAGTGCCTTGCCCGCGTCGAGGAGTCATCGGATGGCCCGATGGATGTGGTGCCGATCACCAGATTGCCGTCGATGTGTTTTCCGAGGTACTTGTTGAGTGCGAGAAGGAAATCGGGCTGCAGGGCGGTATCCGCATCAAGAAAAATGATCCAGTCACTTTCAGGAGCTGTTTTCCCAAGGCCGGCGTTCCTGGCCCGTGACACACCCCGTGCGCAGCGATAAGCGGACACATTGTCATAGGTATCCCCGTAGGTCTTCACCGTCTCCCACGTGGCATCAGTAGAGCCGTTTTCCACTACAATAGCTTCATACCTGTCTTTAGGGTAATCAAACCGCACAATCCGATCAAGTGTCTTGCCGACATACTTTTCCTCGTTATGGGCGGGTATAACAAAGGAAAATCGATTCAAACGAAGATGTCTCCCTATTTCCTTGTGAATAATCTCCAGGGTTTCTTTCGTCTTCCAGGGAGCCTGGAAAGGTTTTGTCTGCCGCGCCTTGTTCACCAGGCAGGACAGATCGATACGGTCCGGTTGTCTGCTGGTAACGTACCATCCTCTGGCGCCAAGAAATTCAGCCAGGTATTCCTGTTCGGTCTGCCGGGGGGTGGCAAACAGAATGCCGGGCTTTTCAAGCTCGACAAGGTCCATAACCGTGGTGTACCCGGAACGGGAAACTATCAATCGTGCCTGGTTAAACAATCTCGTTCGCAACGTGCCCGTTGCCACCGGGTAGATGGTGATGTGTTCCTTTTGAAAACTGACGGCCTCGGATTTGCTGGTATCGCCCAGAACAAAGACTTTGGCACCGGTAAGGCTTTTGGCCTCGTCAATCAGCTTTCCGGTGAGTGATTGCCGTTGATCCTCCAGGTAGCCGCTGATGATAAAGAGGTAGTCTATTTCCTCCCCAACCTCTTCACGGGTATAGGCGGAGAGGATCCCGACCCACGCGTGCGGCAGGTGACCCGTAATTCTGTTATGTGACAATTTGCCAGAAAGGTTCCACTTCTTCCCTGGAAAATCCGGGATGAACACCTCGTCAAACTGGCCAAGAAAAGCAGCGTTCGCCCGGGCAACAACCCACCGGAACAGCCCAAGACCCCTGGGCATGATAAAAGAAATCTGGTGGGAAATGGTAAAGGAGGGTATAGAGTATGAGCAGATCCCGTAGCGGCCGTCGGAAATAATGCAGTCGTATTGATCTTCCCGCTGTCTGACAAACCCCCGCTCCTGAAAAATGAGCCGGCAGGTGGTGAAGAGATCCGCAGCAAGGTAGCAGAAATGGGCAATGCCCGACCCGCGTTCCAGGTTCGGGTAGTCTCTCAAGTCAATAAAGTCGATTTTCAGGTCCTTCAGCTCCTCCCGCAGGAACCTGAGAGCATTCCCGTGAGAAAGGACAGAGACCCGCCACTCCATCTGGACACAGGATTTGATAATCGGCAAGGTCCTGGTTGCGTGACCAAGCCCCAGTGAGCTGACGGCAAACAGAATACGTCGAGACATGAGAACTTCCTATTTCCTTTTTCATACCTTGAAGAGAAGAGTCATGGTTCTTCTGGTTGAAACGTACTTTCACGCTTTACAATTACCGGCCTCGTAAGAGCCGATCTATGCCGCAAGCAGCATCCTGTGAGCAAAAAGCCGGGCCAAAAGACAACAGCGCGATATAGCAATCCCCTCACGTGCATATATCCCGCATGTGCGTGCATCAATTCCTGCGCGTTTCATGGCACAAGAACCGGGAGAGCATTGAGTATCTTACATGAAGAAATGATGAAGATCGAACAAAAAAGTGGAAATTAAGCAGGTGATTGGTAAAATTGAGACATACCGGTAAAGGTTGAATCATGGCCGATAGCTTCATACACATTATCCTGCCTGCCCTCCAGCATTTTCAAATGCTCGGGTATTGGACGGCCTTTTTTGCCGCACTCCTTGAAACCACGATCGGCGTTGGCCTCATACTCCCGGGATCAACGTTGATTCTCTTTCTCGGCACACTCTCTGGAAGGGGCTATTTCGATTTCGGTGACCTGCTCTGGTTTGCGGTCATAGGCGCCATAATCGGAGATAACGTCAACTACTATTTGGGGAAGAAGTATGGGGCCGAATGGATTAAGAAAGGTGTCTTGTTCCTAAAACCGGAACACCTTGAAAAAGGTCGGACATTCTTCGATGCCCACGGCGCCAAGAGTGTATTCCTGGGGCGCTTCATCCCAAGTGTGAAGGAAATTGTGCCTTTTCTTGCAGGCTTGGTAGGTATGCGGCAGAGGACCTTCTTCCTCTGGAACGTTCTCGGCGCGATAGGTTGGGGATTTGAGTGGGTAGGGGCCGGGTATGTTTTTTCGCAGTCCCTGAAACTTGCGCAAACATGGCTTTCCCGCGCGGGGTTCTTCCTGAGCATCCTCGCAGCACTGATCATAATCTTTTACCTGATGAAATGGTTCGCGGCAAAAAAGGGGAAGTATTTCTTCAACCTTCTTGCTTCTCTTTGGTCCTCTGTGAAGCTGGCCGTTGCCCGAAACCCTGAGATAAAAAAATTCACTTCCCGCCATCCGACCTTTTTCCGCTTTGTGATGGACCGTTTTGACCGGAAGACTTTCGCCGGTCTTCCCGCCACCGTTCTGGCACTTGCATTTACCTATGCACTGGCCCTTTTCGGCGGCATCATAGAAGACATCGTCTCTTCCGACCCGATTGTCGCACTAGATGCGCGTATCGACCATCTGCTGGCCGTGTTCCGAAATCCCATTTCTACAAAGGTCTTTTTCTGGGTGACGGCTCTCGGGATGTGGGAAGTAATCACGGTCTTCGCTCTATCGGCGACCTTGATCTTGTGGTTCCTCCGGTATCGTCGCTACATCCTGCCCCTGGTCGCCGCCATACTGGGCAGCGCCGCTTTTACGCAACTGGGGAAACTCGTATTTCATCGTCCCCGTCCCCAGTCAGCGCTTTATGTCGAACACTCATTCTCTTTTCCCAGCGGACACGCCACCGTTGCCGTCGCCTTTTACGGTTTTCTGACCTACATCGTCATGCGTGAGGCAAAAAGGTGGGAAGTGAAAGTCAATATCTGTTTTGCGGGAATGGCGGTGGTTCTCCTGATTGGCTTCAGTCGCCTCTATCTCGGTGTTCACTTCCTGAGCGACGTGTGGGCCGGCTATCTGGTCGGCGCCCTGTGGCTCATTGCCGGCATCAGTATGTGCGAGTGGCTGAGATCCAGGCAGGCCGGATCGACGTCGCCTTCTGTACCGGGCAGAAACCACGCCTTTTCCATTGCCCTGGCAATCTTGTCAGTGGCATTCTATGCAGGTTTCGCGGAGCAGTATACCCCGCCGATAAAGACCGCAGCGCAGGCCCATCGGATCGTCGTTCATCAGGTCCGGGACATTTTTTCGAAACCCGGATCGACCTATACGGAAACCATAGAGGGCGAAAAGCTCAGACCCATCTGCTTCATCATCGCAGCCAGGAATGATAGGCTTTTTGTGCAGGCTATTGAAGAATCTGGCTGGCATCCGGCGGATGCTATCACCATATCTTCCCTCTCAAGGCTGTTGAGGTCCCGCATACTGGGTAACCCCTATCCGGACGCACCGGTGACCCCCGCGTTCTGGGGCACCGCGATCAATGATTATTCGTTCCGCCGGGCATCCGGTTCCCAGCAGCATTCCAAACATCGCTGCGCAAGGTTTTGGAAGACTCGCTACGACAGCCAAGACGGCGACCGCCTCTATGTGGGAACGGTCAGCATTGCCCCGGGTCTCATGTGGCGGGCGAAGCGGAAGACATCTGTTGATAATGACGCGGAGCGGGAGCTTTTGTTCAAGGATCTGAGAAATGCAAGAAAGATCGCGGGGTTCAAAAAGCTACGGCTTGAAAGTCTCGCGGTGATCAAAAGCTTTCTTCAGAACCGAATTCTTACCGACGGGTCTGCCTATTTCATCCGGCTGTTGTAGACGCTGGCGCGGGTACAATCTGAAAATGTGTATCCGGTGCCTGGCCTGACTCTTGCAAAGTTCAAGGAAGAATGATGTTTGGGCCAATTTGTTATACTATAATACAATAGCGTGGAAGAGAAAGGGAGGTGGTTTTCGTGAGAAAACGTACTGCAGTTCTGGCCATCGTCTTAATTTCTGCCTTGTTTTTCAGTGCTGGAATACCTGGGATCCAAGCATACGAAGGTCCTCTCTCCGAAAAGAAGATAGCCTCTTACAGCGATATCAAGTTCAAATCAGAGAATTTTCAGAAGGTTGAGAAGGGCATGACGCAGGAAGAAGTGCTGCAGTTACTGGGTGTGCCGGAAAGAATAAAGGACGAGCACCGGCGGCACAATCGATGGACAGTTCACTACTTCTATCCTGAGGGACACGCGGTCAATTTCAAGGATGGGCTGGTGGTCGGCAAAGAGTAACCGATAATAGATGCCTGCTAATACAGAAACCATTCCAAGAACCCTGACCGGAGAATAATAACTTGTGGTCTAGTTCGGAATCCATTTCCCGCTCGATACTGCGGGATGGCTTGTCGTTTTCATCGCGGCGTCATGGGTTATTCGTAAACTCCGGCGCCGTCTTGCCGGTCTTAACAGATTCATCAGAAAGAACTATGATTCGCACTTATAGTCAATATTGCGTAGCGATCATAAGGAGTCCCAAAAAAATATTATGGGAAAAGTAACCCAGCTGGCTGTCACCTAGTTCCACAGAAGGACGTACTTCCGGCTAATCCTAATAGTGCTCATCCTCTTCTTCTGGGGA
>CAZONI010000162.1:0-5782 GCA_964581175.1 uncultured Desulfobacteraceae bacterium
CCGATCCGTTTCAGCTTCACACCCTCTACCTGGAGATCATTCAGCAATTCGAGCACCGCTCCCCCCAGTCCTCCCTGACGAATATTTTCTTCGACAACCAGTACGAATCCTGTCTCTCTTGCCCATGCCGCCATCCTCGTGTCCAGCGGTTTCACGAACCGGCAATTCACCACTCCGGCCGAGACACCTTCACGTTCCAGGAGGGCTGCGGCCTCCAGTGAGGGGTGGACCATGCTCCCGAGAGCCAGGATAAGCAGATCTTTGCCTTCTCTCAGGACCTCTGCCTTCCCGACCGGTATTTCCCGGAAATCTTCATCAAGAGGCACCCCGACGCCCCTGCCCCGGGGATAGCGAATGGCGACCGGCCCCTTGGACAACAGGGCTGTGAACAGCATGTGTCTCAATTCATTTTCATCTTTCGGGGCCATGAAGGTCATATTCGGGAGACTGCGCAGATACGTAATATCAAAATGTCCATGGTGCGTCGGTCCGTCTTCCCCGACCAATCCTCCTCGGTCAATGGCAAAAATAACCGGCAGCTTGGGGAGGCAGACGTCATGTATGATCTGGTCATAGGCCCTTTGAAGAAACGTGGAATAGATGGCCACAATAGGCCTGAAACCCTCAATGGCGAGCCCGGCCGCAAAGGTAACCGCATGCTGTTCGGCGATACCCACGTCAAAAAAACGCTCCGGAAAAACCTTTGCAAACTCCGTCAGGCCTGTTCCTTCAGGCATAGCGGCTGTTATGGCAAAAAGATCCTTTCTTCTCTGTCCCAGTTCCACCATTGTCCGGCCAAAAACAGAAGTGTACGAGGGAGCAGGTTTCCGGGTATCCTTCTGAGACGTTCCGGTTTCGATTTCAAATGAGCCTACCCCGTGGAAGTGGGCCGGATCCTTCTCGGCCGGACCATACCCTTTTCCTTTGACCGTCAAGACATGCAGGAGCACCGGACCTCTCAGGTGACGGATGTTCTTGAAGGTTTCAATCAATAGATCGAGGCGATGACCGTTGATCGGTCCGATATACTTAAACTTGAATGCCTCAAACAACATACCAGGTGTGAAGAACGTTATCAGGGAATCTTCGCTCTTTCGCACAAGGTTCAGGATATTTTCACCTACACCGGGTAACGACCGGATGAAACTCTCTAATTCTCTCTTGAGGCTGACGAACCTCTTTCCGGTCATTTTCCGACTGATAAAAGAGGAAAAAGCCCCGACATTGGGTGCAATGGACATGGCGTTGTCATTCAAGACCACAATCAGGTCCTTTTCCGTCTCTCCGGCCTGGTTCAGCCCTTCAAATGCCATCCCGGCAGTCATGGATCCGTCGCCGATAATGGCAATGACTTTGTCGTGTTCTCCTCTGAACGATTTGGCGGTGGAAATCCCGAGACCCGCTGAAATGGAGGTGCTGCTGTGTCCGGTATTCATCGTGTCAAAAGGGCTTTCTTCCCTCTTAGGAAACCCGCTCAATCCTCCGAACTGGCGCAGGGTGTGGAAACGGTCCTTTCTTCCGGTAATCAGTTTATGAGCATATGCCTGGTGCCCCACGTCCCAGATGATCTTATCCTTGGGCGTATTGAATACGTAGTGGAGCGCGATAGTCAGTTCCACCACCCCCAGGCTCGGAGCCAGATGTCCGCCGTTCTGCGATACGGTCTCGATAATCCGCTGCCGGATTTCTCCCGCCAGGGTATCCAACTCCGCCAACGAAAATCTCTTTAGATCCTCAGGACCGTTCACCTTTTCGAGGATTCCGGACTTTTTCTCTTCCTGTTTCATTTTTTTCTCTCAATAATGTATCGGGCAATGAGTTCCAACGGTTCCGCCCGCTCGCCAAACTGTCCCAGATGTTCCACGGCGTCATCCACAAGTTTTGTCTGAATACTCTTTGCCTTTTCCAGGCCCAAAAGAGCAGGATACGTGGCTTTTCCTTTTTTATCATCGGCCCCGGCGGCCTTTCCCATGGTAATCGAATCGCCTTCTATGTCGAGGATGTCATCCGATATCTGGAACGCCAACCCGATCTTTTCTCCGTAGCTTCCCAGGGCATCCGTTTGCTGTCCGGTCCCACCCCCGAGGAGTACCCCTGCCAGAACAGAGGCACGAATCAGGGCAGCTGTCTTATGACGATGGATAAACTCCACCACTGAAAACTCCACCTTCTTCCCCTCGGACAGAATATCAGCCACCTGTCCTCCGATCATGCCGTGGCAACCGGCTGCCCTCGTAACGAGCCGAATGACCTCCAACAGGATAGCGGCGGACTTGCACTCTAGGGAAGGTGCCTCCGCCATAAGGCGAAAGGCCTCCGTAAGGAGACCGTCGCCGGAGAGGAGCGCTATGGCGTCTCCGAACACCTTGTGATTGGTGGGTTTGCCTCTTCGAAGATCGTCGTCATCCATGGCCGGGAGATCATCGTGGATGAGGGAATAGGTGTGGATACATTCCAGTGCGCAGGCGACAGGGAGCACGTTCTCCTCCAGGCCGCCGACAATCGATGCTGAAGCCATACACAGGATGGGTCTCAGTCTTTTCCCGCCGGCAAACAGGCTGTAGGTCATGGCCTCCGAGATCACCGCCGCCGGGCCGTCTATCGGGGGAAAATACTCTCGCAGCCTTTGATCTATCAGAGCTTTCCTGTCATTCAGATAATGGCGAAGACGTGCCTTTTGCTCTTCCGAAAGGGATTTCATCTGTACGCTTTCCTGTCCTGCTACTCCACATCCTCTTTTTGTATCTCGAAAGGCACCTGATCGATCTGCCCGTCCTCGCCTCGTACCAGCATGGTCACTTTTTTTTCAGCTTCCTCCAGTTTGTCCGAGCAGAATTTGGCGAGTTTCATTCCCTTCTCAAAGGCCTTCAGGGCTTCATCAAGCGGCAGGTCCCCGCTCTCCAGTGCGTGGACGACTTCCTCCAGTTCGGACATAGCCTTTTCAAACTTTTTCTCTGCCATGGGTTCCCCCTGTCCCGAATTGATCATTCTTTCATTATCAGTGCGGTTTCCCCGTCGTCGCTCGTTTTTTCCACCCGGCACGCCAGCCCGCCCTCTCCGAGCAAGACCTGAACCAGATCTCCGCACCCGACGGAGGATGCTTTCCGGACAACGACACTTTCGGGCACGGTTAGGGTAATGCTGTATCCGCGGCGGAGTATGGACAAGGGGCTGAGACCCGTCAACTGCTTTCCAAGCATGGAAAGGGCCATATTCTTCCCTTTCAGATATGCTCCTGCGGCGCGGATAAGGGCCTGGGAGGAAAAATCTCTCTCCTGCTGCATTGCAGCAACAAGGCGTAACGGGGAGTGATAATGAAGAGCCCTTTCTTCTCCATCCAGCGCTCTTCTCCCTTCCCTCACGAACGACTCGCCTGCGCGTAGTATTTTCCCATAGAGATCATCAAGATGCATCCACGAATCAGCCAGGCGTTTCCTCGGGTCCTGGAGTCTCCCGGCGGTCCTCTCCAGGTATTCGCCGCATTTCTTCAAGAATTCTGTTATGCGATTTTTCAGCCTCCCTCTCATTTCGATGACGCGCTGCAGGAGGATCTCCTTCTCGGCAACAAGCATCTCAGCTGCCGCGGACGGCGTCGGTGCCCTGAAATCGGCTGCCAAATCTGAAATAGTTACATCAATCTCGTGACCCACGGCGGAAATGACCGGAATATTGGAGCGACGTATTGCGAGAGCCAATGCTTCCTGGTTGAAGGCCCAGAGATCCTCAAGGGAACCTCCGCCCCGTGTCAAAATAATGACATCAACGGGTAAACACCTGTTTACCATTTCCAAAGCATCAATAATTTCCCCTGAAGCCTCCTCTCCCTGAACGCGTACGGGCACCACTACTACTTCCATATTCGCAAAACGGCGACCGAGAATCTTAAGAAAATCCCTGATTGCGGCACCTGTCGGAGAAGTGATGACCGCGACTCTCTGGGGAAGAAAGGGAAGCGGCTTTTTCGCCTCCGCATCAAAAACTCCCTGGGCGGCCAGTTTTCTTTTCACCTGATCAAAAGCCAGTGCCAGCGCACCTACGCCCATGGGTTCCAAATAATCCAGGATCACCTGATATTCGCCGCGAGGGGCATAGATGCCCACCCTGCCCTGGGCAACGACCTTCATCCCATCTTCCGGCACAAACTTGAGAGAGCGGGCTTTTTGCCGAAACATGATGCCCCTGATCTGGGCATTTTCATCTTTGAGGACCATATAATAGTGCCCGGAGATCGGGGAACGGAAATTGGATATCTCACCTTCAATCCATACAAATGGAAAATGCTCTTCCAGAAGCCCTCTGATCTCTTCGGTGAGTTCCGTGACAGTATAGACTCTTGTGTTCCCCTGTACCAGGCTCAACAGGTCCTCTCTTTCTCCTCTGCCCCGGAAAAGGCCGGCGGATTGCAGACAGCGTCTCATTGCGAAACAATCAAACAAGGCTACGACAATATAGAACCAAATGGGCCGAATATACAAGGGCAATCTGCCTCGGCTTCTTGAATATTGTTGTGGCATGAAGATTGCAAATTTATCGGCAAAAAATAAGGAATGTACCTGCTCGGGGGAGAGGAAACGAAGGAATAAGGCGGAAAAGGCAAATCAGGCAAAATGGTACAAAATAAGGGGCTACTGTAAACGCAGCGGATTAACGAGTGTTACTCGGAAAATGAGCGATACTGAAATAATACAGGGAGAGGACCTGGTCCGACTGTTTCGAGACTTACAAAAAAACAAAACAGTCATTAGAATAAATATCCTCGGCCGGGATTATGAGCGCCTCACGATGGTGATCGGCGTTCTCAATAGGAAGCCTCGTCGCTATTTCCGGATAGACTACCCGAGGGGCTTTGAGAGGGCTGTCAGAGATACGCCTGCATGGAGAATGCGTTTTGAATTCAAGGGAAAGGATAGGATCGTCTACCACTTCAGAACCTATGGTGGGCACACTTCGGGCAAAGATATATTCATCCCTTTCCCGCATCACATAGAACGGGTTCAGCGGCGACGTTGTTTCAGGTTGGATGCGCCTCTCGGTGCGAAGGTGGTGGTTTCCAGGTATGCTGAAAAATATGAAATGACTCTTCTCAATTTGAGTGAGGGAGGAGCATTGGTTGGCCTGGGAAAAGGTTCTTCACGTCAACCGGTTTTTCAGGAAGGAGACTCTTTGAGGCACCTGGTTGTCCTCTTCCAGGCGGAAGAATCTCTGTTTCGTATTCCCATAGAGAAGGCATTGGTTAAACGTCTCGATAAGAATCCACTGACCCTCCGATACCAGTATGCGCTCCAGTTCACAAATCTGGGGCAAGGCGAAATGAACGATCTCAGAGAATTGATCTACCTATTTCAGAGGGACTTCTTGAAAAAACGCCAGAAAGTAGAAGGCTGACTTTCGCTTAATGCTGATTAGACGTAGATATTGATAAGATTGCCAAGTGTTGCAGGACTTCTTACGATTTTTCCTGATGGGAGGTATTCACCTTTGATCCGGTTGGACTCATATCCTACGTACACGATACCATCCCGGTGCCCTTCGTGCGTATCAAAATAATCTCGGGCGTGGCCACGCTGAACCGGCAACGATGGGTCGACCGTGTAAAGCGGTACAAGAGCTCTTATTGTTCCTACACTTGCTTGCACTCTGCCTCCCGAGATATAGAGGTAGTGTTAATCAGGTATTATACAGGATTTCTGGGCCGTTACAAGAAGAAAATGCAAAACTTGAGCTATACTAGTGCCAAAAATGTATTTATGGATAAACACTGGCTGGAAAACAGCGGATTGTC
>CAZONI010000163.1:0-5745 GCA_964581175.1 uncultured Desulfobacteraceae bacterium
GGGTCAGGCGTCCCGGTTTGGCCCCCATGGCCATCATGATCCCGAATTCATGCGTTCGTTCGAGGATACTCATCAAGAACGTATTCAGGATGCTGAAGGCGACGACCATGATCAGGATCAGGTAGAAGACGGCGCCGCTGATCAGATCCATATGGATGGCCTGCCGGAGGCCGGGCATCAGCTGCGTCCAGTCGAGCACAGCCAGGGGAGGATCAGCGGGGATGCCGGGCAGCTTCCGGGCGATGGCGGCTTTGACGGCCGGGACGTCCGCCAGATCTTGGGCCATGATCACTACTTCATGGACCGCTCCGGCCATGCTGAAAACGGATTGAAATGCCTTGAGCGGCATCTGGATGGTGCTGCGGTCCATCGCATCCTGTCCGGAGGCAAAGATTCCCCTGACTTTCAGGACCGTAGCCGCCACCGATCCGTCGCGTCCCTGACCCAGGACGGTAAGTTCATCACCCAGCGTTACCTTGAGATTGCGGGCCAGCAACCGCCCGATCAGGGCACCTGGCATGCTGTCCCCGGCCGATTGATCAGACAAGTAGCGGCCCTGCTGGACGGTGCGGGCGAGGGTGGAGATCAGAGCCTCTCGGCCCGGATCGATTCCGGTGATCATGACGCCGTACGTGCGCTCAGCCGAAGAGACCAGAGCAAAGGCATCGGCACGAAAGGTGTAGGCCTTGACTCCGGGGATTCGGTCCAGCATGCGGCCTACGGCTTCGGGGTCCTGGACGACCAATTGGATTTTCGGGTCTTGCTGGTAGCCCCGGGCCTGTATCTGCAGGTGACCGGTACGGATTCTGACCGACGAGTTGATCATTGTGGCGTAGCTGCCGAATTGGAACGAGAGCATGAAGACCAGCAGCACACAGGCGAAGGTGATGGCCAGGACGGTCAGCAGGGTTCGGCGCGGATTGCGCCAGATATTGCGCCAGGCCATTTTCATGTCGATGTTCACGAGATCACCTCCGCCGCGGAGTCCTGAGTTCGCTGAGGGTGAACAGGCGATCGGGCAGGTCATCCAGAAAGCGCAGCCGGCCATAGCGCAACAGGGTGTATTGATTCTTGACGCCGTGCTCCCGCATCGTCCAGATTTTGGGAAACATGCGGCCGCTGATCATTTGGATCTCGTCCACGGTCATGAGTTTCACCGGTTTGAGATCTTCGTCGAAAAATTCCTCTGAGAGGAGCACATGGTCGTCCCGGATCTTGAGCACCTGCATCCCCCAGACCACCGGCGCTTGGGGCTTGGGCATGGATTTGATCACATAAACCGTGTGTCCTTCGCTGGTCTCACGTGCGGTAACGGTATGGGTGTAGTCGTTGAGGATGCTGTCAGACTTGGCGAGGTCGTTGTTGGAGAAATCGGATCCCATCCAGGACTGGGTCATCATGGAGGGCGGCAGCTTGATCACGCGGTTGACCTTGGGATTGTAAATCCACATCTCGGAGCTCTTCTTCAACGTGCCGTTGCCCGCGTCCTTGGCCGGTGCCGTGATGCGAATCAGGCTCTCGCTGGTTCCCTTGGTCCAGGCGTCCATTTGCATGGTACGTTCCCAGGTGGGGCGATGAATAGTCATTTCTACCGTGGCTTCCGATGCCTTTCCCCGGTAGTGATCGAAAGCCGCCTTAATGATGGCACTGCCGTCCTGGGCCGGGACGACCCGGGAAAGTCCGCTCAAAATGAGCAATGTCACTGCGGCGATGAAAGCGAAGTGTCTCATGATGGCTCCTTGATCTTCTTGCTGCGAAGTCCGTTGAGCAGCACCTCCACAAAGGCCCTGGAGGCGCCCAGGGGATCGAAATCCGGATCGAGCCAGGCCTGCAGCAGCAGCGCGTCCCAGGTGCCGATGAGGGCCGAGGCCGTCTTATGCGCATCTATGTCGTCTGCGAATTCACCGGTCGCCATACCGTCCTGGAGCAAAGCAGTAATCACCCGGCGAAACCCATCGTAGGCCTGTTGAAAGGACTCCTTGAATCGCCTGCGCAAGGGAGAGACGGTGGCGGCGGACCAGAATTCCATGACCAGGGCATAGCGATCAAGCTTGGGAAGCCATGCCGTGACCACCGCATCTGCCACGGCTCTCAAACGATCGGCCGCCGAACCGCTGACGGTGGCTATGGTCACACTTATCCGGCTGTCCGTGTCCGCCATCATGTCTTCGAAGACGGCGAAAAACAGGTCCTCTTTACTGCGAAAATACTCATAGATGGTTCCCTTCCCCACTCCGGCCGCTTCTGCCACCTCGATGACGCGGGCGGCCGCATATCCCTTCCCGGCAAACACCTGGGTGGCCGCCTCGACGATTTGTCTCTTTTTATCTGGATCGGGCTTGCGCGCCATATTCAGCTATATCCTAATCTCAACGGGATTATAATCTCCAATACCGACCGGTCGGTCACTAAATAACAATGTACCGGCCGAATGTCAACCCTTATGTTGCAATCTTGTTAAAATCTCCAAATTCAGTTTCTCTTTCGGGGATGGTGGAAACCCCCTCGTCTTGCGGTAGAGGGTTGTTGAGTTGTTTTCGAGCGCTCGTCTGCATCACCGAACATTTCCCGTGTAATAGGCTCCGGGCTATCCGGTAAGGTTTCTGTGGCCAGACAGAGGGAAACATGCTAAGGGAAATGTGTGAGATCTCCCCGAACCCGTCCGGAGATCCTGTTTGGTCTGGAGAATAGGAAAACCAGGAGGTGTGAGAGATAATTTATGGGAAAACGAATCGTTGTCTTGCTCGGGAGTCCGAGAAAAAAGGGCAACAGCAGCACGCTTGCGGAACAGGTGTCCAGAGGGGCCACATCCAAAGGAGCATCGGTCGAGGCCTATTATCTCAACGGTATGAATATCAAGCCGTGCCAGGCGTGTATGAAGTGCCAGGAAGACGGCTCTCCCGGATGCGCCGTCAAGGATGATATGCAGACCTTGTACCCAAAGCTCAAAGAGGCCGATGTCGTCGTTGTTGCCAGTCCGATTTACTGGTTCAATATCTCCGCCCAGACAAAGACCGTCATCGACCGGTGTTATGCCGTGGGCGTCGGGGAGAGGAATATTTTCAAGGGAAAGCAATTCGCCTTCCTTCTTTCCTATGCCGACGCGGATCCATTCTCCTCCGGAGCGGTCAATGCGCTCCGGTCTTTCGGGGACATATGCAACTACCTCGAAGCCGAAATCGCCGGCATGGTTTACGGAAGTGCCGGCGACCCTGGTGAGATCGGGAAGAACCGGGCGCTCATGGAAGAGGCATACCAGCTGGGGTGTCGGCTCGCAGGGTGGAGGACGGACCTCATTTCGGATAGCAACGGCAAAAGGTAGTAAATGAATCAGGTGACGGAAGAATCGAGACTTGACGCAAAAGCGATTTTTGCGCTGACTCTCGTTCATTTTACCGGTGATTTTTACGCTTCATTCATCAACCCACTGCTCCCCGTCTTCATGGAGCAGCTTTCCCTGACCTTGACTCAGGTCGGCCTGATCACGGGAATGACCCGGTTTCTGTCATTTGTGGTCCAGCCTTCTGTGGGATATGTCGTGGACCGGTACCGAACGCGCCTGTTCGTGCTTGGAGGTCCGCTCGTGGCCGTCGTGAGCATCCCTCTGGTAGGGATAGCGCACAGTTTCATCATCCTGATCACTTTCATAGGACTGGGCGCAATCGGCCAGTCCATGTTTCATCCGCCCTGCGCGGGCATGGTTCCTGCTTATTCGGGCCGGCGTTCCGGCCTCTGCATGTCGATTTTTCTCCTGGGCGGGACCTTTGCTTTTGGGGTGGGACCGCTCTTTATCAGCTACTTTGTGACGACCTACGGGCTTGGAGCGTCTCCGGTTACCATGATTTTCGGTCTAGGCCTGACGGCCGTTCTTTTAAAGATCGTGCCCGTTCCGGTTGGAGAGGGGCTCGGAAATCTCGGTTTCATCGGTTCCCTCAAGGAATCGCTCGGAACCGTCTGGAAATCCATCATGCTCATCTGGGCCGTGATGGTCCTGCGGGCATTCGCCGGACAGTCTTTCCTGACCTTCATACCGGTATTGTATGCGAGGAAAGGATATTCCCTGGTCTCTATCGGGACCATCGTATCCCTCTTTACCGTCGGGGGCGCCGTCAGCGGGCTTCTCGCCGGCCATCTCTCAGACAGGATCGGGTACAAGCCTATCTTTTATGTAACTCACAGTCTGGCGACATTGAGCCTTTACCTCCTGCTTTCTCTTCCCGGCAAGTGGATCTACCCCTGCGCCTTCGTGTCGGGATTTCTGGTCCTGGCAACTCTGCCGCTGGGCGTGGTTATGGCGCAGGAACTGGCCCCCAAGGGGAGATCCATGGTAGCGAGCCTCATGATGGGTCTGGCCTTCGGAACCGGGGGGATGTTGACGCCCCTCACAGGAAAACTGGCGGATACTTTTTCGATTAGGCCGGTTCTCAGCTTCGTAGCCTTGGTACCCTTGCTGACGACCGGACTGATTTCTTTTCTGCCCGGGAAGGTCTTGAAATAATCTGGTTTTGGAGTATGATAGAATCCAATCCTGCTCAAGGCGGGACTGCAACGGCGACCGGCCGGCTGAACGCGCCGAAGCCCGCGGTTTTCAAGGATGTTCGGCTTCTGATTTTGGAGGAGGATAGTGATGGCTAAATCGAAGGACACCAAGAAAGATGCCAAGAAAAAGAAGAGCAAATCACTAAAGGAAAAGAGACAGGAAAAGCGGGGCAAGGAAAAGAAAAAAGAGGAATAGCGGTATAACGGAGGCACGACCCGCCCCCACAGGCGTTGGAAGAAAATGAGCGATTCTGCAAAGTCAAGAGCCTCGGGAGGTCTGCCCGTTGATGATGCACCGCCTCCCCATTCGGATGACGATTATTTTGCGCCTGTTCCCGAGTTGGAACAGGCAGGGGAGATGGAAAACACCTTTCCCAAAAATCAAAGAGCAGATACAACCGACCGAAAACCTGCCAGGGTGTTGGAAAACGGGAAAAGAACCGCTGCAGCCGTATCCGCAACTCTCGAAGGTATCCTGCGCGATGTATTTCATTTTGATTCCTTCCGCCCCTATCAGCAAGCGGTATGTGAATCCGTCACTCGAGGCAAAGACCTCCTCCTCGTCATGCCCACGGGATCGGGCAAATCTCTGTGCTACCAGCTCCCCGGAATCGCCCGGGGAGGAACCACCCTTGTGGTGAGCCCCTTGATCGCCTTGATGGAGGATCAGGCCGCCGGCCTCAGGGAATGGGGGTTTGCTGCAGAGCGGATCCATTCCGGCCGCCCGCGACTTCAGTCGCGTGACGTCTGCAAAGCGTATCTCGAGGGGAAACTGGATTTTCTCTTTGTTGCTCCCGAAAGGCTTGCGGTACCCGGCTTTCCCGAAATGCTTTCCCGGCGCAAGCCTGCCCTTGTGGCAATAGATGAAGCCCACTGCATATCCTATTGGGGCCATGATTTCAGGCCGGACTACCGGCTGCTGGGAGAAAGACTGCCCATTTTTCGCCCCGCGCCCGTGATCGCCATGACCGCGACGGCCACCCCGAGGGTCCAGAAGGATATCATCCGGCAGCTCGGGATGGAAGGACCGGAGATGCATATCCACGGGTTCAGGAGAGACAATATCGCCATCGAACTTATGGAGCTCCTGCCGTCGGAACGTACCCGAAAAGTCTCGGAGATCCTGCGAGATAAGAAGGCCAGGCCCGCCATCATCTATGCCCCCACGAGACAGAAAACGGAAGATCTGGCCGACGCGCTCGGAAA
>CAZONI010000164.1:0-5741 GCA_964581175.1 uncultured Desulfobacteraceae bacterium
ATCCCACCCTCAGGGACAAGATCGACAGGGGCGACTTCGAACTCTGCCTGGGCGCGTGGAGCCCGGACTATGCGGACCCCTCCATGTTCATGAATTTCTGGTTCGATTCCAAGAACTGGGGACTCCCCGGGAACCGAAGCTTTTATAAGAATGACCAGGTAGACGCCCTGATCCGGAAGTCCCTGGTCTTGAGCGATCAGAAGGAACGAACCGATCTTTACAACAAGGCCCAGGACATCATCATGGCGGATGCCCCTTACATCTTCCTTTACCAGACCCAGACCATCGTACCCATGCGAAAATGGGTTAAAGGGTACGTCTACAACCCAATGCTGGAGTCCATGTACAACTTCGAATCCATCTACAAGGAGTGATCGCGGACTTGAAATCTCGAAACGGAGAGGCGACCGGTGCGCCTCTCCGCCTCCATGAATCCACGGGTCGACGGCCGAACGGAACCCCATGCGGATCCTCGCCTATATCCTGAAAAGACTCGGTTACCTGGTACCGGTGCTTATCGGCGTGACCCTCCTGGTGTTTTTCATCTCTCATGCCATACCCGGGGACCCCGCCAGGATGATGGCGGGTCAGAAGGCGAGCCGCCAGGCCGTTGAAAACCTCCGCCGTTCCATGGGGCTCGACCGCCCCCTGCCTGAACAGTACGTCCGTTTCCTGTGGGGACTCTTCCACGGGGACCTGGGGACCTCCATCCGGAACCAGCGTCCTGTTCTCGACGACCTCGCGGACTTCTTTCCCGCAACACTCGAACTGACCCTGTCCAGCATGATCCTCTGCATTGCCGTGGGACTGCCTCTCGGCATCATCTCTGCGGTGCGCCGCAATCGGCCCGTCGATCACATCTCCCGGGTCTTTTCCGTCTTCGGGGTGTCCATGCCCGTCTTCTGGCTCGGTCTGATGCTGCTCCTGCTTTTTTACCGGAACCTGGGCTGGCTTCCCGGGTCAGGGCGGCTGGACGTGGCCATCAACCCGCCGCCCCATGTGACCGGTCTTTACCTGATCGACAGCCTGCTGGAGGGGAACTGGTCAACGTTCGTGAACGCCCTTCGGCACATCCTGCTCCCGTCTTTCTGCCTGTCCTATGTTTACCTGGCCATCATCACCCGGATTGTGCGGTCTTCCATGATTTCCGTGATGGGGCAGGATTATATCACTACGGCCCGGGCAAACGGTCTGTCCGAGTCCACCGTTATCCTGAAGCACTCTCTCAAAAACTCCCTTATTCCCACGGTGACCATCACCGGACTCTCCATCGGGGAGCTTTTTGGGGGCGCCATCCTCACCGAGACCATCTTCAACTGGCCCGGTATGGGGAAGTACGTAGTGGATTCCGTCAATTTCCTGGATTTTCCGGCGATCATGGGCTTTACCCTCGTGGTATCGTTTGCCTATGTGATGATCAACCTCCTGGTGGACGTGCTCTATGGCTTCCTTGACCCGCAAATCCAGTATTAGCCTGTTCGAGAACTACAGGCGGGAACACGCATGGCAGATCAGGGAATTTCTGTTCACCCTGAAGCTCCTGAGCCGCAACCCGTCGGCGGTGGCGGGGTTTGTGATCATCGTCTCCATGGTCCTGATCGCCCTTACCGCCCCCTTGATCGCCCCGTACAACCCCATCCGGATCAGCCTGAGCGAACGGCTCAGCCCGCCCTCCCTGGTGCACCTCTTCGGGACGGATGAGATGGGCCGGGACATCCTGAGCCGCGTCATGTACGGGGCCAGGATCTCCCTGCGGATCGGAGTGCTCGTGATCGCGATCGCAGGGGGACTGGGCGCCCTGATCGGGGCCGTTGCCGGCTACTTGGGAAGGCAGACGGACAACCTCATCATGAGGATGATGGATGTGATCCTCTCCTTTCCTCCCCTGGTGCTGGCCATGGCCATGGCCGCGGCGCTGGGGCCGAATCTGAACAACGCCGTGATCGCCGTGGCCTTTGTGATGATCCCCAAATTCGCAAGGATGGTGCGCGGCGAGGCCCTGGCTGTCAAAGAGAAGCAGTTCATCGCCGCCGCCCGGGCATCAGGTGCGGGGAACGTGTGGATCATCCTCCACCACATCCTCCCCAACTGCTTCTCATCGGTCATTGTCCTGGCGACCCTTATCCTGGGGGAGACGATCCTGATCGCCGCTTCCCTGAGCTTCATCGGCCTGGGCGCTCAGCCCCCCACGCCCGAATGGGGCGCCATGATCAGTGTGGGCCGCAAGTTTCTCATGGACCAGTGGTGGTATCCCACCTTCCCCGGCCTCTTCATCCTGTTAACCGTCATCGGTTTCAACATACTGGGGGATGCCCTGCGGGACATTCTGGACCCCCGGATCAGGAGGTGATCGATGACGGAGACCCTGCTCGACATAAGCGATCTTTCGGTTCGGTTCTTCACCTACCAGGGGATCGTGAGGGCCCTGGAGGACGTGAATCTCACCGTCTCCAAAGGGGAGGTCCTGGGGCTGGTGGGCGAGACCGGATGCGGCAAATCGGTCCTTGCCCGATCGGTCCTGCGTCTCATCGCCGACCCGCCGGGGAAGATCTCAGCCGGGAAGATCCTTTTCAAGGGCGAGGATATTCTGGGGGCAAGCAGGCGCCGGTTGCGCACCATCCGGGGAAACGAGATTTCAATGATTTTCCAGGAGCCGATGAGTTCCCTCAACCCGGTCTTCCGGGTGGGCAACCAGATGATGGAAGTGGTTATGCTGCACCAGCGGGTTGGAAAAGCCGAGGCCCGCCGGATTTGCATCGACATGCTCAACCAGGTGAAGATGCCGGACCCCGAAGCGGTCCTTTCCAAGTACCCCTACGAACTCTCGGGGGGCATGCGCCAGAGGGCGATGATCGCCATGGAGCTCTCCTGCCGCCCGGAACTCCTCATTGCGGACGAACCCACTACCGCCCTGGATGTGACGGTCCAGGCCCAGGTGCTCACCATCCTGGAGGAACTGACGCGTCGGCAGGGCGTATCGGTCCTTTTCATCAGCCACGATCTGGGCGTGATCGCTCAGATCTGCGAGCGGGTGGCCGTCATGTATGCAGGCAGGATCGTGGAGATCGCCCCGGCCCGGAAACTCTTCTCAAATCCGGGGCACCCGTATACCCGCGGGCTCCTCAGGGCCGTACCCCTGGTGGATGAGGAGAGGGAAACGCTCAACGTGGTGCCCGGCGTGGTGCCGGGCCTTATCGATCCTCCCCGCGGGTGCCGTTTTCATCCACGGTGCGCCGAGATGCTGGAAGCCTGCGGCCGGATCGTACCCGGTCCGGTGGAGGTGGAACCGGATCACCATGTTGCCTGCCATCTCTGGGGCAGCGGGAGATAGAATCGGTGTATTGGAGATGGAATGCTGGAATAGTGGGTTGAGACTGTCCCCAAAAAAGGATTTAATGGCACGATGCCCGTTCCTATCGTAGAGGTGAGAGACCTGGTCAAACACTTTCCCATCCGTCGGGGCTTTCTCGGCCGCGAGTCGGAATTCCTCAAGGCGGTGGACGGGGTGAGTTTCCGGATCCACTCCGGGGAGACCTTGGGATTGGTGGGGGAGTCAGGCTGCGGGAAGTCCACGGTGGGCTTTCTGATCCTCCATCTGCTCAAGGCCGACAGGGGACAGATCCTTTTCGAGGGCATGGAGACGGCGGGCCTCCGGGGCGAGGAACTCCAAAGGATCAGGAGGCGGATGCAGGTAGTGTTTCAGGATCCGCAGTCGTCACTGGATCCCCGAATGCTGATCAAGAAGATCGTGGGCTGTCCCCTCGAGGTGAACGGCCTGGCAAGGGGGTCCGAACTGGTGAGCCGGGTCAGGGACATGCTCAGGGAAGTGGGCCTCAGTGAGGACCATGTCTATCGCTATCCCCACGAATTCAGCGGGGGCCAGAGACAGCGCATCGGGATCGCCCGGGCCCTCATCACCGGTCCTGAGTTTGTCGTCTTCGACGAGCCGACCTCGGCCCTGGACGTGTCGGTGCAGGCCCAGATCCTCAACCTGATAAGGGATCTCCAAAAGCGGAAGGGATACTCCTACCTGTTCATCTCCCACGATTTGAGCGTGATCAAGCACGTCAGTCACCGCATCGCGGTCATGTACCTGGGGAAGATAGTCGAGAAGGCCCCCAAGAAAGACCTCTTCGAAAGGCCCCTCCACCCCTATACCCGGGCCCTCCTGGCGGCCCTGCCCCGGCCCGACCCCGAAAAGCGCCATCCCCTGGCGGTGCTCGAAGGCGATGTGCCCAGCCCCGTCAACGTACCGGGGGGCTGCCGGTTTCATCCCCGCTGCCCGGAGGCCGTGGATCTTTGCAGCACTGTGGAGCCCGCCTTGAGAGAAGTGGAGGAGGGACGGTGGGTCGCATGCCACCTGTGTGAGGCGGGAGAGTGACCGGATGATTTGTCTCAGTGAGTCTGTGCAATCCGCGGTGAAATGATCCTTACTTTCTGTTTCATCCGGGTACTTTTGCGATTACTATAAAAAGGAAAGGCGTCTGTCATGAAAATCTATGTATCTGCGGATATCGAAGGGATCGGATGCGTCGTTCGCCAGGAGCAGTCTTCTCCTGCGGGCCGGGAATACGCCTGGGCGAGAAGGATGATGACCGAGGAGGTCAACGCTGCGGTGAAGGGCGCCTTCGACGGCGGTGCAACTGAGGTGGTGGTGTCCGATTCCCATAACGTGGGGCTCAACCTGATCCCGGAGGAACTGGACGAAAGGATCTCCCTGATCATGGGCTCCCCACGGCCCCTTACCATGATGGAGGGGATCGACGCGGGATTCGACGCGGCCTTCCTGGTGGGGTACCACGCCATGGCCGGAACCGAAGACAGCACCATCGTGCACATCTTTATGGGCCGAATCGCCGGCGTCTGGATGAACGGCCGCGCCCTAGGCGAGATCGGCCTCAGCGCGGGCCTTGCGGGCCTGTTTGATGTCCCGATAGCCCTGGTGACCGGTGATGAGAAGACCATTGCCGAAGCCGAGGGTCTTCTGGCGGGGGTCGAGACGGCCAAGGTGAAGAAAGGGATCGGTTCCTATGCGGCCCTGTGCCTCCCCCCGAAGCGGAGCCGCGCCCTCATCTACGAAAGCGCCCGGAAGGCCATGTCCCGGAAACCGGACTGGCGCCCCTTCCGGATCGACGGAGAGGTCGATCTCCGGGTGCGGTTCACCACCGCCTCCGGCGCGGACAGGGCCCTGCGGATGCCGGGAGTGGAAAGGGTCGACGGGAACACAGTGCGTTTCAGGGCCGGGAATTTCCTTGAGGCCTTCAAAGCTTTCAACACCATGGCCGACCTCATCGAACTCGTTCCATTCATCTAACCCGTTTTGCTGTCAACGCATCCTTCGGCTTGATTGCGGCTTGCTTCTTGTTCTCGCGAGGGGTATCCTATATCTGTGAAAGGCAATGATTAGATGTTCTTTAGATTCAGGAATCGTGAAAGGAGGAAGAGCAATGGCAAAGAAGAAGATTCTCATGATTGTCGGGGATTTTGTGGAAGATTATGAAACCATGGTTCCGTATCAGATCCTGACCATGGTAGGGCACGAGGTGCATGCAGTCTGCCCGGGAAAGAAAGCGGGCGAGACCGTTAAAACCGCTATTCACGATTTTGAAGGTGATCAGACCTACAGCGAGAAACGAGGGCACAATTTCGCACTCAATGCCGATTTTGATGCGGTAAAGCCTGGAGACTACGATGCCCTGGTCATCCCCGGCGGCAGGGCCCCGGAATACCTGCGGCTCAAC
>CAZONI010000165.1:0-5692 GCA_964581175.1 uncultured Desulfobacteraceae bacterium
ATAATCGTTTGAGCAGCTCGGACGGAGGAAAAGCTACATGAATCTCCATGGTTTTGTAAGAGGAGTAACAATGAACAGAAATGAGATCTTGGAAAGGAAGGGAGAAATAGCAATGAAGTTGCGTAATATCGGTGTGTTAGCAGTGGCAATGTTTCTCGTCGGATCGTTTTTTTTGGCATCAGCGGGTGCGCGGGAGCAGGTAGTGAAGGTTGCACTAATGAGCTCGGACATTCGGTCGCTTGATCCTCATTATGGAACAACAAGCCCCGATTATGCCTGTATAGACCCGATGTTTAATGGCCTTGTCCGATTCAAGCCAGGGGATATCGACCCGGAAAAGATTGAACCTGATCTTGCAGAGAGATGGAGCGTGTCACCTGATGGCTTGGTTTGGACTTTTTATCTTCGGAAAGGGGTGCAATTTCATAAAGGCTACGGCGAGTTGACAGCGGAAGATGTGAAGTTCTCCCTGGAAAAAGCCGCGAACAAAGATACATCCGGATTTGCCAGTGATTTTGAGGCACTGGAAAAAGTTGAAGTTATTAACAAGTACACAGTACGCCTCACCTTCAAGGAAAGAATCCCCTCAGTTCTCGGACTACTGGCCGACTACCATGGCGGATTCATTGTCTCCAAGAAAGCCGTTGAGGAGATGGGCCTTGAGAAATTCAGGACTCATCCCATTGGCACAGGCCCTTTTATGCTCAAAGAGTATTTTCCAAAGCAGAAACTTGTCGAAGTCAGAAACGAGAACTATTTCAGAGGTAAACCGCTTCTGGATAAGATCGAGTTTTGGTTCATGCCCGATGCCAGCAGTCGGGAAATGGCCTTTCGTAAAGGCGAAATTGATATCTGTGAAGGGGTAAGGGAGCAAGTCTGGGTCGAGAAAATGAAGAAAGTGCCTGGAACGGTTGTTGACGTCTTTGGCCCGGGGGAGACGCTGACGCTTCATTTCAACACGACCAAGAAACCCCTCGATGACATCCGCGTGAGACGGGCCTTGGCATATGGCATCAACCGACAGGAATTGATGGACTTCCTTGGAAAGGACGTAACTGAACCGCTTGTTTCTCCTATTCCTGCCAGCTACTTGGGAGGAACAACCGACGTACCTCTTTATAAATATAACCCTTCAAAGGCCAAAGAGCTGCTGAAAGAGGCAGGACTCGGGAAAGGATTCACCCTCAGGATGGTGATGTCAGCTGCGTCTCCTTACCTGCGGCCCATGGAGCAGATTCAGGCGCAATTGAGAAGGATTGGCGTCGATTTGAAGATGGACGTAATTACCCATAGTGCATATCATTCGCAGATCCGAAAAGACGTTAATCCTATAGTTTTGTATATTTGTGCTCGTTTCCCTACTGCTGATCCTATTTTGACGCAGTTCTACGATTCCAAATCTATCGTGGGGACACCCACTGCGATTACCAACTTCTCTCACTATAATAAGATCGACGATTTGATCGAGCGGGCAAGACAGGAAGCAAATGTGGACATACAAAAAGATCTATGGGCCAAGGCTCAGAGAAAGATTCTTGAGGACGCGGTTGCGTATCCACTTTGTACAGCCAAATTTGTGTTTGCCAGGAAAAGCTATGTGGATCTCGGGTACCAAATGAAATCGACCTTAACTTCGGCCGACACGATCAAGTATAACACCCGCATCCTGGAAAAGTAAATTTTGGAGAAAACGAGCGGGGGGCGGCATCAATAACATGCCCCCCGTTTCACAGCACCGTTGAGAAATTATGCTGAAGTACGCAATTCGAAGGGCCTTTTTGATTATTCCCACCCTATGGGCCATTGTCACAGTGGTTTTTTTCCTCATTAGAAGTGTTCCGGGAGGGCCCGCAGTAGCTGCCCTTGGGACGTATGCTTCAGAACAGGAAATCCGGGCCCTGGAGCATCGCATGGGGTTGGACAAGCCTATCTTGGTGCAATATGCCATATTCCTTAAGAATTTGTGTCACGGCAATCTGGGAAAATCACTTATCACCCAGCAGTCGGTGGCAAAAGAAATTGCCCAAGTCTTCCCTTACACACTCGATCTGGCTGTATCCGGGATGTTTCTGGGTATTCTCATGGGGGTTCCAATCGGCATTTTTACTGCCCTGAAGAGAAACAGATTGCCGGATTATATCGGCAGGGTTTTCTCGCTTACGGGAATTTCCATGCCCGAATTCTACCTCGGCATCATCCTGATGTATATTTTTGCGGTGAAGTTAAATATATTTCCGGTAGTCGGCGGAGGGGACCTCGGGAAATTGGGAAGCAGAGTTTATCACCTGGTTCTCCCGGCCTTTACCCTCGGCATAGCTATGACAGCTTTTGTGAGCCGGATGACTCGCTCCTCCATGCTCAATGTCCTAGGTGAGGACTACGTGAGAACGGCCAGAGCAAAAGGGGTCAGCGAAAGGATGACCATTTACAAGCATGCGCTGAAAAATGCGCTGATCCCCACAACCACGGTGGTTGGGCTCTATGCAACTGTTTTGATGGGGGGATCTGTCCTTACCGAAATCGTTTTCAGCAGGCCGGGCCTGGGAAAAATGATGGTCTTTGCGGTTAAAGACCGTGATTACATGACCCTCCAGGCCGTCATCGTGATATTTTCCGCAGCGGTCTTTTTTCTCAATCTGGTGACTGACCTCCTCTACGCCCTCATCGACCCACGGATTGAATACCATTAGAATAGAGGCGAACGTAAAAGCAATATGGCCCAAGACACTCGAAAAGGTCTGATATTCTACACATTCAGGCGGAATAAGACATCTGTGATCGGTCTGGTCATGGCCGTTATAATTGTATGTCTGGCAATTCTGGCGCCATGGATTTCTCCCTATGATCCAATTGAACAGGACATAAAGATCCAGTATTCAGCCCCTTCGCTCGCCCATCTGTGCGGCACGGATGGATATGGAAGAGATGAGTTCTCTCGAATACTCTGGGGGGGGCAGGTGTCGCTGACGGTGGGGATCTGCTCGGTTCTGTTCGGGATGTTTTTCGGAGTTTCCATGGGTGTCATTGGCGGGTATAAGGGTGGAAAATGGGATGGAGTGGTTTCCCGATTCAACGATATTTTTATGTCATTTCCAGTTGTAATCTTCGGGCTCCTCATCCTTGCCATCCTTGGACCGGGACTGGTAAAGATCGTTATCGCGATTGGCGTAGCCTTGACCCCCCGGCTTTCGCGGCTGGCTCGGGCGTCGACACTGTCCGTGAAGAAATTGCCCTATATTGAAGCAGCCAGGGCCGTCGGGCAGAGTGACATGAAGATTATGATTATCCATGTGCTTCCCAATATTTTCGGAGAAATTCTCGTCATGGGCACCATGTGGATCGCCACAGCGATCATCGTGGAAGCCAGCCTCAGTTTCATTGGCCTGGGAGTCCGCCCGCCAACCCCAAGCTGGGGATCAATGATTCGCATAGGCCTTGACCAGCTCACGAACGCTCCCTGGCTGTCGATAATTCCCGGCGTGGCCATATTTCTCACGGTCTTTTCGTTTAACCTGATTGCAGACGGTTTAAGAGACATTGCCGATCCCAGACTCAGAGGTGGTTGACGGCGTTGCCGGCGGCGATTTTGTGAACTCTCCGGGTATGTGCCGGAAAGAGCTTGGGTAGTCTTACCTTTGAGCAACTGTCCGAAGGCATCAATGCTGAATTGCCAAAAACCTCGACGGAAGTTATGAGGCGCGACACTAGGATGCAAGACGCCATACTGGATATCAAGGATTTAAGAACCTATTTCTATACCTTTGACGGCGTGGGCAGGGCTGTCGATGGCATCAGCTACCGCCTAAGTGATGGAGAGGCCCTTGGCATTGTCGGCGAATCGGGCTGCGGCAAGAGTGTCTCTGCCCTCTCCATACTCCGACTCATCCCTGATCCTCCCGGCCGTATTGTGGGAGGTCAGATTTTTTTTAATGGCATGAATCTTTTAGAGCTTACTAACAACCAGATGAGGAAAATCCGCGGGAATCATGTCTCCATGATCTTTCAGGAACCAATGACTTCCCTGAACCCCGTATTCACTGTGGGGAACCAAATTGCTGAGGCATTTCGCATCCATCAAGGACTGGAACGAAGCGAAGCAATCGAAAAAAGTATTGATATGTTGAGATTGGTGAATATCCCCAGCCCGGAAAAACGTGTCGATCAATATCCTCATGAACTGAGCGGGGGGATGCGCCAGCGGATAATGATTGCTATGGCCCTTGCGTGTCGGCCTGAAATCCTGATAGCCGACGAACCCACAACGGCCCTTGATGTTACAATCCAGGCCCAGATTATTGATCTCATGCTGCAGCTGAAGGAAGAGCTGGGAATGGCAATTATTCTGATTACCCATGACCTTGGGATCATTGCCAAGACTGTGGAAAGGGTTATTGTCATGTATGCCGGTAAAATTGTTGAAGAGGCGTCTACCCGGACAATTTTTCGGGAGCCCGCCCATCCTTATACTCGCGGACTGATGCAGGCAATGCCCCGGTTAGGAGACAAAATCAAGTTAGGCAGGGTTCGACTGGCGGAGATTCCTGGTGTTGTCCCCTCTCTCTATGACCTTCCTGCGGGATGCAGCTTTTCAACACGCTGTCCGAGCGTGATGGCGGTCTGCAAAAAAGAGGAGCCTGAGCTGCAGGAAATGGATGATCGACATTTTTGCCGATGCTGGCTCACCTGCAAAGAAGGATAAGGATTCACGAAATGGATAATCTGCTCCTCCAAGTCACGAACCTGAAGGAATACTTTCCTATCCGGGGCGGCATTCTTAATAGAACACTCGGGTATGTGCGTGCTGTAGACGGGGTCAGTTTCTATTTAAAGCGAGGAGAAAGCCTTGGTATTGTAGGTGAGAGTGGATGCGGAAAATCAACCACAGCCAGGGCTGTTTTGAGGCTCATAGAACCCACAGAGGGGGAAATTCTTTTCGAAGGTAACAATATTCTTTCATTACCAAAGAAGGAACTTCGCAATCTGAGGCGTGATATGCAGATTATTTTCCAGGATCCTTACGCCTCATTGGACCCCAGGAGGTGCGTCGGTCAAATTATTGCTGAACCCCTGAATGTCTATGACGTCTTTTCAAACAAGATTGAAAAGCAAGACAGAATTGCCTATCTGCTGGATAAAGTTGGCCTTCATCCTGAGGACAGCCGGCGATATCCCCATGAATTCAGCGGTGGTCAAAGACAAAGAATCGGGATTGCCCGGGCGCTTGCCATAAACCCGAAACTCATCATCGGCGATGAGCCCGTATCCGCGCTCGACGTCTCGATCCAGGCCCAGATCATCAATCTGCTGGAAGACATTCAGGAGGACTTTGGCCTTTCCTATATTATTATTGCTCATGACCTGGCAGTGGTGGAGCATATCTGTGATCGAATTGCCGTGATGTATCTGGGAAAGATCGTAGAATCTGCTCCGGACGTTGAACTTTACAGCAACCCCAAACATCCTTATACACAGGCACTGCTTTCGGCCGTGCCAATAGCAGACCCCGATCATCAAAACGAGCGGATTATTCTGAAAGGTGATGTCCCCTCCCCGATCACCCCTCCTCCCGGCTGCCATTTTCATACCCGATGTTCCGTTAGAAAGGACATTTGTGCCGTGGAGGTCCCGGAACTGCTCGACATCGGCGGCGAACACTACGTTGCGTGCCACCTCATATCTTCTCCTTCATGAT
>CAZONI010000166.1:0-5679 GCA_964581175.1 uncultured Desulfobacteraceae bacterium
CCGGCCCCTTTCATCATAGGAGCCCACATCGCCCACATAGAAGAGGTATTCCTGGCCCTCGTAGGGTTTGACAGCCGTTCCCTCAGCCCATTTGCCTCGTTCGCCCGCAGGTTCCTTATACGGGTTCCCGCTGATGTTGATATTCTTCAGGTAATCTCTCACCGGAGGCGGTATGATCCCCTTATTCACCAGCTCTTCCCTGGCCGCCATGAAGATATTCACCAGGTCTTCTCTGAAGGTGAAGACACAGTGCTCAACGCAGTTGGCACAGGTGGCGCACGAGAAGATGATGTCCTGAAAGCGCGGGCTGTTCTCTATTTCATTGTTGAGCCATGCCCGGATCAACCACATCCTGCCGCCGGGAGAATAGGTCTCAAATCTGAACTTCCGGTAGGTCGGGCAGTTGAATGCGGAATAATCACTGGTGAATTTGCAGTATCCACACCTGAAACATCTATGAATGAGTTCCTCGTATTGCATCTAACCAACCTCCCAGTTTCCCGGATTCATAATGCCGTTCGGGTCAAGATTGTGCTTGATCATTTCCATGAGTTTCCAGGTGTTCGGATCCATGTGCTGAATGGCCAGTCTCTGCTCGACCACGGTTGGTTTCCAGTAGAGGCCGCCGATTTTCAGGACAAAATCACTGACCTCTTTCAGTGCCTTTCGCGTCCGCTCCATCATGTCCGGGTCAGCGCGATTGAACGCGAAGGCAAAGGCGAACATCACGGAATGACCCCCGTCAATGACCCTCACCATCCCTGAATACGCCAGATCATACCTGGCGCCGAGCTCTTGGAGCTTTTTCATGCACGCCGGATACCTCTCGAGCATAACGATGGGTCCGGAATATTCAAATCCTCCCCCCTTCTTTACGTCTGCCAGGCCGCTGGCGCTCCTTTGCGGCGACTCGAGCAGGACGGGTTTCATCATGGACGGGATCCCCATGAACCCGCCGTCCTTACTCTTTATGTACGGATCAAGGGCATGCCAGATTATTTTCCTCTTGAACTCAAGTTCCTCATCCGTATCGCCTGTCAGGTAAAAGCTGACGTGGTGGTTGTCTTTGAACATCATTGGCTTGGGCTGGGTAAAGGCCAGGATATCTTCCGCCATTTCGGTGTGGGTAATCTCATAGACTATTTCCGGAACAAGGTCTCCACGGTCCGTCACAAAGATCTCCACATCCCGCAATTTCTTTCTCGGATAGAGCTTGACGGCAAGTTTTGTAATAATCCCGGTCGCCCCGAACCACCCCAGAAACAGACCCGACAGATCCGGGAACGGCGCGCCTTTTGAAAACCAGTCGGGAGAAAGGGCGCACGACCCGATCCTGCAGATCTCGCCGGCGCCGGTGACGACCTCCAGGCCGCTGACCAAATCCGAATTAAACCCGTATTGCTGCGTCAACCTTCCCTGCCCGTGGATGGAAGCGTTTGCCGCAAGAGTGGCGGTCGGCGGCGCATCCGGTATGCTGTGGCGCAACCTGGGATGGTGTCTCTCCAGGTATGCCTTCAGAGCCCCCTGGGAGGTGCCTCCCTCTACCAGTGCATACCGGGCCATTTCATTCACCCGGATGATCCTGCTCATCCGTTTCATATCAACAACCATCCCGCCCTTCAGGGGGATCGCCAGGCCGGTCAAGGAGAGCCCCGCACCCATGGGGACGACCGGTATCTTCTCCCGGTTGGCCAATCTCACTATTTTCTGAACCTCATCGGTCGTTTCCGGAATGACCACATAGTCGGGGGTGTGCGGCGGCATAAGCCCCGGGTCACGCGCGTAGAAATAGCGTTCTTCAGGTTCCGCCGAGACATATTCCTGCCCCACGATCTCGGCAAGCAAGCGGGCGATATCCTTCATTTTATTATTCCTCCGGCAGAGGTTTCTCCCCAATGGCCATCCTGCAAAGGTCAATCATGTGTACCGGCCGTATCTGCCTTTTGGCCACCTTCTCTCCCAGGGTATCCTGGCAGGCCGGGCAGTTGAAAACGCAATACCGGGCTCCATGCTCTGCCATGTCGTCGATATTTCTCTTCTGCACGTCCTTCGCGAAATCATAGCCGTACAGCATGGCATATATCCCTCCGCAGCAGAGGGTGTTTTCATCCTGGTACTCCCTTTCAACCAGATCAACCCCGATCAATTCCATAATGTCCCGCACCAGGTGATGCTTGCTTCGGGAGAGGCGTGAAGAGCACGGGCGCTGGTAGGCCGCCTTGATATGGAGCGGTGTGATCTGATCGCTCAATTGCTTCAAGCGGTCATACAGGTAGTCGAAATAATGAACGGGTTTGAAAGGGACTTCAATGCCGTAGGCCGGCGCCAGATGGGCAAAAGAACCGTAACATTCATCATGGAGGCAGACGACCTCCTCCACCCCCAGTTTCTTGAAATTTTCCATGACCATAGGGAGCCTTTTCTTGATGATGGACGTGTTTGCAAAATGGATGTAGACCACATTGCAAAAAAACTCCTGTCCAAAGACAAAAGAAGGCATGATATCCTCAAAGAGTTTCCCCCTGGCCATTTTGAAGAACCCGGGCATGAACCCGAAAGACAGGATCCTTTTCCCGATTTTGCCGAGCTTGTACCGTCCCTGAGGTTCACCGATGTTGATCCACTGGTTGGTAATGGCTCTGGGCGTGGTAAGGAGTCCCTTCCCCTCTCTCTTCTCAGTGATCAGGTAGAAGGGATGGTTCCCCCTCGTGCAATATTCCTCGCATCCGTAGCAGGTGACACAGGCATCGAAAACAAAGGAATCCTCGCCGCGGCTGATCTTTATCATCTCGACCGTTGCCTGGTCCCTGTCCACGTCCATATACCTGCACTTGACCAGGCAGGCTCCGGTGGGACACGTCTCGCAAATCTTCTCGTCAAACTGGAGTGTGGGCATGGCATCTCCCTTCGCGCGCAAGGCCGATGTTCTTTCAGGAATTGGCCGTGTCAGCTCAGTAACATGCGGATATTCATTACGAAATAACCTTTCCGCATTGGCGGCCGTTTTTAATCCGCAACGTGGACGTTGCTCCTACGGCTGGTTTCATCATCGACCCCCGGAGGAGCGACCTCCCGGTCGCGAGCATGCGCCCCCCGCACTGAGTTATACATGGAGCAGATACTATCGGAGTCTCAGTGCCAACGTTATCTGAACTTCTTCTCCTGTGTCAAGGGCTAAGACCCTGATCACCATCAAGGCATCATCTGCGGTGTTGCCTTCGCTCGCTCCTCCTTGCGGCGTATTATGCCATACGCCTCGGTCGTCGCTCCTCGGCGCCTTGCATCTAACGCCTTGCTGGTGATCAGGATTCCTTTCCAACTACTCGCGCTCACACACGTTGATGAAATTTGACGGTGGATCAGGCTAAGACTTTCCGGTTTGACATCACGGGGGCGATAGCATAAGAACAAAGGGGACCGCATAGTGTCTTACGAATAAATTCGAGATCAGAAGGAGTGCAAATGTTTTTATGGCATCGTGATTAATGCCAAATTCCAAAACCCAAATCTCAAATCAATGTCAAATATCAAATGACCAAGTCGGGCGAAATATGCCCTTCTGTGAGTGCGGCCCAAGCGCTGCACGGTAGCAGACAGGTAGAATGATTACATTTTGGCATTAGGGCATTTGGGTTTCATTTGGCATTTGAGCTTGGACATTTGTCATTCCAAGGCAATGTGTTTGCATCTTCGGACACGGGGGATTTCATGGGGATATATGAATCGTTGATCGAGATAGCAGGCAGGGACAGGGTATCAAACGGCCCGGAGGAACTCCATTTCTATTCACGGGATGCCGGGGCACAGCCGCCCCGCAGTGCCGACTACGTTGTGCTGCCGAAGACCACCGAAGAAGTGCAGAAAATCGTTGTTCTGGCCTCCAGAGAAAAGATCCCTCTCACTCCCATGGGTGGGGGTTTCACCCTCTCCGCCCTAGGGGTTCCCAACAGGGGCGGCATTGTCCTGGACATGAAGGGCATGGACAGAATCCTGGAAGTCAACGAGATGAGCCGGTACGCCGTCATAGAGGCAGGGGTAACCCAGGCCGCCCTGCGATCCTATCTCGCGAAGAATCATCCTGATCTCCAGCATTCGACGCCGGAAGCACCCCCCGCAGTCACTGTTGTCGCCAATGCTCTCATCCAGGGACACGGACACATTTCTCCCAGGTACGGCGTGAATTCAGACATGATAACCGGAATGGAGGTGGTATTACCTACCGGTGAAGTATGCAAAATCGGATCCTGCTCCCTGGCCCCAACCTGGTTCACCAGGGGTCCTCTTCCTGATCTGGCGGGCCTTTTCGTGGGCTGGTACGGTACCACAGGAATCGTCACCAAACTGGCCATGCGGCTCTACCCCAAACCGAAATACCGGGATGTCTTTCTCTTCTCAACAGACGAAATCGACCTGATTCCCGACGCCATAGCAGGGGTGACGAGGCTCGACCTGCTGGAGGATTTCTTTCTCATAACCCAGGAAAAGCCCGACTGGATGAATCACGTGTTTTTTGTTCTGATCCTGTCGGCACATTTTGAAAAAGAACTTGTCCTCAAAAGGGATATATACAAAGAATTCTTCCGTGACTTCGCGGGCGGGGGCAGGGTACAATTCGTCGAAGACCTCCATCCCGCCCTCAGGAAGAGATTCCTCGACGTACCTCCCCTGGCAGCCCTGGCCGCTGATTTTCGCAAGGGTGGGGGTTTTGAGTATACAGGCGCCATTTTGCCCATAGACAGGATCCCGGAGGCCTGGAGGAAGGGCATGGAGATCGCGCATCGTTACGGGATGCTCTGTTCCTATGTCCACCAGGTCTTACCGGGGCCGGGAATCATGTTCGGGTTCAATTATTCCTTTAACAGAGCCGACGAGAAGGACATTGAGAACGCCAGGAAAGCCCTTGCAGAGTCAAACACTCTGACTTATGAACTGGGAGGAATGGTGTGGAAAGGCGAGTTGGGGGCCCAGGAAATGGCGATGGACAGGATGGACCCCAATACCCTGCGGCTCATAACCAGGGTCAAAGGACTTCTGGACCCGGCGGGGATCATGAACCCGGGGAATTGGGACCCGGGAGGCCGAGGATGACCAATCTTCCGGATCTCGCCGACATTCTGATCCTGGGGATCACAGGCGGGATCGCGAGCGGCAAGAGCACCGTCGCAGAAATGATGCGGGAGTTCGGGGCCCCCGTCATTGATTTTGATCTCCTGGCCAGAGAGGTAGTGGAGCCTGAAAAACCCGCGTGGAAAGATATCGTGGCATACTTCGGAGCCCGGGTACTCCGGAAAAATAGCTCTCTCGACAGGAAAAAGCTCTCGAGGATGGTGTTCCAAGATCCGGAAAAGAGGAAGAAACTGGAATCCATTACGCATCCGCGCATCATGGATCTCTATGTGAGCAGGATCAGAAAGATCGCGAGAAGCGATCCCGGCGCGATCGTACAGGCAGTGATTCCACTCCTCTTTGAGGCGCACCTTGAGGATGTCGTGCACAAGATACTGGTCGTGTATATCCCGAGGGAAATGCAGGTGGAACGGCTCATGAAAAGGGATACGATCAGCCGTGAACAGGCGGAAATTATCTTGAAGACCCAGCTGTCGATCGATGCAAAAATGAAAAACGCCGATTTCGTGATCCGCAATGAAAAAGGATTGGAAGAAACACGAAAACAGGTGA
>CAZONI010000167.1:0-5628 GCA_964581175.1 uncultured Desulfobacteraceae bacterium
TCCGGACTTGCCATACACATGGCAAAGGCATCGGCTTCCATATAGCAGCCCGACTTCAGGTCCACATCAAACCCCCGATCTATGCAATGCTTCACGCCGCGCATGGACACCCTGCCCTTGCAGGCAAGCAGGCGAGCGGTTTTCATTGTTTCAATCCAGAGTTGTTCAGCAGGAAACAGCCTGTTTACCAGTCCTATTTCTTTTGCTTCCGCCGCGCTGATCAGGGTACCGCTCATGCATAGTTCTTTGGCCATTGCCTTCCCAACGAGCCGGGAGAGCCTTTGTGTTCCTCCAAAGCCGGGGATGATCCCGAGATTAATCTCGGGTTGTCCGAACTTGGCCGTTTCCGATGCGTAGATAAAGTCGCACGCCATTGCTATTTCAGTCCCGCCTCCCAGGGCGAAACCGTTTACACAGGCGATGACCGGAATCGACAGCCTTTCCAGGCGAAAGAGGAGGTTCTGCCCCTCCCTTGAAAATTTCCTTCCTTCGAGCGGGCTCAGGTTGACCATGTGAGAGATATCGGCGCCCGCCACAAAGGCCTTCTCCCCTTCTCCGGTCAGAATAAGGACCTTTGTATCCGGGTCGGATTCGATGGTTTCGAGGGCACTGTTCACCTCGGCCAGGACAGCCGGATTGATGGCGTTTAACGCTTTTGGCCGGTTGAACTTGATGACCGCCACATCCCCGTCTTTTTCAAAAATGATGTTTTCATATCCCATGATTCACTCCTATGTCCGTAATGGTTCAAAGGTTCACGGTTCACAGCCCGCTGTTCAGGAATCAATTGTATGTCTTCAACTCATACCTGCTCCAGCACGGTGGCCATGCCCTGGCCGCCGCCGATGCAGAGGGATGCGAGTCCCAGGCCATGGCCTTTCCTCTGCATTTCGTTGAGGAGGGTCAGAATGATGCGGGCGCCGGTGCATCCGATGGGGTGGCCGATGGAAATGCCGCTTCCCAGAACATTGGTTTTTCCCTGGTCGCATTTCAGCTCCCGCATGCATGCAATGGCCTGGGAGGCAAACGCCTCATTCAGCTCGATGGTCCCGAAATCATCGATCCCGAGTTTTTCTTTTTCCAGGATCTTGCGCACCGCGGGTATCGGTCCCAGGCCCATGAAAGCAGGATCAACGCCTGCTGACGCGCAAGCCCGCACCTTCGCCAGCGGTGTCAACCCCAGCTCTCTGGCCTTTTCCGCCGACATGAGGAGGAGCGCGGCGGCGGCATCGTTTATGCCGGACGCGTTTCCCGCGGTGACGGTGCCGTCTTTCTTGAACGCCGGACGGAGTTTCGCCATCTTTTCCACGCTGGTGTCCAGCGGGCGTTCATCCGTATCAAAGATCATCGGGTCTCCCTTTCTCTGGGGAATTTTAACAGGAACGATCTCGTCCTTGAACAGACCTTCGGTAATGGCCTTCCTGGCACGCTGGTGACTCACGGCCCCCAGTTCGTCCTGTTCAGTCCTTGAAATACCGTACTTCTCCGCGATATTTTCAGCGGTGATGCCCATGTGATAGCCGTAGAATATTTCGAAGAGACCGTCAAAGACCATCAGGTCAACGAGCTCCGTGTTATTCATCCGTGCTCCCCACCGGGCTGCGGGAAGGGCATAGGGAATCATGCTCATGTTCTCCATGCCGCCCGCCAGGATAATGTCAGCCTCCCCATAGCGAATTGCCTGGGCCGCAAGCGCCACAGCCTTCATGCCGGACGCGCACACCTTGTTGACGGTGCACGCAGGCGTTTCCTTTGAAATGCCTGCCCTGATCATGGCCTGGCGGGTGACATTCTGCCCCTGCCCTGCGCCCACCACGTTTCCCATGATCACCTCGTTGATCTCAAGGGGCTGGGAAGAATCATCATAGTCATATCCCTTCGCTTCCAGATCGATCATGCCGGTCCCGTTGAGGGCATCGGGTTCATACCGGGTCAGGGAAGAAGAAGCGACCGGCCTGGCATTCACTTTTTTGAGTGTTTCCTTTAATACGAGGGCTCCGAGTTCCACCACGGGAACCGATTTCAGGGTACCCCCGAACGACCCCACCGGGGTCCTCGTACCAGCAACTATAACCGCATCTCTCATCTTATCTTTCCTCCTTAGATTTTTGAGGCGTATGGCATAAGGTCGTAAGGCGCAAGGCAAGCGCACAAACCGGTCAAACGCTCCTTCGAGGTATCCGCGGGTATTCTTGCCTGCCAAGAGGACTATTCTTCGCGGTAGGAAATGTATTATTCTTCATTGTAAAGCACCAGAGTTACAGCCTCCCCGCCTCCAAGGCAGAGCGTGGCCTCACCGATGCCGGCGCCCCGTTCCTTCATGGCATAGATGAGGGTCGTGAGAATCCTCGCACCGCTCGCACCGATCGGGTGGCCCAGGGCCACGGCCCCGCCGTGTATATTGACGAGGCCCGGATCAATGCCAAGCTCCCGGTTGACGGCCACGGACGACGAGCTGAAGGCCTCGTTGATTTCATGGAGATCCACATCGTTTATGCTGAGACCGTCCTTGGCAAGGACCTTTGGAATGGAGTAGATAGGGGCCGCAAGGACATACTTCATGTCGATTCCAGCAGCTCCCTGGGCACCCACCCGGATGAGTGGCCTGCATCCCAGGCTCTCGGCCCGTTCCCGCGACATGAGCACCAGCGCTGAGGCTCCGTCGCTTATCTTTGACGCATTCCCCGCAGTGACTATTCCATCCTTCTTGAAGGCGGGGCGCAGTCTTGCCAGGGCCTCTGCTGTGGTCTTCGGCTTTCTCAAGGGAATCTCGTCTGTGTTGAATATCTTCGAGTCCCCTTTCCTTACGGGGACTTCCACCGGCACGATCTCGTTCTTGAATGTTCCTTTCTCAATTGCGTCCCAGGCCTTTTCGTAGGAGCGCAAAGCAAAGGAATCCATGTCCTCTCTGGTGACGCCGTATTTCTCCGCCACCAGTTCGGCGCTTATCCCCATATGGAAGTCGTTTACATGGTCCCAGAGACCGTCATGCACCATCCCATCCACGACAAAATCGTTATTCATGCGGTACCCGCTCCGGGCTTTCTTGAGCAGATAGGGACACAGGTTCATATTCTCCTGGCCGCCCGCAACGACGACATCGGCGTCCCCACACTTAATAGCCTGCGCCCCGAGCATGACCGCCTTGAGCCCCGATCCGCAGACCTTGTTTACGGTTATGGCCCCCACCTCCCACGGAAGACCGGCGCGAACCATTGCCTGCCTGGCCGGGTTTTGCCCCAGTCCGTGCGGCAGCACGCAGCCCATGATCACTTCGTCCACTTGCCCCTTTTTTATGCCTGCGCGGGAAATGGCTTCCTCTATTACCCTGGCGCCAAGGTCCGTTGCCGAAATGCTCTCGAGTGAGCCGGCAAAATCTCCGATCGCTGTCCTGCATGCGCTGACAATTACGACATCTCTCATCTGTTCCCCTTTCCCTTTCAGAAGCGTTCAACTGCTTTTATATATAGGGAGAGCCGTTTCTAAGTCAAGTCAAATCAACTCCCTCTTTTGCTTGACAAATCACCAAAACCATCGGAAGCTTGAATATATTATCGTTTCAAGTCTGTTCAAAACCGGTTGTCCTGGGAGAGCAGGGAACGGGATGTTCCTGAAGCGAACGAAGCGGAGGGAATATGCCGTTCTCCTGCCTACAGGTTCTTTTGTGGCAGGAATGATCGAAGGGAGAAATGGCATTGAGAAACGCGATTGCAGAAGAATTGAACAACACCATCCGGCGGTCTAATCCCCGCATCTACGACATGCTTTCAGAAGTGGGAAAGGCCCTTTTCTTTCCGAAAGGAATCCTTTCCCAGAGTGCCGAGGCAAGAGAAAAGGCCCACCGTTTCAATGCGACGATCGGCATGGCAACTGAAAAAGGCGGCGCAATGCACCTGCCTCCCGTGATGGCGATGCTCAACGGCCTCACTCCGGAACAGGCCCTGACGTATGCCCCATCCTTCGGTCTCCCTTTTCTCCGGAGAGCATGGAAGGCCGCCATCGTACAGAAGAACCCGTCTCTTTCGGCCAAAGCGATCAGCCTTCCCATCGTCAGTCAGGCGCTCACCCATGGGTTGAGCGTGGTGGCGGACATGTGGGTTGACCCGGGTGACGCCCTCATTCTTCCAGACAAGATGTGGGGAAACTATAATCTCATATTCCAGGTTCGGCGGGGCGCGGAAATTATTTGCTATCCCCTCTTCGACGCGAAGGGAAGATTCAACCTCCAGGCGTTCGAGACCTGCGTCACTTCCGAAGCGCAAAAAAGAGGAAAAATCATTGTGCTTCTCAATTTCCCCAATAACCCGACGGGCTACACGGTCACCCCCGAAGAGGCGGCGGGAATCAAGGGGATACTGAAAAACCTCGCGGAAAGCGGCGCCAATGTTATCGCCGCGACAGATGATGCCTACTTCGGGTTATTTTACGATGACCGGTGTCTCAGGGAGTCCATCTTCTCTTTTCTGACAGGCGCCCATCCCGGGCTCCTCTGCGTCAAGTTGGACGGAGCGACCAAGGAGGACTTTGTGTGGGGGCTGCGGGTTGGGTTCATCACCTATGGCGCGACGGCCGAGGGGGAACTGGACCCCTTGTACGACGCCCTTGAACGGAAAACAGCGGGCGCAGTGCGCGGCTCCATATCCAACGCGTCTCGCCTGAGCCAGGAAATAGTCTTGAAAGCAATGAATTCGGGAGAATATCTCGTGAGTAAAGCGGAAAAGCTGCGCATCATGGAAGAGCGCGCCAGGGAGGTTAAACGAGTGCTTTCCGATTCCCGGTACCAGAACGCCTGGGAACCATACCCTTTCAACTCCGGCTATTTCATGTGTCTTCAACTCAAGACCGTGGATGCCGACGCCCTCAGGGTTCATCTGCTTGAAAAATACGGGGTCGGTTTGATTTCACTCGGGAAAACAGATGCTCGCGTGGCCTTTTCCTGCCTGGAAAAGGAAGACATACGGGAATTTTTCGACCTCGTTCTCCAGGGAATACAGGACGTGGAAGGGACCGCCTAAAACTTGCCTTTGTGCATGACACGGAGGGACAGAATCCTAGATCGTGTTCAGGGAGGAAAAGGCTTCCTTTCTGAACCTTGCTTAGAGAGACTGCCTTACGCCCTGTCCGCTTTGCGGGAGAAGACTCCTACTGTCCGGAATCCATGTCAAACTGGAGGAATTGTCCTGTTTTCGGCGTAGTGGGTTGCGGTGAATATTCCTCGGGCTGAGTGCCCTGTTTGAAGGCCTGGAAGACGGTTTTCTTGGAATAAGGGCCGGCGAGGAGGCCGGTTTTGTCATCTATTTTTGCGAAGACGATATCCTCCGGCACGACGAAATCGCTTACCGGCTTCCCTTCGAGCACCGCCGACATGAAATAGAGCCAGATAGGGCTGGCCGCCCGTGAACCGGTCTCACCCTTACCCATGGATCGCCTGTCGTCATACCCGACCCACACCCCGGTAACCAGTTCCGGTGTATAACCCATAAACCAGGCGTCCCTCAAGTCATTTGTGGTGCCTGTCTTCCCTGCGGCAGGTCTTTTCAACGCCTTGATCCTCCACCCGGTTCCTTCCTGAATCACCGCCTGAAGCAGATTGGTCATGATATAAGCCGTTTCCGGAGATATGACCTG
>CAZONI010000168.1:0-5550 GCA_964581175.1 uncultured Desulfobacteraceae bacterium
CCGCACTTATCGCTCTCTTTACGAACCCGTCATAATCGGGCACTGCTGACCATCGCTGCTCCCTTTACTCCAATCAAGTCCTTTGTCTCCCGAGATGGAATCGGGGAAATTCTCTTGCGGCCTAAATGACCCTATTTGACTGGATCATTGTATATAGCAACCTCAAAAGTCTCGACACTGCAGCAGGTGAAGACTTATGCAAGAAAGAGAAGCCTCAATAATTTCGAAAAAGCAGTTTTCTGTATTTCGTCGGATTTTGAATGTTATGCAGCTAGAAGGATCGTTAAACAGCAAAGAATTTTTCTCGAAGGATAATAAATTTTCTGAGTTACTCAGAAACTAAATACCAACTGGTTGTTAGCATCTTCATTGATACTCTTACTTTCTGTGAAAGGTCTCTTTATTTATGCAAATTTTAGTATTATACCATTCTAGAACCGGGAAAACCAAGATATTGGCTGAAGAGATCACGAAAGGTGTGGAAGCCGTTAATGGTGTTTCTTGTATTTTACGATCTACAGCTGAAGTTAATAAAGATGATTTCTTGTCTTCATGTGCTATCATTGCAGGATCGCCGGTTTATTTTGGAACAATGGCAGCTGAACTTAAATTTGTATTTGATAAGTTTGTTTCCATTCGCAAACAGATGGAAAACAAAATTGGAGCAGCATTTGCTACGTCTGGTCATCACTCTGGTGGAAAAGAAACAACGGTAATCTCTATTATTCAAGCTTTTTTAATTTACGGGATGATTGTTGTAGGTGATCCGATGGACGCTAGCGGGCATTACGGCGTGTCATGTTCGGGCAGTCCTGATGCAAAGATCAAAGAAGACTGTTTTAAACACGGTCAAAGAGTTGCGTCGCTTGCATTTAAGCTATTTTCATGATTCTGTTATGCTAACAAAAATCTGGAGCCGACGGCACAAATCACGCAGTGAGTTCAAGATATGTAATTTTGATTAACTCATCATTTGTTCAACCTTGGAACAGCCGCGGCTCAGAACGGTGTTATGCTGCTCGAAGGAGTACCGTATATGAATTTTTCAAAAGCAATCGTTTTGATTAATTTGGGTATGCTTTATTCGGACAATCTTGAAGTATTGTGTTGGCAGTTATAACGGGATAAGAGGCATTCAAAGGCTCTTTCCCAGCAAGTCATCCTGCCCCGAAATCCGCACTCAGGGTTTTTTCTCATCAAAATCAGTGTTTCTACCGATTGATTTTCCGCATGACCAGTAGGAAGATAGGCACGGTCGAGTGTATCCTCAGCCTTCATCCCGGAGACTCTCATGGAGTATCATCTCAAAACGTGCCTACCTTTCTCCTGCCAGTAGTCATTCCCCATGACTGTTATGACACGGTCGAGATTCCCGAGCTCACTTTGATTTCCAGACCCTCGTGTTTCGCTTTCTCCCGGGTTCGACGCCGGCACGCCTTTCTGTGCCCAGGAAATAGGCTTTTCTTTGTACCGCGTAATCCCTTGATTGTCTTGATCTTGTATAAATATCTCATTTCTGGATTGGAAACCTGCTAGCGCACAAATTTTATTTGTCGATGAGCACGAACTGGCGTCTGATAGAAGTCAGATCAAATGTCGGTAATGCACTTTAAACCCAATAGTGTTCACTTAAGTCTCGACCGCGAGAAATCCCCCCAACCCCTCTTTTAAAGAGGGGTTGGGGGGATTTAGCCGAGCTGGGCATGCCTTCTCGGGCCTTAAATGAACAGTGTTGACTTTAAACCGCTAAACACCTACAGCCTAACAGCCTTCAGCCTATCCACCTGACCGCTTCCGGACCAGGACCCTTTCCTTGGGTGATTCTATGACCTCGCCGATGACCGCGGCGTCTGCTTCCCCCTTTGCGTGCAGATCTTCCACCAGCTTTGGCGCGTCGTCGGGATGCACCATGATCATCAGGCCCCCGGAGGTCTGGGCGTCGAAGAGAATATCCTGGGCGATCAGGTCTACGGCCTCGTCGAAGTCAACAAACGCCTCCCGGAATTTCCTGTTCTGGTAGGTCCCGGCCGGGACAAGCCCCATGGCGGCGTATTCCCTGGCTTCCGGGTAGGCGGGAATGTCTTCGTTGTACAGCGTCACGCCGTAATCGCTCCCCATCACCATTTCACAAAGATGCCCCAGCAGTCCGAAGCCGGTTACGTCCGTACAGGCACGAACCCGCCACGAACGCATGACATCCGCAGCGCTCCTGTTCAACCGGGCCATCATCTTTGTGGCTTTTTCGATGATCGCTTCCGAGGCCAGGCCGCCCTTGATGGCCGTGTTGATAATCCCCGTGCCCAGGGGTTTGGTCAAGACGAGCTTGTCTCCGGGAAGGAACCCTTTCTTAGCAAGGATCTTGTCCGGATGGATGATGCCGGTCACGGAAAGACCGTATTTCAGCTCCTTGTCCTCTACGCTGTGCCCGCCCACCAGGGACGCCCCCGCTTCCGTCAGTTTGTCCATTCCGCCCCTGAGTATGTCCTTGAGAACGGAAAGATCCATGTCTTTGACGGGGAACGCCACGAGATTCATGGCGGTAATGGGAACGCCTCCCATGGCGTAGACATCGCTCAGGGCATTGGCCACGGCGATCTGCCCGAACCAGTACGGGTCATCCACGACGGGCGTAAAGAAATCGACGGTCTGGATCAGGGCGATTTCATCCGTGATCTGGTAAACCCCCGCGTCATCCGGCGATTCAAGTCCGAGAAGCACATGCTCGTCCTTGGGAAAGGAAAGTCCGCAGAGCGCCTTCTCCAGGACCCCTGGAGGGAGCTTCGAGGCTCATCCCGAGCCGGTGACGGTTTGCGTCAGCCTGAGTTTTTTTTCACTGGTCATTTGCTTCCTCGTATTGTCCTGCTGTGCGGAGATAGACCATCTTGATGTCGATCCCGCTCTCTCCCAAGACCTTTCGGACCCGGTGTTTGTCCGGGGAGGCCGCGAGAATCGCCATGCCGCAGTCAGAGCTTATCTCCTTGGGGACCGGGATGGTATCGAAGGCGATTCCTCGGGATTTCAGGACCTTTTCCGCCTTCATGACATTGTGGATAGAGTATAGCACGAAAACAAAGTCCTTCGCGTCTCTTTCTAGTGGGACAGAATCCATTTGAGTGCCTCTACAGCCGCTTCCACGTCGTCCATGGTATTGGTCATTCCCATGGAGATCCGAACCGTGCCTTCGGGGAAAGAGTGAATGGTCCTGTGGGCCGCCGGCGCGCAGTGGAGTCCCGTGCGCACGCAGATGCCGAATTCCCGGTCCAGCTGAAAACCCACCTCCGACGGGCTTATGCCCTTTACCTGGATTGAAACGACGGCGGTCTGTTTTTCCGGATCCCCGGGGCCGAACACGCATACTCGGTCCAGGCCGCCCAGCCCTTCGAGGAGCCTTCCAGTCAATCGCATCTCGTGTTTCCGGATGGCAGTAACATCCCCCTCCATCACCGCTCGCACTCCGGCCGCCAGGCCGGCGATGCCGCACCCATTCGGGGTCCCACTCTCGTACCTGTCCGGAAGAAAATCCGGCTGCTGCTCAAATTCGGAATGGCTCCCCGTTCCGCCCCGCATCAGGGGGGTGAGGGGCTCTTTCCCGGTCTTCATGATCAACCCGCCCGTTCCCTGCGGCCCCTGAAGCGCCTTGTGGCCGGTAAATGCAAAGAGATCCACATCCAGGGCGCTCAGGTCGATAGGGATGCAGCCCGCGGTCTGGGCCGCATCAACCAGGAGAAACGCGGAACCTTTCAGCCCGGAAATCTGTTCTATGTCCGCGATGGTGCCGGTCACGTTGGATGCGTGATTGACCACCAGGAGCTTTACCGGTCCCGAACCCATGGTCCGGCCGATCCCCTCGATGTCGGCGTACCCTTCGGCGGAAGAGGGCACGGCCGTCAGCTCAATAATCCCTCTCGCCTCCAGGTCGCGCAGCGGGCGCATGACGGAGTTATGCTCCATCGAGGTGGTAACGACGCGGTCTCCCTTCTGTACCATCCCGTAAATGGCAAGGTTCAGGGACTCGGTGACATTGCGGGTGAAGATGACCTTCCGTGAATCATCCACGTGGAAAAAAGCAGCGATCGTTTCCCTGGCCTCGAACAGGAAACGGCTTGCCTCAAGGGAGAGGAAATGCGCGGAGCGGCCGGGGTTGGCACTGTACCGGTCAAAGTAATCCGCCACCGCGCGCTTCACGGCCTCCGGCTTGGGAAACGAAGTGGCGGCGTGGTCGAGATAGATTGTCCGGCCTGCATCCATAGGATCCTTCACTGGTCTTCGTCGGGAAAGGGCGTCACGGCTTGACGACCCGGTCCGCCTGTATGAGGGAAAAAGCGATATCGTACATGTTTGAGGCGATGCCCACTTTCAAGGACTCTTTCCGGTGAAAAAAGTCGAGACAGGTGCCGCACGAGAGGATCTCGATACCCATCTCTTCGAGTCCCTCAAGGTCCGGGATGACTTCGGAGCCCTCGGTCGTGAGGAATACCCCGGAATTTACAAAAATGATCCTGGTCGGACGGGGCTCAACATCCTTCAGGGTCTTGATGAATGCCTTCATCAGGATGGCGCCGAGGTCGTCGTCTCCCTTTCCCATGGTGCTGGAATTGATGAAGACGACAATATTGGAGGCATTTCGGGTTTCAGGGAGAGCGTCCTTGTCTTCTCCCTTCGTTTCCGGGTTTCCCTTGGTCAGCGTCACGGAAAAGTCTCCACCCGTTGCTTCAACTTCCGTCGTGCATCCCTGGCTTGAGGCAAAGCGCAAGACATTGTCTCGGGACACCTCGCTGTCGATGAGGACAGTGAGAATGCCTTCATCCATTGCCTCAATGGCAGCCTTTGTCATCAGGACGGGCTGGGGACACGCTTTCCCCCGTGCGTCGATGGTTTTTTCCATTGCCTCCTCCCTTGATCAGATCATGAGTTGTTTCTGCAACATTTTATAATGGGGTCGGGGGCACCCAATGTCAAACGGGAAATACCCATGAAATGGGTAGTTGGAATAGGAAATTCCGATATTGATCGACCACCTGGGTACGTTTCCGGCTTATCCGCCTTCAAGAGCGAGCAGGTCGAAGGGCCACAGCAATCTTTTTGCGAGCACGAAGGGGCCTTCACTCTCGCGGCGGAAATAGTTGCTCAGCAAGGCGGCCGGTGGGCCTCTTCAATTCCAGTGCACCAAAGCAGAATATGGATAGAGTGCTGCAATACCGCCGGCACGCCCTCGCCATGGAGGTGCCCGTGTTCCGAGCAAAGAAAAGATATCGTGCCTGCAAAAAGATCCCCGTGTCCCTTCTGATTCGCGGATGGGGGTCACATATTTCATCTACGCTTCATTCACCGCGGAGGGTACTTGTGGGGCAGGCAGAATTCAATTGTTGACAAGGGAGGGGCTGCGAGGTTGAATATCGGAACGCGGAAGGAGGGACGTGATGGCGCCAAAGCCCTGGAAAGTCATTTCAACGAATACCGACAGATCAAACAGGGTGTTCGGCCTGCGGACAGACCGGGCCGTTTCCCCGAGGACGGGAAAAGACTATAACTTTTTCGTGCTGGAATCCA
>CAZONI010000169.1:0-5495 GCA_964581175.1 uncultured Desulfobacteraceae bacterium
CGGAATCAACATGAAATACGAGTTGACATGGAAACAGAATGCCCCGGTGGTGGTGCTCAGCCATTCCCTGGCCTCGAGCCTGATCATGTGGGATCCTCAGATGGACCTCCTCACGTCCCGCTTCCGGGTGCTTCGATACGATACGCGCGGTCACGGGGCGACTGATGCACCGGAGGAGGCCTACACGCTGGATCTGCTGGCGGAGGACGTAATCTCTCTTATGGATGCTCTCGAGATCGAAGAGGCCCATTTTGTGGGACTCTCCATGGGCGGAATGATCGGGCAGGCTCTCGCTTTGAAGCATCCCGCAAGATTTCGGAGTTTTGTACTTTGTGATACGGCGGCGGTCATGCCGGCAGAGACACAACCTCTCTGGAAGGAAAGGATCGCGAGGGTCAGGAAGGAAGGCATGCAGGCGCTGGCGGACGAGACTCTGGACCGGTGGTTCACAACGGATTTTCTCGGCCGGAACCCCCCGGTGGTGAAACGGATTCGGCGGCAGCTGCTGTCCACGCCCGTGGCAGGGTATGTGGGCTGCGCCGAGGCCATTCGAACACTCAATTATCTTGACCGGCTCAGGGACATCGACAAACCCGTTCTCATCCTGGTAGGGGAAAAGGATCAGGGAACGCCGGTGGAGGCGGCCAAGGCCATACACGAACGCATACAGGGATCACACCTCGAGGTCATACCCTCCGCCGCTCACCTGTCCAACATTGAACAGACCGATATCTTCAACAGCGCCCTGATCAAGTTTCTCTCCGGACTGGATAGCGATCCTGCGAGGACTTGAGAGCGATACCCATCGATTTCCTGAAGGATCACTATTTTGCATTCCATCCAGGGTGTGCTCCCTTCCGGGATGGGCTGATTTATTCCGTTCACTTCGGGGATTGTTCAGCTGCGCCCATTGATGGCAGAAATTCGGGATCAGGAGCCTCAGGATACCCTCTTTGCTGCATATCCGGCCTTGCCGAGCTCTTCCAGAATCTCATCCGCATGATCATGCCCCCGCGTTTCAAGGCTCAATTTCACACGGGATACCTCGATGGGATTCCCGGGATCCAGCCGATCATGGAAGATGTGGAGAATGTTCGCCTTTTGCCTGGCAAGAATCCCGAGGAGCCTCCAAAGGGCCCCGGGGACGTCCAGGATGTTTACTTCGATCTGAACCACCCTGCCCATTTTTATGGCACCGCGATGAAGGATCCGGTCGATGGTGGTGATATCTATATTTCCCCCGCTGATGATAAGGATGCAGCGGCCGGCCCCGGTCATGAGACGTCCGTCCAGGAGGGCTGCAAGGGGCGCGGCGCCCGCGCCTTCGGCGATGATGTTCGCTTTTTCGAGGAGACTCAGCACCGCGCCCGCAATCGCCTCCTCGTCCACGCCTACGACTTCGTCGACATATTTGCGGATCATAGAAAAGTTCAGATCGCCGGGTTTGTTCACAGCGATGCCGTCGGCGATGGTAGCGCCGACGTCAATCGAAACAACCCGGCCTTCGGTAATGGAGCGGATCGTCGAAGGACAACTGTTGGTCTGAACGCCGATCACCCGGGCGGAGGGATTCAACGCCTTGACAGCCGCCCCGAGGCCGGATATAAGTCCTCCCCCTCCGACCGAAGAAACCACGGTGACATCGCCTTCCAAGGCCTCAGAGATCTCGAGACCGATGGTTCCCTGGCCGGCGATCACCAGGGGGTCGTCGAATGCCGGTATCAGAGTTCTCCCGCTTTCTTGGGAAAGACGGAGGGCATGCGTCCCTGCATCGCTGTAGTGGGTGCCGAAAAGGACGACTTCGGCGCCGTAATCCTTCACCGCCAGCAGTTTCCGGAGGGGCGCCTGCTCGGGCATGACGATGGTGCTGCGGATCCCCAGTTTGGCCGCGGCCCAGGCCACGCCTTGGGCATGGTTGCCGGCAGAGGCCGCAACAACCCCCTTCTCTTTTTCCTCCTCGCTCAAGTGGAGCATGCGATAATAGGCGCCCCTGACCTTGAACGAGCCGGTTTCCTGGAGATTCTCCAGTTTCAGGTAGACGTCGGCCCCGAAGAGGCGGCTGAAATAGCCGCTGCGGAGGAGGGGGGAAGGGCTGATGACCCCCTTGAACCGGTCGTAGGCATCTCTGATCTCGTGGATCCCGGGTTCCATATTCTAGAAGCCCCCGAGTTGACAGGAAGATATCCCGATCTTCAAGGACTCGCACGCCGAAGAAAACCGCCGGCCTCTCGAGTCCGGGCCTTTGAGCAGACTTCCGGGGCAATGCTCTTTATCCTTTCGAGTCATCACCGCAACTCTTTTGATTTGTTCCCAGAATCTTCCTTTACTCCTTTTCGGCCGGTGTTTCAACAGCGAATCGTCCATCCCTCACGTCCCCCTTTCCCAAGAGGAACTCAACATTTTGTCAAAACAAAAGAACTGTCCTCCGCCCATCACTCATTCCAGAGAGCTTTACTTTATCATACAACGATCCACTGACAAAAATACTTCTTCACCGCTGATGGGTAAAAAAGAGTGACCGCGGCCGCATGCGGCCCACGATTTTCTGGATATCCGGAGTCGACTATGCTATGGATCTCAAGGCCGAACGCGAAGACTTCGAAGGCCTGCTCGTACGTGAACACAGGGAGACCCAGCGGGCCATATGATCACTCAAACGGAGAACGTACTGTAATGTCAATCAATCTTGAGAAGTTCAAAGCAGTCTATGGGAAGTGGGTGGAGGAGAACCTGCAGGATTTCCAGGCAGGCAAAATAGAGGATGCCGTCAAGAAGTACCCATTCGTGGTTTCAGAGGACGTGCCCTGGGCCCCCTTCAAAGGGCAGCCCTCAGAGAAAACCATCGCACTGGTTACCAGCGGGGGTCTCTACCTCAAGGACAGCCAGCCGGCTTTCGAGGCTGAGTCGATCCACGGTGATCCGTCCTTTCGGGAAATCCCGAGGACCGTTCATCCCGAAGATCTCGGCATCGCCCACCCCCACTTCGATCATAGCCTGGCGGAGCAGGACGTCAATACCATCTTTCCCATTCAACGCCTTGTTGAACTGGAAAAGGAAGGGATCGTCGGAAGGGTTGCCGATACCCATTACAGCTTCAGTTACGTCAACGATGTGGCGAGACTGCTCACCGAATCGGTGCCGAAGGTCATCGACCGGCTGCAGTCGGAAAGAGTAGACATCCTGTTCCTGGTACCGGTCTGACCCAAGTGCCATCAGACCGTGGGTCTGATTCAGCGGGCGGTTGAGGAAGCAGGACTTCCCACCATCTCCATGGGAAACATGGCCGACCGGATGGGCCACATCAAGCCGCCTCGGGCTCTCCTGGTCAAGTTTCCCCGCGGCAGCATGCTCGGCGAGCCGGGAAATGCAAAACGCCAGCGCCGCATTATCATGGATGCGCTGGAAGCCCTTACCACGATGACCGAACCCGGCACGATACGAGAGCTGCCCTACCGGTGGAAGAAACCGGATTCGGAGTAGGGATTGCGTGCATTTCAGGCAGAACTCGCCGGCGCTCCAGGATGAAACAGAGAGGAGGTTGAACCGTGACCATGAAAATCCCATTCGAGCAGGCCAAGGAACGCTCCCTGGAATTGATGCATCGGGGTTACCACTGAGGGCCTGCAGTCCTGCAAGTTATGTGGGAGTCATATAACCTCGGCAACGAAGATTTCCTTTGGACCTGCATTCCCTTCATGGGCGGCATCAGCAGCTGGCAGCAGGCGCCGTGCGGCGCCGTTTCTGCTTCGGCCGTCAGCCTGGCATTACGCTACCGTTGCGATCTCAGTGACAAGGAAACGGCCAAACAGGCACGCAAGACCATACGCCATCTTTCAGGCGAGGTTGTGCGGCGTTTCAAAGAAAAGTTCGGCAACATCACCTGCCTGGATCTGGTGGAGACGGATTTCTCCAAGCCTGGTGAGTACAAGAGGTTTCGGGAATCGGGTGTTTCGAAGGACAAGTGTGATAATTACGTCGGCTTCATCATCGAGACGCTTTATGAATTTGAAGATTGGCGAGGAACCGAAATACCAGGCGTCTGAGTGTGCCCAAACACCTACAAGTTCATCAAAACAAGAGCTCGGACTTCCAACTTGACGACTCACCTGCCAAGGGCACGTCTTTTGCTGAAAGGAAGACAGATTTCGATGCCGCATTGACACCAAACCAGTTTTTTTGCTACTCTGCTGCGAAAAAGCACGTTTTTGCGATCAACAATTTATAGGAGGGCACCAGAACATGTCTGAAATCACTCTAGCGCAAGTCATTGGAGCAGCTTATGGCGTATCGGAAAAAGGTTTGACTCCCGTCGGCCCCGCGCCCAGCCGTATGAACACGGCTCTTTTGCTTATTGATATCCAAAAGTTGTCCACAGCCGATTACATGGCAAAGAGAGCCATTGATGCCGGATTACCTGCTGAAGATGTTCATGCAGCACTCGCTGACTACAAAAAACGGTTTGAAGCGGCCCTTTCGGTTTCACAAAAGCTCCTCGCCGCAGCACGCCAGTATGGGATTCCCCCGATCCACGTTCGGATTGCCGCACTTTCGGGAGATGCGAGAGATACGGGTATGGCTCACAGAATGTTGAACTGGTATTACCCCCCGGAGAGCGAAGGGGCCCAATTTCTTCCTGAATGTGCACCCGAGAAGGGCGAGATTGCCCTGAGCAAAACGGTTAGCAGCGCTTTTACCGGAACCAGTCTCGATCGTGTTCTTCGCCACATGGGAATACAGTATCTTTTTCTCTGCGGTTTCGTCACCGATGAGTGTGTGGAAACGGCCTTCAGGGATGCGATAGATCATGGCTATCTCGCTTCGATTGTGAGTGATGCCACCACAACGTATTTTGCCGAATTTTATGCAGGGGTGATGATGAAATGGGGCGGCTTCGGTCTCACGCCGCAGTCTGAAGACGTGATTAAAATGTTTGCTTCGCTTCCGGAAAACTAGTGTGTGGCGGGGAGAGTTATGATGTCTTCGCAGTTTAATAAAATCTGCTCGTTCATAGACGCGCAGGACGAATTCATCATCGATGCGATGAAGCGGCTTCTGGAAGTCGATACAACTGTTCCTTCTCATGATACCTATTCTTCCTTCGTTTCGATGCTTGAGTCATATTACAGCCGGTGGGGTTTTGATTGTGAGCGTGTGATCCTGCCCCCTGAAAAGGCCGCAGAAATCCGTCCTGAGGTGACGGGTGACAGGATCAATCTTGTTGCCTCCAGGAATACCGGAAAACCCCCGTGCTGCATCTATGCACACATGGATACGGTGCCTATCGGTTCAGGATGGGAACATGATCCTTTCGGTGAGGTTATTGGCGACAGGATCTACGGACGCGGCGCCGTCGATATGAAAGGATCCATCGGGAGCCTTTTCCTGGCGCTTGAAACAATATCCCGCCTGAATGTCGATCTTCGTTGTGAAGTGAGAGGGATGATGTGCTCGGACGAAGAACTGGGCGTGTATCCGGGTTCACGTTATCTGGCGGA
>CAZONI010000170.1:0-1202 GCA_964581175.1 uncultured Desulfobacteraceae bacterium
AACTTCTGGTCATTTTTTCATACATGCCCACACGTGAAAAAGACAAGATTCTATTCATTGATTCATTTCTTGAAGACAATCCGGAATGTCGGCGGCACGAACGACCACCGGGAAGCAGAGAGAGTGGATGGGACTTGTGCGCATTCCGGCAGCTGAACGCCTGAAAAGTAAAAATAAATTGATCAGGAAAGGATAAGGAGAATGGAAAAAAGAGCGCAACAATTGAGAAATGTGGCACTTGTAGCTCATGGGGGCTCCGGGAAAACGTCTCTTGCCGAAGCTATGCTTTTTGATGGAAAGGCAACTACCCGCCTGGGCAAGGTGGATGACGGCTCTTCCAACATGGATTTCGAGCCTGAAGAGATAAAGAGAAAAATCACCATCAACACCTCATTCCATCATTCCTCCTGGAAAAAGCAGACGATCAACATCCTGGACACGCCGGGCGAAGACAACTTCCTCTCGGATACAAAATTCTCCCTGCAGGCAGCAGACGCGGTAATTGTTGTTGTAGATGCAACGTCAGGTGTCAAAATAGGCACTGAAAAAGTGTGGGATTTTGCCGACGAGCGGGCGCTTCCCAGGATCATATTTATAAACAAGATGGATCGTGAACGCGCTGATTTCTACAAGGTAGTGGGAGAACTCTCACAGGCTTTCGACGTTAGCATGACCCCGGTGTCCCTCCCGATCGGTGCCGAAGACAAGTTCACGGGAGTGGTAGACCTCATCAAAAAGAAGGCATACGTGTACAACAAGGATGCGAGCGGCAAGTTTGAAACCGCGGACATACCGGGCGAAATGGAAGACCTGGTCGGTGAATGGCGTGAAAAAATGATTGAAAACATCGTTGAGGCAAATGACGACCTGATGGAGAAATACCTGGAAGGTGAGGAGCTTTCTGAGAAAGATGTGGAACAGACCTTCATTGAAGGTATCAAGTCCGGTCTCATCGTCCCTATCGTCTGCGGTTCGGCGACTGCCAATATCGGCGTACCTCAATTGATGGACCTCATAGTAAACGGCCTCCCATCCCCTTCTGAAAGGAACCCGAAAGAGGGGACCAAACCTCGGACCGGGGAAACCCTGGAGCGCGCTCCATCCGCAGATGCACCCTTTTCAGCTCTGGTATTCAAAACGGTCGCCGATCCGTTCGCCGGGAAACTGACGCTGCTCAGGATCTTTTCCGGGACCCTCAACGC
>CAZONI010000170.1:1302-5430 GCA_964581175.1 uncultured Desulfobacteraceae bacterium
ATCCGTTCGCCGGGAAACTGACGCTGCTCAGGATCTTTTCCGGGACCCTCAACGCAGATTCCACCATCTACAACGCGAACAGACAGGTCAAAGAAAAATTCGGACAATTGCTTATTCCCGAAGGCAAAAAGCAGCAATCCGTGGAAGCCGCTGGGCCGGGAGATATCGTGGCCATAGCAAAATTGAAAGAGACCACCACAGGTGATACCCTCTGCGTGGAAAATGGTCCTGTCATCTATCAGCCTGCCGAACCCCTCCCTCCGGTCCTTTCTTACGCGGTCCAAGCCAAAGTCAAGGGAAGCGAAGACAAGGTTTTTTCATCCCTCGCAAAGCTCCTTGAAGAAGATCCGACCCTTCGTCTTGAAAGAGACCAGACGACCTCAGAGATTATTCTATCCGGTACAGGACAGATTCACCTGGAAACCACCTGCGAGAAGCTCAACCGGAAGTTCGGTGTGGAAGTGACCCTGAGCCCGGTTCAGGTACCTTACCGGGAGACCATCAAAAAATCCGTCACCAAGGTGATCTACCGGCACAAGAAACAGACCGGCGGTCGGGGGCAGTTTGCCGAGGTGCATTTCGATCTCTCACCGCTTGAGAAGGGGATGGGGTTTGAATTTGAAGAGGCCCTTGTCGGCATGAATGTGCCCAGGAATTTTGTCCCCGCAGTGGAGAAGGGCCTCCATGAGGCAATCCGGAACGGCATTCTCGCGGGCTTTCCCATCGTGGACCTGAAGGTCCGTTTTTTTGACGGGAAATCCCATGACGTGGATTCCTCGGAAATGGCCTTCAAGATCGCTGCCAGTATGTGCCTGAAGAAGGGCATCCAGGAAGCCAACCCGATCCTCCTGGAACCCATCATGAAACTGGAGATCATGGTGCCGGAGGAGGTCATGGGGGATGTCATGGGCGATTTGAACGGACGGCGCGGAAGGGTGCTGGGCATGGACAGCCGGGGCAGATACCAGGTCATCATAGCACAGGCCCCCATGGCGGAGGTCCTCCAGTACGCCCTGGACCTCAACGCCATGACAGGCGGCAGAGGCACATTCAGCATGGAGCACTCCCATTACGAGGAGGTCCCGGCCCAGCTTGCCGAAAAGGTGATTGCGGCTGCAAAGGAGAAGGAATAATGCCGGCCAAGCCCGCCAAAGGCGGGGAGGCCGGAATGACCAATTGTCAACTCTCAAATGTCAAATGAACTTCAAATGACAAACAGGGTTAGGCCCTGGAAGAATTCACCCCAAATTCCTTGCTCAATTTGGTCATTTGGTATTGGACATTGATTTGACATTGGGATTTTGGCATTTGACATTGAACACGATTGTCACCGATTTTGAACTGGGATCTAAATAACATCACATGGAGCAGACAGGACATAGAATCCTGGCAGGCGTCCTGACCGTCAGCGACAAAGGCTCGCAGGGCCTCCGCGAGGACGAAAGCGGCCAGGTCGTTACCCGGCTCCTCAAGGAGAAGGGATATACTATCGCCATACAGGATATCGTCCCGGACGAGAGTGAACGGATAGCCGGAGTTCTGAGGAAATGGGTCGATGATGAACACCTGGCGCTCATTGTTACCTCAGGGGGCACCGGGCTTACGCCCCGGGACGTGACCCCCCAGGCCACCATGAGCGTCATTGATTATGAAGTTCCCGGCATGGCAGAGGCCATGCGCGCGGCCAGCCTGAAAAAGACGCCGCACGCCATGCTGTCGAGGGCCGTTGTGGGTGTCCGCAAGGCCTGTCTCATCATTAATCTTCCGGGCAGTCCCCGCGCCGCCAGAGAAAACCTGGAGGCCGTATTGCCCGCGCTTGACCATGCCCTCTCCAAACTGGCAGGGGATCCTTCCGAGTGCGCCACATGATGAAGAGAGAGGTTTCCTATTCCACAATACCCTTGCCAAACAGAGCCTCCACCTCCTCTGACTTATACCCCACCTGCTCCAGCACCTCCCTCGTGTGGGCGCCCCTGGGCATGCCCGGCTGATGGGCCTTTCCGGGCGTTCGTGAGAGTCTCGGCGCGGGGGCCGGCTGGAGCAGCCCGTCCAACTCCACCAGGAGTTCTCTTTCCCGGTTGTGGGGATGGTCCCTGACTTCGTCCAGGCCAAGGACGGGTGCAACGCAGGCATCCCTGCCTTCAAAGATTCCCATCCACTCCTCGCGTATCCTGGTTCTGATCACTTCCGCGAACCGCTCCTTCATCTCCGGCCAGCGCGGCATGTCATATTGCTGCGGCAAGGACGAAGGATCAATTCCCAACCCGTCCAGGAACTCCTTGTAAAATCTCCCCTCGATAGCCCCTACCGCCAGAAATTTGCCGTCGGAAGTTTCGTACGTCTCGTAAAAAGGCGCACCTGAATCCAGGAGGTTGGCGCCGATATCCAGGGTCATGAGATTGTTGCCGAGCAGACCGTAGAACAGGGTGATGAAGCTGGAGGCGCCGTCCACCATGGCGGCATCCACCACCTGCCCCTTTCCGGATCGCTCCCTTTCAAAGAGGGCCAGCACGATACCCAGGGCGCAGAGCATGCCCCCGCCTGCAAAATCGCCGAGGGTGTTGCAGGGGGGGAGCGGCTTTTCGCCCTTTCTCCTAAAGAGCGACAGCGCGCCCGACAGGCCGATGTAATCGATATCGTGGCCCGCCATGCCGGCATATGAGCCTTTCTGCCCCCATCCCGTCAGACGGGCGTAGACGATCCCGGGATTGAACTGGAAGGCATGGTCCGGACCCAGGCCCAGGCCCTCCATGACGCCGGGCCGGTACGGTTCAATGAGGACATCGGAATCTCTGATCATCTTTTTAACAATGGCAACTCCTCCCTCGCTCTTGAGATTCAGTCGCAAGGAGCGTTTTCCCCGATCGAAAGGATTCTTCGGCATGACATTGGGGATCTCGGGCCCTCCCTTGGAGAGACGATCAACCACGACCACGTCGGCCCCGAAATCGCTGAGGATCATTCCGCAGTAAGGAGAAGGCGCAAGCCCGGCCATCTCGATCACCCTGATCCCACTCAAAGGTCTGTCCCGGTCTCCCCCGGTCTCTCTCTTATCGCTCATCGGCGCACCTCCTCATTTTCATCTGGTGGAACGGATGATATGCAATGGGTTTACTCCTGTCAACGCCGCAGCTTCCTCCCTGATTCCCCATCAAGCTGTCTTTCCAAGTCAACTATTTGTTAAATATGACTCGTATTCCTCCAGCATTTCCTGAGAGTCGCCTGCGTATTTCGGCTTTGCTTCATTCTTCATCCATAGTCTCTGTAAATGTCCTTACCAGCACGCGACGGTCCCGTCGCAGCGCTTTTCAGTGCCTCCGTAGAGGCTGGTGCCGTCTGTGAATATTATCTGGCCCCGGCCAAATGTCGACGAGGACTCCTGAACATCGATGTCGTGCCCTCTTTTGATTAATTCTGATATTGCATCGTCCCCCGCTTCGCGTTCAACAGCAACCTTCACGCCTTCATCCCACATGAACCGCGGCGCATCCAGGGCCTCCTGGGGGTTCATACCAAGATCGAGAAGGTTAATGAGTACTTGCACATGGCCTTGAGGTTGCATGAAGCCGCCCATTACTCCAAACGGCCCTACGGCTTTGCCATCCTTCATCAAAAAGCCCGGTATTATCGTGTGGTATGAACGCTTGCCGCCTTCAAGACGGTTGTCGTGCGTTTCATCGAGAGAGAAGTTGCACCCTCGGTTGTTCAGCGCAATTCCCGTGCCCGGCACAACCAACCCCGAGCCAAAGCCCATGTAGTTACTCTGTATGAATGATACCATGTTACCCCGTGAGTCCGCCGTGCACAGGTACACCGTACCGTGGTCCGTAAATCTTGAGGGTTGCGGCATTATTGCCGTATCACCGATCAGCGCCCTGCGCTCCGCAGCGTATTCAGCGCTCAGCAAACGCACCGGATCCACCTTCATGTATTTCGGGTCGGTGATTCCCGCCATCGCGTCAGCAAAGCTCAGCTTGACGGCCTCTATCATACGGTGCATTGTCTGCGGGTCGTTGTGCTTAAGCTCGTATTCCGTCAATATGTTCAGCGCCATCAGCGCGACCATTCCCTGTCCGTTGGGCGGCAGCTCATGTACATCGTAGCCCCTGTAGTTTACGCTCAGCGTAT
>CAZONI010000171.1:0-5345 GCA_964581175.1 uncultured Desulfobacteraceae bacterium
GCAGTCCGAACTCGCACCGCAGGAGGACCAGGGCGTGATCATCGCTTCTTCGACGCCGGCCCCGGACGCAACACTGCAACAGAAGGAACTCTACTCACACGCTGTCTATGAGATTTACCACAAGCATCCTGAGACCGATCATGTGTTCCAGCTCGACTCGCCCGGCGCCTCCATCGCCGGCATGGTGCTGAAGCCCTGGAACAAGCGGAAGGAAACCACGAACCAGCTGCAGCCGATCGTCCAGCAGGAATTGAACCATATTGCGGGCATTCGAGCTGTGGCGTTCCAGCCCCCCTCTCTCCCGGGCGCCAGAGGCCTGCCGATCGCGTTTGTTATCCAGACGACGGACCCGTTCACCCGCCTGAACGAGGTGGCCGGGAAGTTTCTCCAGGCCGCCCAGAAGAGCGGGATCTTCATGTTCCTCGACAGCGACCTCAAATATGACCTTCCGCAGTCCACCGTGGTCATTGACCGCCAGATGACCGCCCAACTGGGACTTTCCATGCGGGACGTGGGGAGCGCGCTCTCCGCGATGCTCGGCGGCGGCTATGTCAACTATTTCAGCCTCTCAGGCCGGTCGTACAAAGTGATTCCTCAGGTGCAACAGCGTTTTCGGCTCAACACCGACCAGCTGATGCATTACTATATCCGCACGGCAACAGGGGAGGTGGTGCCGCTGTCGACCGTTGCGCATATCGAGACCAAGACCGTCCCTGAATCGCTGAACCACTTCCAGCAGCAGAACGCTGCGACCATATCCGGCGTAGCCTTTCCCGGGGTGACTCAGGGTGAAGCACTTGCCTATCTCAGAGACCTGGCCGAGCGGACCCTGCCGCAAGGCTATTCGATCGACTACTCGGGTCAGTCGCGGCAGTTCGTCCAGGAGTCGAGCGCCCTGATGGTCACGTTCTTCTTTGCGCTGGTCATCATCTTTCTGGCCCTGGCGGCCCAGTTCGAGAGCTTCCGCGATCCGGTAATCATCCTGGTCACGGTACCCATGTCCATCTGTGGTGCGCTGATCTTCATCAGCCTGGGCGTGGGGGGTGCCAGCCTCAACATCTACACCGAGGTCGGCCTCGTGACGCTGATCGGGCTCATCAGCAAGCACGGCATCCTGATCGTCGAGTTCGCGAACAACCTGCAGAAACAGGGACACAGCAAGCGGGAGGCCATCGAAATGGCGGCGGGCATCCGGCTCCGGCCGATCCTGATGACCACGGCGGCGATGGTGCTTGGAGTCGTTCCGCTGATCACGGCTACCGGCGCGGGCGCGGTGAGTCGGTTCAACATGGGGCTCGTCATCGCAACGGGCCTTTCCATCGGGACGCTCTTCACGCTTTTCGTGGTTCCGGCAATGTACATGGCCCTCGCCGCCGAACATAAGAAACAACCGTCCGAGGCCGACATGGAGCCCTCCCACTAGTTCGCGCCCATCCACAAATAGGTTTTTGGCGGAAGCGAGTTTCCAATCCAGAAATGAGATATTTTTTACAAGATCAAGAAAATCCAGGGATTACGCGGAGACGTACTTGTAATGGTACGTCGCACAAGTAATCCCGCAGATTGACGATGAGATTGCCAAAAATAGCCATTTATGGATGGAAACGGGCTAGAAGTTGTAGGTGAGCCAGAGATAGAGCTGATCGGCAGGCGCAACCTCTACCGTCCGACCAGCGGCCGCCGTGTCGAACCCGCCGTATTCAGTGCCGTGCCCGCCCCAATGGAGACCGGCGCCGGCGATCAACTGGACGTTGGAGGTCACATCCCACACGAGGCGGGGCTGCAGGATGCTCGAAGGATCGGAGAGATTGACGATGGCCGTCCAATAGGCGTGCACCAGCGGGTGGAGTTCGATCTCCAGTTGACCGGCAAGATAGGTCTTCCCCAAGGTGAACAGCTCTCCCCGTTCGAGCCGCCGCCGGAGGGGAACATCGTTCAGGGCCTGAGCGTACGTCCCGGTGCGGCCCAGTTGGTCGTAGTAAAATTCGATGAAACCATAAAAATTCCTCCCTCCCCATTGCCAGGCATAATCCAGATTGGCCGTCAGCTGGAGGAAGCCGTGCTGTGCCTCATTCGAGGTTAAGAGAGTGTAGACGGCGTCGGTCCGCCATGCCGCCCCGCCCAGGACGCCCACGGCGCCCAAGCCGAAAACATCGTCGCCATAATGACGGGCCGCCATGAAATTCATTTCCAGGGGGCCGGACGTGGTGAGGTGAAATTTGCCGGCATAAGAGGACTGGTCCCCTTCCACGTGACCGTCCGCAAGGTCGCGGCGAGGAACATAGAGCAGCTGGAGGCCCCCCATGCCGGCGGGCAGCTGGAGGAAAGCCATGTCATCGCCCACCTTGTAGTCCCGTAGGATGGTGGTGGGCGGAAATGGGTTGAAGAGATCCATGGGGTTGAAGATGAAACCGTCGCCCCACGTCAGGGCCTGGCGGCCGATGCGCAGCGTGCCCCAGTCCGGGGTGTAGGTCAGATTCAGACGGTCCAGGCGATGATACACCACATAGCTGTCTCCCGTACCGAGGGTGTGGGTGAGATTGAACAGCCGGCGGTCATCATTGATGGTCGCGGTCCCCGTCAATTCCTCTACCGTCGAAGCAGGCAACAGCCCGTCCAGCTCATGGGTCTTTTCCAGGGTGTCGCCGAATTGTCCTACCAGCTCATAGTGGGTTTCCACGATCCATCGAGACCCGATGAATATCCGGTTTTTCAGGCGCAACTCGGCCTGGCCGTCGTCATAGGGGTCCGTGCCCACCAACCCATAAATCGACCGGTCGTCCGGGAAGCTCACGGTGCCGATGCCGCGCAGGTAGCCGCCCCATTGCACGTCGACGCCGGACGCGGGAGAGAGAGAGGAGTTTCCGGTCTCCTGGGCCCAGGCCGGAAGCATCCAAAGCCACACGAGCAACAGACCGCCCTGGATCAGCCCCCTCCATATGATCCCGGATGCGGCCCTATTCTGCCCTCCGCGGCGGGGAGAAAATGAGCGGGTCATGCAGCCTTGTCCCGATCTTCTGCAACGCATCCATCCCGAATGAGGATGATGCGTCGTGCATAATCCATGACCATGCGGTCATGGGTGGAGAAGATAAAAGTGACCTGGTGCACCTGGTTCATCTGCAGCATCAGCTGGAGCAATCCTTCCCCGGTCTTGGAGTCCAGGTTGGCGGTGGGTTCGTCGGCCAGTACGATGGATGGGTCGGAGACGATGGCCCGGGCCACTGCCACACGCTGCTGCTGGCCGCCTGAGAGTTCCGCAGGCCGCCTGTCGTATTTGTCGGCCAGCCCCACGTCGTCCAAGATCCGGCGGGCGCGGCGTCGGCGCTCTGCAGCCGCGACTCCCTGCAGGAGCATCACGTATTCCACGTTTTCAACCGCGGAAAGGACCGGAATCAGGTTGTAGGCTTGGAATACAAAACCGATGCGGCGGAGCCGCAACTCCGCCATGTCTGAGCTCGTCAGGCGGTTGTAGTCCCGCCCGTCCACCGTGATATGGCCGGCGTCGGCGCGGTCAAGTCCGCCGATAAGATTGAGCAGGGTGGTTTTGCCCGATCCCGAGGGGCCTGCCAAGGCAACGAATCCTCCGGCCGCCACGGACAGGTTCACGTCGCTCAGGGCCCGGACAGTCACCTTGCCCTGTTGATAGGTCTTCGACAAGCCTTCACATTCAACGATTGCCATATTGTCTCAGCTCCTCTTCACTGACTATTTAGGAAACCGGTTTTTATGGGACAAGCCGGTTTTCAGTAGTGCATCATGGCCTCTACCGGCGTGAAGCGGGCCGCCTTGATCGCCGGATACAGGCTCACCAGCAGCCCCAGACCCAGAACCACCGCGTTGGCACTGAGAATGTCCCTGGGCCACAACGAGGGAAAGATAACCCGAGCCATGCCCGCATACTCCGCCCCCTGTGCAAGGGCCGATAAATCGATCCCTTTGAAGGACAACCCCCAGCAACTGAGCCATCCGAGCAGATTGCCGGCGGCCATTCCGCAGAGCAGAAGCAACAGCGCCTCGATGAGGATGCCCTTGACGATGCGCCGGGGGCGCATCCCCAGAGCCTTGAGCAGACCGAATTCGCGCATGCGTTCAAAAACAGCCATAAGGGTGGTGTTGACGATGCCGAACCCCATGGCGATAAACACTACCACGAACCAGATCAGGACGAAGTTATCGTAAAGATCCAGGTAGGCTGTCAGCAGGGGCAGGGCCTTTTGCCAGGGCCGGGCCGTCAGATCCTTACCGGCAAGGCGAGCCTGAAGGGTCGCGGCTACCTGACGCGCCTGCTCGTGGTGCGGCAATACCACCGACACCTCGGAGACGGCCCCGTCCATTTTGAGCATTTGCTGGGCGGCCCCACGCAGGATGAAGACAAAGTGCTTTTCGGTGGATTCCATCTCGGCGCGAAAAATGCCGCTGATGCGGAAGGCGCGGGAGGCGATTTGCCCTTGGGTATCCTGGGACATCAAGATCAGCTTCTGTCCCAGGTGCGTTCCGAATTCTTCGGCCAGGGCACGCCCCATGAGGATGTCGTTGTTGTCGCCTGCTTTCAGATAGTTCCCGCTCGTGATACTGCGGCCGATGAACGAAACACGGGCTTCTGACTCCGGATCGATGCCCACCAGGGTCACGCCGTTGCTGTGCCGGGCGTTGGCGGCCACGGCATTGACGCGTACACGAAAGGTCCAGCGGCTGCCTGGCGGAAGGACCCGAGGCAGGATCTTCATTACGGCCTGCGGGTCGCGGATGCGGTGCACCACGGAGGGATCGTCGGGATAGAGCCTCTGCTGGATTTGTACATGGCCGGTCAGGGTGCTGATGCCGTTTTTCACCATGCCCGCAACAATGCCCCGCATCAAAGCACCCAGAAAGATCATGCTCCATACCCCCATGATCACTGCGATCAGGATCACGGTCGTACGCCGGGGATTGCGCCAGATATTGCGCCAGGCCATTTGAAAGTCCATCATAGTGTTCGTACCTCTTTATCCCTCACCGGATCAGGCATGCCCTATGGCCTCCACCGGCCGCAATTTCCGGATGCGCAGGGCCGGATAGAGGGCCGCCAGAAGGGTGATCACGAAGACCGCTGCGGGCCCTGCCGTGGCCGTCAACGGCGTCAAGCGCGGATAGAATATACTGGGAATCCCGAATTGACGAAGGATTTCAGATGAAGAGCCCAGGTCCAAACCATGGACCATAAAGTACCCGGTCAGCAGGCATCCCATCACCACACCCGCCAGGATGCCTACCAAAGTCATGCTCACCGATTCAGCCAGCACCAGCCGGGTCAGGCGTCCCGGTTTGGCCCCCATGGCCATCATGATCCCGAATTCATGCGT
>CAZONI010000172.1:0-5324 GCA_964581175.1 uncultured Desulfobacteraceae bacterium
AATGAAGCATGAGTGTCAGGAGTGGTCTGCATGTCCCTTGGATGTCTGTAAGGTCAAATGCCCTGAGCTTTCTATGATCGCGCATAATCCCCTTTACCGCTTTCCGGCCTAACAGCCTATAGCCTACAGCCTATCCATTTACACTCTTCAGCCTAATCAACCTAAAAGACTAACAGTCTACAGCCTAAACCCCTACAGCCTTTTTCACGCAATTCCCGTTGCAGCAATGACCCCCGCCAGGAGAAGGACGCTCACATAGCTGTTGATGGTGAAAAAGGCCAGGTCGATCCGCTCTAGTTTCCCTCCGGATACGATTAGATGCTCCCAGACCAGCAGCACGCCCACAGCAGCCGTCCCCACGAAATACGGCCAGGACAGGCCGTCCATCCAGCCGGCAGCCACAAAAAGCAGAAAAGACAGCAGATGAAACAGGGTCGAGACCGCAAGGGCGCGCCCCTGCCCCACCCACGCCGGAAGAGAGCAGAGCCCCATTTTCCGGTCAAAGGAAACGTCCTGGCAGGCATAGATAATATCAAAGCCCGCCACCCAGAAAAGGACCCCCAGGGACAGGACCACAACGGGCATTTTGACTGTTCCCGTCACTGCCAGGAATCCGCCTGCCGGTGCGATGGCGAGCGAAAGCCCCAGAAAAATATGACACGCCCAGGTAAAGCGCTTCGTATAGGAATATCCAAGGATCACCATGAGGGCGATCGGCGAGAGATAAAGGCACCACCTGCCCAGGGCCAGGGCCGAGAGGAAAAAAAGGGCAATGGAGCTCCACAGGAAACACCACACGGCCCCTCTCCCGAGCAGGCCGGCAGGGATTTCCCGGTCCCGGGTCCTGGGGTTCTTTTCGTCAAACGGGAGATCGACCAGCCGGTTGAAACTCATGGCCGCGCTCCGTGCTCCCACCATGGCCAGCAGGATAAAGAGGCAGTTCCACCACCCCGGCCACCCGTCCGCACCCACCACGGCCCCTGCAAAGGCGAGGGGCAGGGCGAACAGGGTGTGTTCGAACTTGATCATTCTCAGTATGCGTTTCAGCGCTTCCATCATGAAATCAGTAAATCACCTGATATTAGAGTGCTTCCCCGATAAAATGCATCATTCGCACGTGTCACAAAATTCATGCGGCTACCATTCCGTCATGCCGGGCTTGATCCGGCATCCAGAAGGTTCCGCCTCTTTTCTGGATTCCGGGTCTCCGCCCGGAATGACGTTGTTCTGTTTGGCTGCGGCTTCGCTGCCGTAGGGGCAACAGGGTAAAAGAGGCCCTGTCAGCAGGGAAACATCATATGCACTCTGCTTCCTCAGAAATACGCCATCTGGAGAGCGTTGTCCCTCATCATTTCTCAGGTTGAGGCAGTGCTCTTTTGAGCACCCTGCATGTCCCGGGCCCACAGTTGAAGAGCAGGTCAAACATGGAGAGATTCCCGATAAACGGCCCCCAGAGCTGGGGGTAGACAACCGGCCGTGGCCTGAAGAACCGCAGCTCGATGCCCTCCCGGTCAAAGAGCTCTCCGGGCAGATATTTCCCCGCCGAAGCCTGGGCAAGGAAACAGGTCCCTTTCAGCTCCCTGCATATTGCCGCCGACAGGTCCGGCTCCTTCACGGTGATTTGGAGGTCCGAGAGCAGGACGAGCCGTGTAGGCATCTCGAGAATAGTCATGATGTACCGGATTATCATCAGGTTCAGTTCTAGGAGCATCTCCGGCACCCGGGAAAAAAGGTTCTCCAAAAAAGGCTCGTGCTCTTCAAAAAAAGGGGCCTTCGCGTAGGCGGCCCTGAGCCCCGCAAGGTGCTTCCTGGCCCAGGGACGTTCCCGGCAAATCTTCACCTCGTTGATCCTCTGGAGTCCGAGCCCTTTTCTCCACACCGGGACCGTCATCCAGTAGGTCCCCTGGTCGTTCTTGAAACGGTTCCTGTTCAGCCAGGTGGTCCCCAGGGGAAACTGCACGGAATCCAGGAGCACCAGCACATCCGAGAGCATGGCCTTCTGGAAAAATCCCGGGAAGGGCACGAAGTAGGGCCTGTACGTGGAGACAATCAAATCTTGGAATCTCTTTGCGGGCGGCCGTTTCATTCTGAATTCTGACTCCTTGTATGAAACTTCATGCTACAAGACCGAAGTTTCCTGCTCGATCAAACTGGCCCACCGGCCAGCGGCCAGGCTGGATTCTGAATTCCTTAATAAATCTTTTTCTGCTTGCCCAAAAAAACATTACATGTTGGGTCTGATTTTTCTTGACATACTACATGTGGTGTCTAAAATAGAGTTCCTTCTTGTTCAGCTACCTATCGTGCACCCGCACCTGTTGCTCTCAGAAGGTCTATAAACTCGTGCATTTCGCCCGAGGATGTTATATAAGAAATATGGAATTCCGGACGGCTTTTCAAGCATCCAACCACACCATGGCAATAAGAAATGGAGGACTTTCATGGGCCAAGACAGCAAAATCCTGATCACGGAAGAAGGCACGTTTGATCTCAACACCTACCGGTGGGATGACCACCGTCTTTCCGATCTTCTGCGAAAGGGAAATGAGATTGATACGGACCAGGCGCTGGATATCAGCCGCTTCCTGAGGCAGGAGATTGCCAAGATGGAACTCCAGACAATTACTATACCCATCCTGGAGAAAATAATCGAGGCAAAATTGCTGGACTACGGGCTCACGAAGGCAACTCCCATCCACCTGGACCAGTCCATTTTCGTCAAGAATGAGCTGATCCTTTCCCAGAACGCCCACAAGGTGCTCCAGCGGAGGTACCTCAAGAAAGACGCGGAAGGCCGGGCCATAGAGACGCCGGAACAGATGTTCAGGAGAGTGGCGCATCATATTGCACGGGCCGAGAAGGCTTACCGGGATGCGAACAAGGTCCTGGAAATGGAGGAGCTGTTCTACCGGATCATGACGGAAGGCAAATTCCTGCCCAACTCCCCTACCCTGATGAACGCCGGGCGCCAGCTGGGACAGCTCGCCGCCTGCTTTGTCCTGCCGGTTGAAGACAGTATGGAAGGAATTTTCGATGCCCTGAAAAATGCGGCGCTGATCCACAAATCAGGGGGAGGAACCGGTTTCGGCTTTTCTCGCCTCAGGGCGAAGAACAGCCGAGTGGGAACGACCGGGGGAATCGCTTCAGGTCCGGTATCGTTCATGAGGATCTTCAATACCGCCACGGAGCAGGTCAAACAGGGGGGGACCAGGAGAGGGGCCAACATGGCCATCCTGAAGGTGAATCATCCCGACATCCTGGAGTTCATCTTCTGCAAGAAGCGCAACAAGGAGCTGAATAATTTCAACATCTCGGTGGCCGTGACGGATGAATTCATGGAGGCCGCGCAAAAGGATCAAACATACCCCCTGATCGATCCAAGGGAAAACAAGAAGGTGGGTGAACTCAACGCCAGGGAGGTGTACCAGGCCCTGGTGCGCCAGGCGTGGGAAAACGGCGACCCGGGCATCGTATTCCTGGACCGGATAAACCGGGACAATCCCACCCCCGAACTCGGTGAGATTGAAAGCACCAACCCCTGCGGCGAGCAGCCGCTTCTCCCCATGGAGGCATGCAACCTGGGCTCCATCAACCTGGCAAAATTCGTCATCGAAAACGATGAAGAGCCGGCCGTCGATTACGAGGCGCTCCGGGAAACCGTCTGGCTTTCGGTCCGGTTCCTGGATGACACCATCGATATGTCGAAGTATCCTCTCCCCGAGATCGAGTGCATGGTGCGGGGAAACAGGAAAATAGGCCTCGGTGTGATGGGCTTTGCCGATATGCTGTACCAGCTGCGGGTCCCCTACAATTCTGAACGGGCCCTGGAACTGGCCGAAGAAGTCATGGCCTTCGTCCAGAAGGAATCCCACGAGGCCACAAAATACCTGGCAGCCCAGCGCGGCACCTTTGAAAACTTCGAGAAGAGCGTCTTCAAAGACCGCAAAGACTGCGTGTACCGCAATGCCACCACGACAACCATAGCGCCCACCGGCACCCTGAGCATTATCGCCGGCTGCTCCAGCGGCATAGAGCCCCTGTTCGCCCTCAGCTTCGTGCGGCACGTGATGGACAACGACGAACTCCTGGAGGTCAACCCCCATTTTGAAACCATAGCCAGGGAACGTGGTTTCTACAGTCGGGAGCTGATGGATACCATTGCACAGAAGGGTTCCATTCACGACCTGGACGATATCCCGGATGACGTGAAGGAGGTCTTTGTCACGGCCCACGACGTGACCCCTGAATGGCATGTACGAATGCAGGCTGCCTTCCAGAAATACACGGACAACGCGGTCTCCAAGACCGTAAACCTCCCGAAAGACGCCTCCACCGAGGACGTGCAGAAGGTCTATGACCTGGCCTACCGTCTCCAGTGCAAGGGCGTCACCATATACCGGGACGGCAGCAAAGAGGAGCAGGTCCTCTCGTTCGGTCAGAAGAAGGCCGTGGACGAGGGGTTCATGACCGCGGTGAAAGAACGCCCCGAGACGCTGGACGGCTTCACCACCAAGATGCTCACCGGGATGGGGAACCTCTACGTCACCGTCACAGAGTATGACGGCAGGCCCTTTGAGGTCTTCGCCACTATCGGCAAATCAGGCCGATCCACCACCGCCAAGACAGAGGCCATCGGCCGCCTTGTCTCCCTCGCCTTCCGGTCCGGCGTCAGGGTGGAAAAGGTTGTGGAACAGCTCAAGGGCATCGGGGGAGAACATCCCGTGTTCCAGAAAGACGGGCTCGTTCTTTCCATTCCCGACGCCATCGGCCGGATCCTCGAAAAGAGATACCTCCAGGATTGCTCCCACGAGAGGAGCAGCAAGTACAAGTACAGCCTGGCCGGGGAGACCTGTCCCGAATGCGGACAGACCATCAGCTTTGAAGAGGGATGCATGACCTGCCATTTCTGCGGGTTCACCAAGTGCGGGTAAAGCATCCCTCACTCGGGGACAAAGCTTCCGGGCTTTGTCCCCCATAACGATATAGTACCTGCAGAGATTCCCTACAGGCGCGACGCATCACCTGATCCCCGATATTGGGCGGACCTCCAGCGCCATTCCACCGCCGCCCGCCGCATAGCCCGAATGTTACCGCGACACCGGTTTCGAGGACCCCTGTCACGCAGACATACTCAAAAGAGTTCCCTGATAACTCCGCTTTCGTCAAGTTATCAAGGCAAATAGCCATGTCAATCAATGGTTCCCGGTCTCCCGTTTGGTTCTTCGGCGCTTCGCGCCTCGGGAACCAAACCTTCGACCTGCAGAACCTCCGCGATACCCAGCCAAAACTCGCCCGCTATCACGGAGAACCTGCCGGTCAACTCG
>CAZONI010000173.1:0-5314 GCA_964581175.1 uncultured Desulfobacteraceae bacterium
CGGGATATCCGTCACCCTCTTTGAAGCCTTTGACCGGCCCGGCGGCATGCTCGCCTATGGGATTCCCGAATTCAGGCTTCCCCGCCCTGTTCTGGAGGATGAAATCAATCACATCCTTTCTCTGGGCGTTGACCTGAAGACCGGCATCAGAATAGGACGAGACGTGACCGTCGAATCACTCCTTTCCCGGTATGATGCCGTTCTTGTGGCCACCGGCTGCTATACTCCGAGATCTCTGGATGTCCCCGGGGAAGACCTCCCGGGAGTCTACCCCGGCCTTGACTTCATGATCGATGTCTGTTCCGGAAATACTCCGGTCCTCGGGAAGCGGGTCCTCGTGCTGGGGGCCGGTTTCACCGCCTTTGACTGCGCGCGGTCAGCTTTGCGCCTCGGGGCCGAGGATGTGGCCATCTGCCTGCGGCGAACCGAGGAAGACCTGGTCGTCACCCGGGATGAAATCCTCGAAACAAAGAAAGAGGGAATCGCGATACATACGCTCATGGTCTCGACGCGCATCCTGGGGAGAGAAAAGCTGGACGCGGTGGAATTCGTGCGGACCAGGCCGGGGGACCGCAGACCTGACGGAAAACGAGAGGTCACTCCCATCCCTGGCAGCGAGTTCACCCTACCCGCTGACGCCCTCATGGTCGCCACCGGCCAGACTCCGGAACCCTTCGCTGCGCCCGAGGACAAGGATCTTCGGGGCATCCTCAAGACCAACGGAGATTCCTTCGGCGCGTCGGCACCAGGGCTCTACGCGGCCGGAGATTACGTGACCGGACCTTCCACGGTCATAGAGGCCGTTGCCGCCGGACGCCGGGCAGCGGAGCGCATCGCCGAGGACCTCGTCGGAAAGCAGTTTCTGGAGCAGGCGGTCCGACTCCAGCAGACCGAAACCACCGCGCGAAAACGGACCTGGGATTTTATTCCGAGGCAGGAAATGCCCACCGTCGCGTCGGTCCGGGATCGTGTCAGACCGCCGATCCCTGAAGTGGAAACGGGATACACCAGGGAACAGGGCCTGGAGGAAGCAAAGAGGTGCTATCTCTGTTACCTTCACTACGAAATCGATATCGAGCGCTGTATCTACTGCCGGTATTGCATCGATGTGGCGCCGCGGGACTGCATCAAGCTGGTGGAAGAGGTGAAGCTGAATGACGCGGGAGCCATTGCCGCTCTTGTGGAGACATCGGACTGGGGCAAAGTGAACGCCATCATGATTGATAATCAACGCTGCATCCGGTGCGGCGAGTGCATGCGGGTCTGTCCTGTGGACTGTATTTCCGTGACCCGGGTGGAACTCGTTGAACGCCTGCTGAACAAAGGAGGGTGACATGTCCGGGCAGCATTTTCTGGTGATCGGAAACGGACCTGCCGGCAATGAGGCCGCCCTCACCCTGCGGGAAAAGGCCCCGGACGCACAGGTCACCATTATCAGCAGAAATCTGGGGGGCTCATATTGCCCCCACCTGATCCCTGATTACATAGCCGGCAAGATCCCGGAAGAGTGCCTGTTCGTGGTTACTCCCGACGCGTACACGGACAAAAACATCAAGTTCCGTCATGGACAGCGGGTGGTAGACCTGGATCCGGTGAAAAAAACAGTGATCCTTGATCACAAGGAGGTAATCCCCTTTGACGGGGTCATCATCGCGGTAGGAGGAAAACCAAGGATCCCCGAGTATCTCCGTGTCTTCGAGGATTCCCTGCTCACCCTCAAGACTGTAGAAGATGCCCGGATATGGGTTTCGATGCTCCCGGAGACCGATTCGGTGCTCCTCATCGGTGGCGATCTCACTTCCTTCGCGGTTTCCAAGGCCCTGATTCACCTCGGCAAAAAGATATATTTCATGCTCACGGAACATGCCTTCTGGCCCTTACGGCCGGATGGCGCCCTCCTTGACGAGGTCTCCCAAAGGTTGGCCTGCAGGGGAGTTGAAGTCATTTCCGGGAAGAGGTTGAAGAGTCTTACCAGGCCTTCCGGAAAGTGCGTCGCCGCCCGGTTCGACGATGGGTATGAATTGGAGGTGGGCATGATCGGCGCCTTTTACGGTCTCACGCCCGACATCGATTTTCTCCGGCGAAGCGGGTTCCGGATGGACCGGGGCGTGCTCGTGGACGAATTCCTGCATACCGGCTTCGAAGGGGTGTACGCCACGGGGGACTGCGCCCAAATTTACCACCCCGACCTCAGGGATTACTGGGTTTCCATCGGACACGCCAATGCCGTTATTCTCGGAAGAACTGCGGCGAACAATCTGCTGGGAGGAGAGGATCAGACCGCAGTCGTTGCAGAAAGCATCTTTGAAGTGGAAGGAATCAACGTGAACACTTCCTGGTGGATGGAGTTCTGATATGCCCGAAGTGGACCTGACAATAGAGATTTGCGGGATGTCCGGGGACGGCACTATTGCGGCGGGAGGATTGTTGAATGCAGCCCTTTCAAAGGCGGGTTTTTTTCTGATGGCCTTTGATTCCTACCCGGCGGAAATACGGGGGTTCGGCCGCTGCGTGACCCGTTCCCGCGTCGGCATGGAGGAAATGCTGGCCCTCGCCTCCGAGACCCATGTGCTGATCTCCCTGGATGATGAACAATCCCTTTCGAGAGTTCCTTTCCTGGCAAAAAACGCCACGGTTTTTTTCGACAACAGACCGCCGTCCTTCGTTGAAGAGGGCCGCTCCATTGCCGCACACGTCGGGCCCGACGTCACCCTTCTCGGGGTTCCTTTCCGAGACCTCACCGCGCGGGCAACCGGCACCACCAGGGGACGAAACCTTACGGCGCTCGGCGCCTTTGCGGGCGCGTTCGATCTGCCGCCGGGGCCTTTCCACGAGATCATCAGGAAGAAATTCGATCCAAAAGGGGAAAAGGTTGTGCTGGCAAACATCAAGAGCTTTGATGCCGGCCTGCAGTACGCCCGTGAAAAGCTTGACCGATCCGCCAAGGGCATCTTTCCCGTGCCTCAAAAAACAGGAGAGGAGACCGACAGGGTGCTGCTTTCGGGAAACACGGCCATCGCCCGAGGCGCACTTGATGCCGGGCTGAAGCTCTACTTCGGCTATCCCATCACTCCGGCAACCCCCATCATGGAATATCTGGCGAAGGCCTTGCCTGAGAAAGGGGGCAGGCTCCTCCAGATGGAAGACGAAATTTCTTCCATCGGAGCGGTCCTGGGAAGTTTTTACGCGGGAGGAAGGGCCATGACGGCCACTTCGGGCCCAGGCCTTTCTCTCATGACCGAACTCATCACCCACGGGGTCATGGCGGAAATTCCGGCGGTTATCATCGATGCCCAGCGGGGGGGACCGGCCACCGGCCTGCCGACAAAAACCGAGCAATCGGACCTCCATGCCGCAGTCTTCGGCGGTCCGGGCGACTCGGCCCGTATCGTCATCGCGCCCACGAACGTTTCGGAATGTTACGGGTACACGGTGAAGAGCTTCCAGATCGCAGAAAAATATCAGACGCCCGTCATTGTCCTCACCGACTTCTTTCTCGATAACCGCGTGGAAAATGTGGGCATGCCCCGTGCCGTGCCGGAGGAAATTTTCGACGGAAATGTCTATCCGGACCCGTCGTTGAAAGACCGCTACCGCCGGTTTGAGCGCACCGAATCGGGCATTTCTCCCCGGTCGATCCCGGGCATGGAGGGATTCCTCTTCACCACGACAGGATTGGAACATTCGGAGATCGGGGTTCCCGATTATGCGCCCCAAAACCATATGCTCATGAGCGATAAGCGCCACCGGAAGATTACCGGTGCAATGGCTGACCTGCCGGCTCCAAGAGAGTTTTCCAAAGGGGGCAGCCTGAAGGTGGGGGTCATCGCCTGGGGATCCACTTTCGGGTCAGCGCTGGAGGCCGTCAGAAAGGCTGAAAAGAAGGGAATTCGTGCGGGGGCACTGAAAATTACCTCCATCTTTCCCTACCACGCGGACATCATTCGCGAGTTCATGGCGCGGTGTGGGGAGATCCTCATTCCCGAACTCAATTACGAAGGCCAGCTCGCCAACCTGATCGGGCACCTTTTTCGAAAAGAAGTGCAGCGTCTGGACAGGGTGACTGGAGAGCCGTTTCCCGCGTCGATCATACTGGAGAAGATAGAGTCCCTCGCAAAGTAGGCAGGGGCGAGGCATGCGCGCGATTTTCCGCACGGACGAAAGAGGAAACAGAACCGTTCCCGGAGGCTGTATTGTATGAAGACATCAGGCAGGGTCCTTGCCGAGAAAGTAGCAAAAATCAAGGATTCTAAGATCTTTTCCATCCGTTCCTCCAATCTCCCCACGTGGTGCCCCGGATGCGGCTACTTCGGGATCCACCAGGGGCTGAACAACGCGATCCAGCAACTGGGGCTCCCGCACCATGAAGTCGTGACTGTATCGGGGATAGGCTGTGCTGGTCGGTACCCCTTCTTTGCCCACACGTACGGCCTCCACACGGTCCACGGGAGGGCCCTTCCGGTTGCGACGGGCGTAAAACTGGCCAATCCCCGTCTCGCGGTTTTTGCCGTGGGCGGGGACGGCGACGGCCTGGGTATCGGGGGCGGGCACCTTCCCCACATAGCGAGGCGGGATATCGATGTCACCTATCTCCTCTTCGACAATTCCATATACGGTCTCACCAAGGGACAGCCGTCACCGAGCTCGCCTGTCGGATTCAAGACCAAGGCCTCCCCGCACGGCACGACCGATGCTCCCTTGAATGCTACCCTGATGGCCCTTTCTTATGGGGCGACTTTCGTGGCGCGTCTCTTCGCAGGCGATCCGGAAGCAATCACCGAAGCCCTTGTGGAAGGGATTCAACACAAGGGGTTTTCCTTCTTTCACATCTATTCAACCTGCGTTACCTTTGATAAACAGTTCAAGACCTGGGACCATCTTCACGAATGGGTCCATCCTCTCCCGGACAGCCACGATCCCACGAACCTGAAACAGGCAATGGATGAGGCCCTGGAAGATCAGTTCAGCCTGGGAATTTTCTATAGACAGAGAAAGGAGTAAGGATGCTGCAAAACCTGACACACAAGATTCTGGAGGAGCACCTGGTTGAAGGAGACCTGATCCCAGGCCGGGAGATTGCCGTCACCATCGACCATACCCTTCTCCAGGATGCGACCGGGACCATGGCCATGCTGCAATTCGAGGCCCTGGGCATCGACGCCGTAAAGGCGGAACTGTCAGTCCAGTACGTGGACCATAACCTCCTGCAGACAGACAATAAAAACGCCGACGATCATGCCTACCTCCAGTCGGCCTGCGCCCGGTACGGAATCCGTTTCAGCCCGCCCGGCAACGGGGTTTCCCACCAGGTCCA